>JAYPUF010000121.1:1667-4656 GCA_038133925.1 Marivivens sp. | reverse complement strand
GCGAGGCCAAATGCAATCGCTTTCCCATTTCCTTGCGCAGCCCCGGTTACAAACGCAACCGCTCCTTTGATTCCCTGCATGTTTCCTCCCAAGATTTCGCCGGACATCTCTAAAGTCGTAGGTTCCGGTATTTGCAAATAGCGAATTGATTTGAATTTATCTAACTTTTTCAGGAAGCCAAGCAAAAACTGAATTCTTAGTTTGGTGAGCTTCAGGTCCAATAGGTCAATTTTCCATATATCCTTTTGTTTACATTAATTTTTTCGTGCAAACGGCTAGAGGTTCGGTCCAAAATTTTGTATTATATTGACAAATGCATTTGTTATAGGGGAATTTGATTGTGAGGAAGTCAGGCCGGCAATCTGCGTTAAATTGCTGAATCTGAGCGGAATGTGCGCACGATGCGTCAGAAGTGTCTCTTCTACTCGAGGCTCGTTTGATGTGTTGGCGTTTGCTTTTAAGGGAGAGCTAAATGTCTGACGCCAAACTGCTTTTGGAGATGAAAACCGTCTCAAAGCACTTCCCTGGAGTGCGTGCACTTCATGACATCACATTCGATGTACGTGCAGGCGAGGTGCATGGGCTCGTAGGTGAAAACGGGGCCGGGAAGTCAACACTTATGGGGGTTGCATCCGGTTCGCTTCAGGCCACCGAGGGTACCGTAAAAATCGCAGGCACCGAAATGTCTGCCGATCCGGAACTTGCTCGTGAATTAGGCCTAGCGATTGTGCGGCAAGAACCAGCTTTGATGCCTGATTTATCCGTCGCGGAAAACTTGTATCTTGGTCTGCCGATAAATCGCCGACCCAATCTCGGGGGATTGAATGACTGGGCGCGCAGGCTTTTACAGCATTGGAGTTCCGATGTTTCGATTGATCCGCGAGATCATATTTCGACGCTTAATCCCGAACAGCGGTTTATTGTCGAGATCGTTAAAGCTCTTGAGTGTAAACCCAAAGTGCTTGTCCTCGATGAACCCACGGAACATCTGGCGACTGAAGACGTTCAGCGACTTTTCAAACGTGTTAGAGAGGTAACCGCAAGTGGCGCATCGGTGGTATATATTTCTCACCGCATTCGCGAAGTTCAGGCAATTGCCGATCGCCTCACCGTTTTACGCGACGGCGAAGGTCAGGGTACATATGATGCACGCGAACTGAACGAAGATCAAATTGTTTCCCTCATCGTCGGTGGTGATCTGGATCAGACGTTCCCTGCAAAAACGGGAGCGTCTAGCACTCCTGTGGTTCTTTCGGCTGAAGATTTCTCGGGACCAGGTTTTTCAAATGTCTCGCTCAAAGTGAGAGCTGGCGAAATCCTCGGACTCGCAGGGATCGACGCGAATGGGCAACGCGAATTTATGCGTGCGCTCGCTGGGATCTATCGCGGCCATGGCGCTTTGAGCCTCAATGGCAAGGACATCCAAATCAAGTCAAGCCAAGCGGCAAAGGCGCTGGGGATCAGCTATCTTCCTGGGGACCGTCATCGCGAAGGCATCTTCCCCGAGCTCTCTGTTCGAGAAAATTTCTCAATTCGAAGCTCGAACGAAGATACTCGGCTTGGGCTCGTGAATGGGGGGGCGGAACGGCGTCGAACGGTTCAGGCCATTCGACAGTTTGCTGTGAAGACCCCATCTGGGGAAACTCCGATCCAATCTCTTTCAGGGGGGAACCAACAAAAGGTCGTTCTTTCCAGCGTATTGGCGATGACCCCGAAGGTTCTCTTAGTGGATGAGCCTACGCAGGGCGTGGATGTCGGCGCGCGCGCTGAGATTTATAAAGTGATCCGCGAGGCTGCTCGAAGCGGTATGGCTGTAATCCTTGTGTCCTCAGACCAGCAAGAAGTCGCCGGACTCTCCGATCAAGTTGCGATCTTCTCGCGTGGTCGGGTTGTGGAAATGTTGACAGGGGACAAAGTCACCGAAGACAATATTACCGCCGCAGTTCTGAAATCGACAGAGCAGCGGGACAAGCATCACACCAAAGTGGGCGCATTTTGGAAATGGGCTGCAGGTAATGTGGCTCCATTGATCATGGTTGGAACCGCTATTCTGGTGCTCGGGGCTGTCGCAGGACTTTGGAACCCGTTCTACCTGTCGCCGCGCAGTCTCTCGAATATGATGATGTTGTCAGCGACGCTCGCCATTGTTGCCTATGGTCAGCAATTTTTGATGCTGGTGAGCGGCATCGATCTTTCCGTGGGACCCACAATGGGTCTTGTCCAAGTGGTGGCGTCGTTCTTCCTGCTTTCGGATGTGGGCTTAGGGACATATATGTCGGGCTGGGTCTTGGTGATGGCCGTGGCCGTTGCAATCGGTTTTCTAAATTGGGTTCTGGTAGAAGGCCTGCGGCTCCATCCGATGGTCGCTACCTTGGCGACTTTTATGTCAGTACAAGCGGTATCCTTGTTCCTGCGTCCTGTTCCGGCGGGCATGCTTGACGGTAATCTTATGAACGCGCTCAACACCAAGATTGGTATTGTTCCCGTCACCTTTGTCGCGGCAGTCCTCATGGCAGTGATCATGGAGTACTTCCTGTTCCGTAAGCACCTTGGTGTTTCGATGCGTGGCCTGGGATCACGGCAAGAGGCAGCTCGAACAGCAGGGATTAAACCCGTTGCAGTTCGTCTGATCGCTTATGTCGGCTGTTCTGTCTTCGCTGGGTTTGCTTCCATAACGATGTTCGCTCAGGTCGGTATAGGTGATCCACGTGCTGGCATTAGCTATACACTCGGATCGATCGCTGCAGTGGTGATCGGCGGTGCGAGCCTATTTGGTGGTAGAGGGTCTTTTATCGGAACGCTTCTTGGTGCGATTTTCATCACTCAGGTGAATTCGGTCACCGTGTTCCTTCGTCTCAGCCAAGAATGGCAGCAGTATTTGCTAGGCTTCTTGATCCTTGCCTCTGTCGCTCTTTATTCGAAGAGCCGTGAAAAGGTGGTGCAAGCGTGACTATGACTACGATGGAAAGCAAAACAATGGCACAGCCGA
>JAYPUF010000121.1:0-1567 GCA_038133925.1 Marivivens sp. | reverse complement strand
TTCGCCAAGATCGGCTTTATGACTGGTTCGTCACTCGCGGCTGTTCCACTTACTTTGGCGATTGCTCTCGCTATTGGGATAGTGAATGGACTGCTGGTTGCAAAGGTGAACATCACGCCAATCGTGACGACACTTGCGACCAATGCGATCCTTATGGGCGCTGTGCGGGCGGTGTCCGGTGGTACTCCGATGACAGCGCCTGCCGAACTCGCTGAATTTTCACATTCGAAATTTCTTGGCGTTCCGATGACGCTTGTCCTTGCGCTTCTGTTTATCATCGTCATCAGCATTGTTACGAAGCGGACGATCCCAGGCCGTCGTTTCGTCGCAGTCGGTGCAAATCCCGCGGCAGCAACTGCGGCAGGCATACCTATCCTGCGGTACCAAGTTGCGACCTATGCCATCGCGGCACTTTGTTTTGCCGTTGCTGGGATGCTGTTCACTGGCTTCATTGGCTCTGCCTCTCAAACCGCTGGTATCGATTACCTGCTCCCTGCGATCGCAGCGGTTGTTGTCGGGGGGACACCGTTTACGGGTGGGCGCGGGAGCGTCATCGCAAGTGGCGTTGCAGCGTTGTTCATGACACAGCTTGGTCAAATGGTTTTGGCGCTTGGAGCAGGTACTTCTGTTCAGCTTCTCGTCCAGTCGTTGGCCATCATTATCGCGGTTGCGGTGCGCCATCTTCCAACGCTGTTGCACGGTAATCGTTAAGTTAAATGTGACCCCGTTCGGCTTTCGGACGGGGCTCTTTCGGAAAGGGATTTTGAACATGATTACAGTGATGGGTCTTATTCAGACCGCAACAGAATTGAGCGAGAAGTCTTTTTCCAATTATGAAGCGGACATTAAACGGACGGTCGGTAATCTTGCACACCCTAGTGTATTCAACCGTGTCGTAGACAATAGCCAAAAAGGCATTTCCTATGCCCGTGGTTCAGTCGAACTGGATTTGATCACACAGTTTTTCTTTCCAGACATCTCTTCCAGCATGACCGCTGCCTCAGCGGGCGATTTTAGTATGACGATGGGTCTTCCCGGCCCACTGATTTCTGAGATCC
This sequence comes from Marivivens sp., assembly GCA_038133925.1. Taxonomy (GTDB): domain Bacteria; phylum Pseudomonadota; class Alphaproteobacteria; order Rhodobacterales; family Rhodobacteraceae; genus Marivivens. Next base: position 509 of record JAYPUF010000121.1, on the reverse strand, counting down.
ATTCCATCGTATGTCTGCAAAATACCGTTGTTGCGCCGCCTGCAGACGGGACAGGGCTCAAGCGAATGTCGATTTTGCGCAAGCGTCCCGATGTTTCCGCGGAGGAGTTTCAAGCGCAATGGTTTGAGCTTCACTCTATCCTCGTAAAGCGTCTACTGGGTTTGTCGGGGTATCGTCAGAATTTGGTATTGGATGGGCCTCGCGATGAAGAAGGCCATATGATGGTTGATGGGATGGTGGAGCTTTGGTTCCCGAATGGTGAGGCGATTGATCAAGCGTTTCAGAGCGACATCGGAAATACTGTGATGATGCACGCCAAGGAGTTCATCTCTGAAATTTCGACATTCTTGGTTGAGCCAACGATCGTTTAATAGGTTTCAAACCAACTCGAATATGGAAGCAGATTTCTTCACTCTCGCGGTGATGGCTTTGTCCGTCACAATTTTGGGTTTGTCCAAAGGTGGCTTTGCCGGGATCGGGATGGTTAGCACGCCGCTCATTGCGGCTGT
>JAYPUF010000120.1:0-7109 GCA_038133925.1 Marivivens sp. | reverse complement strand
TCCTCGTTGTGAACGCAGCTGACGGCCCGATGCCGCAGACCCGCGAGCACATCCTTCTCGGCCGTCAGGTAGGCATCCCTTACATGGTTGTTTACATGAACAAGGTTGACCAGGTTGACGACGAAGAGCTTCTCGAGCTCGTCGAAATGGAAATCCGTGAACTTCTGTCGTCCTACGACTACCCTGGTGACGATATTCCGATCGTTAAGGGTTCGGCACTTGCCGCTATGGAAGGCCGCGACGCAGAGATCGGTGAGAACTCGATCCGCGCTCTGATGGAAGCTGTAGACTCCTACATCCCGACTCCGGCACGTGCAGTTGACCTGCCGTTCCTGATGCCGATCGAAGACGTGTTCTCGATCTCGGGCCGTGGTACTGTTGTGACCGGTCGTGTTGAGCGCGGCGTGATCAACGTTGGCGACTCGATCGAAATCGTTGGTATCCGCGACACCAAGACCACCACCTGTACCGGCGTTGAAATGTTCCGCAAGCTGCTTGACCGCGGTGAAGCAGGCGACAACATCGGCGCGCTTCTTCGCGGTGTTGACCGTGAGGGCGTTGAGCGTGGTCAGGTTCTGTGCAAGCCGGGTTCGGTTAAGCCGCACACCAAGTTCGAAGCTGAGGCCTACATCCTCACCAAAGAAGAAGGTGGTCGTCACACCCCGTTCTTCGCGAACTACCGTCCGCAGTTCTACTTCCGCACCACCGACGTCACCGGCACCGTAATCCTGCCGGAAGGCACCGAGATGGTGATGCCGGGCGATAACCTCAAGTTCAACGTTGAGCTCATCGCACCGATCGCAATGGAAGACGGTCTTCGCTTCGCGATCCGCGAAGGCGGCCGTACCGTTGGCGCAGGCGTTGTTTCGAAGATCATCGAGTAATCGATAGCTTCACGCTAATGCGAAAGGGTCGCCTCACGGCGGCCCTTTTGTTTTTGAGATGCTTTTAGAACCCAAAGAAAACCACCTAGTTTCAAGGGCCTGTAGGGGCAATTAAAATAGGTAAGATTCACCCTTGCCACATAAGGTTTCGACCTGTATGTCGCGCGGGTTCGTTCTATGGCGAACACCTGAGAAGGGATTCGTCCCGACTCTAGGTTCGATGTGGGGGCGCAATGGTGCTGCCTCGACCTCTCAACCGTAAGCCGCGAAAGGCAATGAATATGGCACAAAGCCAAAACATTCGCATTCGGCTGAAGGCTTTTGATTTCCGCGTACTGGATGCTTCCACCGCAGAGATCGTAAGCACTGCGAAGCGTACCGGCGCCTCTGTGCGTGGTCCGATTCCGCTGCCGAATAAGATCGAGAAATTCACCGTTCTCCGTGGTCCGCACATCGACAAGAAGTCGCGCGACCAGTTTGAGATCCGTACGCACAAGCGTCTCCTCGATATCGTTGATCCGACCCCCCAGACCGTTGACGCGCTCATGAAGCTCGACCTCGCTGCTGGTGTGGACGTCGAGATCAAAGTTTAAGGAGATTTCCTATGCTGCGTTCTGGCGTAATCGCTAAAAAAATCGGCATGACCCGCCTGTTCATGGAAGACGGTAAGCAGGTTCCTGTTACTGTTCTGCAGCTCGACAACCTACAGGTTGTTGCTCAGCGCACTGTTGAGAAGGATGGCTATACCGCTGTTCAGCTCGGCGCTGGCACTGCTAAGGCAAAGCGCACCTCGCAAGCTATGCGTGGTCACTTCGCCGCTGCTAAGGTTGAACCGAAGCGTAAGGTTGCTGAATTCCGTGTGTCTCCCGAGAACCTCATCGCTGTTGGCGAAGAGATCATCGCTGATCACTATTTCACTGGCCAGTTTGTCGATGTGTCCGGCGTTTCTATCGGTAAAGGTTTTGCCGGTGTTATGAAGCGTCACAACTTCGGCGGTCTTCGTGCTTCGCACGGTGTGTCCGTTTCGCACCGTTCGCACGGTTCGGTCGGTCAGTGTCAAGACCCAGGCCGTATCTTCAAAGGTAAGAAGATGGCCGGTCACATGGGCGCTGCTCGTGTAACCACCCAAAACCTTCAGGTCGTCAAGACTGACGCTGACCGTGGTCTGATCATGGTCAAAGGCGCTGTTCCTGGCTCCAAGGGTGGCTGGGTCACGGTCAAGGATGCCGTCAAGAAGCCGCTCTCCGAGAACGTTGTGTTCCCGGCTGCGCTCAAGTCGGCTGTGAAAGAGGCTCCGGCTGTAGAAGCCGCTGAAGGAGGCGAAAACAATGAAGGCTGATGCGATCAACTTTGATGGCAAAGCTGCAGGTTCCGTCGAACTGAACGACGAAATCTTCGGTCTTGAGCCCCGCGCCGACATTCTTCACCGCGTCGTTCGCTGGCAGCGCGCTCGCGCACAGCAGGGCACCCACTCGACCCTCGGTCGTTCGGAAGTGTCTTACTCGACCAAGAAGATCTACCGCCAGAAGGGCACCGGTGGCGCACGTCACGGTTCCAAGAAGGCTCCGATCTTCCGTCACGGTGGTATCTACAAAGGCCCGACCCCGCGTTCGCACGAGCACGACCTTACCAAGAAGTTCCGTAAGCTTGGCCTCCGCCACGCTCTTTCGGCAAAGGTCAAGGCTGGTGAACTCGTCGTAATCGATGCAGCCGAGATCAAAGAAGTCAAAACTTCGGTTCTGGCAAAGCAAGTTGCCAACCTCGGTTGGAAGCGCGCTCTGATCATCGACGGCGCTTCGGTTAACGAAGATTTCGCACGTGCTGCTCGCAACCTGCAAAACCTGGACGTTCTGCCCTCCGTTGGCGCCAACGTCTATGACATCCTCCGCAGTGACACTCTCGTGATCACCAAGGCTGGTGTCGAAGCACTGGAGGCTCGTCTGAAATGAGCGCTAAAGCAGAACACTACGATGTGATCCGCAAGCCGATCATCACCGAGAAAGCAACCATGGCATCTGAGAACGGTGCAGTTGTTTTCGAAGTAGCGATCGATGCGAACAAGCCGCAGATCAAAGAAGCTGTTGAAGCTCTCTTTGGTGTTAAGGTGAAAGCAGTGAACACTGTTGTAACCAAAGGCAAGGTCAAGCGTTTCCGCGGCGCCATTGGTACCCGCAAAGACGTTAAGAAGGCCTATGTCACCCTTGCTGAGGGTAACACCATCGACGTGACCACTGGTCTCTAATCTGTCGTCTATGATTTTGGAAACGCCGGTGCAGTAATCTGCGCCGGCGTTTTCGTTTGTCTGATGTTGCGCAGTAGGGCAGGGTGAGTTCATAGGAGACCGACATGGCCGCACATCGTATTTACAGCATGAATTTCGGCGGGCTTTATCCCGCTTATGTCAACAAGGTCGAGCGCAAGGGCCGAACCGTCCAAGAGCTTGAGCAGGTGATTGAGTGGCTGACAGGCTATGATGCTCGAAGTCTCGAGGCCGTGCGCCACGACGGCACGGACGTTGAGGGGTTCTTTGCAAAAGCTCCGTCGCTTAATCCTGCGCGTAGTATGATCAAAGGCAAAATTTGTGGTGTCCAGATCGAAGAGATCGAGGAAGACACGATGCGAGAAATTCGTTATCTTGATAAGCTGGTGGATGAGCTTGCCAAAGGGCGTGCGATGGAGAAAATTCTCCGCGCCTAGCCTTATTTCTCTGGCTATGGCTTTCCTCGCTTGACCTTACCTGGTCACTCCCCTAATAGACCGCATCCGCCTGAGTCCCGGATTCGTCCGGGGCTTTGTTTTTGTTGTGCATGTAAATGTCATCAGGATCTGCGGGAAAGTATTAAGTCGGGGACCTTCGGGGCCCTTTAACAGCCGGGACTCACCTCCCGCAAAGCAACGGAAGACATCAACATGGCACTTAAGTCGTATAAACCGACTACGCCGGGCCAGCGCGGGCTGGTACTGATCGACCGTTCGGAGCTTTGGAAAGGTCGCCCGGTCAAGGCACTCACTGAGGGTTTGACCAAGAACGGCGGCCGGAACAACACCGGACGGATCACCATGCGTCGTCGTGGTGGTGGTGCAAAGCGCCTCTACCGCATCGTGGACTTCAAGCGTAACAAATTTGACGTTAGCGCAACTGTAGTTCGCATCGAATATGACCCGAACCGGACCGCATTCATCGCTCTGATCCAGTACGATGACGGTGAGCAGGCATACATCCTCGCTCCTCAGCGTCTGGCAATCGGCGACAAGGTTATCGCTTCGGCAAAGGCTGACATCAAGCCTGGTAACGCAATGCCTTTCTCGGGCATGCCGATCGGTACCATCGTTCACAACATCGAAATGAAGCCCGGTAAGGGCGGTCAGATCGCTCGTGCTGCTGGCACCTACGCTCAGTTCGTAGGTCGTGACGGCGGCTACGCTCAGATCCGTCTTTCGTCCGGTGAACTTCGTCTTGTCCGTCAGGAATGCATCGCCACCGTTGGCGCTGTTTCCAACCCGGACAACTCGAACCAGAACATGGGTAAAGCTGGTCGTAACCGTCACTACGGCATTCGTCCGTCGGTTCGCGGTGTGGCTATGAACCCGATCGACCACCCGCACGGTGGTGGTGAAGGTCGTACTTCTGGTGGCCGTCACCCGGTTACTCCGTGGGGCAAGCCGACCAAAGGTGCTCGTACCCGTAACAAGAAAAAAGCGTCTAGCAAGCTCATCCTGCGCTCGCGTCACGCTAAGAAAGGGCGCTAAAACATGTCTCGCTCTGTTTGGAAAGGTCCGTTCGTCGACGCTTACGTGCTTAAGAAAGCTGAAGCTGCTCGCGAATCTGGCCGTAGTGAAGTCATCAAAATCTGGTCGCGCCGCTCGACGATCCTTCCCCAGTTTGTGGGTCTGACGTTTGGCGTTTACAACGGCCAGAAGCACATCCCAGTGATGGTAACCGAAGATATGATCGGTCAGAAGTTCGGTGAATATTCGCCGACCCGTACCTACTACGGGCATGCTGCCGACAAAAAAGCGAAGCGGAAGTAAGTCATGGGCAAGGCATCTAATCCCCGCCGCGTGGCCGACAACGAAGCTATGGCTAAGACCCGTATGCTTCGCACCAGCCCGCAGAAACTGAACCTCGTCGCAGCGATGATCCGCGGCAAGAAGGTTGACAAGGCTCTGTCCGACCTCACCTTCTCGAAAAAGCGTATCGCAGCAGATGTGAAGAAGTGCCTTCAGTCCGCTATCGCCAACGCCGAGAACAACCACAATCTCGACGTCGACGAGTTGATCGTTGCCGAAGCTTTCGTTGGCAAGAACCTTGTCATGAAGCGTGGCCGTCCGCGTGCTCGTGGCCGTTTTGGCAAAATCATGAAGCCGTTTTCGGAACTCACCATCAAGGTGCGTCAGATTGAGGAGCAAGCCTAATGGGTAACAAAGTAAACCCCGTCGGTATGCGTCTTCAGGTCAACCGCACCTGGGACAGCCGTTGGTACGCCGACACCAAAGACTTTGGTGACCTTCTTCTTGAAGACCTCAAGATCAAGGACTTCATCAAGAAAGAAGCTAAGCAGGCTGGCATCAGCCGCGTGATCATCGAGCGTCCGCACAAGAAGTGCCGCGTTACGATCCACGCTGCTCGCCCCGGTGTTATCATCGGCAAGAAAGGCGCAGACATCGAGACTCTTCGTAAGAAGCTCGCTGCTCTGACCTCGAGCGAACTGCACCTCAACATCGTTGAAGTGCGCAAGCCCGAGCTCGACGCCGCTCTTGTTGGCGAGTCCATCGCTCAGCAGCTCGAGCGCCGTGTTTCGTTCCGTCGCGCTATGAAGCGCTCGGTTCAGAACGCAATGCGCATGGGTGCTCTGGGTATCCGCGTCAACCTCGCTGGCCGTCTTGGCGGCGCTGAAATCGCTCGTACCGAATGGTACCGCGAAGGCCGCGTTCCGCTTCACACGCTCCGCGCTGACATCGACTATGCTCTCTCCGAAGCAATGACCCCCTATGGTATCATCGGGATCAAGGTCTGGATCTTCAAAGGCGAGATCATGGAGCACGATCCGTCGGCTCGCGACCGTAAGGCAGCCGAGATGCAGGATGGTCCCGCACCTCGCGGCGGCCGTCGCTAAGGAGAACGTAAATGCTTCAACCTAAGCGCACTAAATTCCGCAAGATGCACAAAGGCCGTATCCACGGCGAAGCAAAAGGCGGTTCTGACCTGAACTTCGGTACCTATGGCCTCAAGGCTGTAGAGCCCGAGCGTGTAACCGCACGTCAGATCGAAGCTGCACGTCGTGCCATGACCCGTCACATGAAGCGTCAAGGCCGCGTATGGATCCGTATTTTCCCGGATCTGCCCGTTACCGCAAAGCCCATCGAAGTTCGTATGGGTAAAGGTAAGGGTTCGGTCGACCGTTGGACCTGCAAAGTGAAGCCGGGTCGTGTGATGTTCGAGATCGACGGCGTCAACGAAGCCACCGCACGCGAAGCGCTGCGTCTGGCTGCGATGAAGCTCCCGATCAAGACCCGCACCGTGGTTCGCGAAGACTGGTAATTCAGCCTAAGAGCTAAATAAAAACCCCCGTCGAGAAATCGGCGGGGGTTTTTGTTTTTGACTGTTTCAAGATACCTTAGTCAGTCCCAGTCGGGTCTCGCTCACTCCCACTTATAGTTAAAGCTCACGCTGACGCGGTCGAACTCGGAAGTGTTGGCGGGGACTTCGTGGCGGAGCCAGCTTTCCCAGAGGTAGACATCACCGATGCTCGGCTTTTGATAGATGAAGGCTTGCAACTCGCGGCGGGCACCTTTGACGCGGGGCGGGGCCGACATCATGAAGGGGTGGCGCGGGTCTTCGAGCTTGAGCGCGGACGTGCCATCGGGCATCGATACATAAGTGGTCCCCGAGATCACCGAATGCGGATGGATGTGAGAGCCGTGGTTGCCGCCCTCGGGCAGGATGTTGATCCAGAGGTCCTCAAGCACCAGCTTTCGATCGTCGAGATTGAACTCTAGGTCTTTCGCGAATGCCTCGACGTGTTTGTCGAGCGCGTCTTTGATCGCCTGAAAGATCGGAAAACGCCAAGGTAGGTCGGTTAAAGAGGCATAGCTCGTGTAACCAGGATAACCGTTTTCCTCGCACCATTCCATGCCCGCATCATCGTCTTCCATGATCGAGTAACAGCTGTCATGTAGCTCTTCTTCGTCGATGGCATGGCCGAACTCGGTCAGGCGAGCTTT
>JAYPUF010000119.1:0-7142 GCA_038133925.1 Marivivens sp. | reverse complement strand
ACGCAAGCATCGCGCGATGCTTGGTTCATCGGCTTCACGGGTGAGTTCGTGACCGGAATTTGGATGGGATATGATGACAACAAGCCCCTTTCCGGCGTGACAGGTGGTGGGCTTCCTGCCGAGATTTGGCGCGAAACAATGTCCCGCGTTTTATCTGATCGCATTCCTGTTCCGCTACCCATGACTGCACCCGATGGAACCGAACCTGCTGGCCCAGTCATGAGTGACGATCAGGCAGAACTACTGATACAGATGCTGCTTAAAGAGCTTCAAAGCTCAGCAGGGAATTGATCACTCGGGGTCGCCACACTTTTCATAGACGAATGCGTAACCGTTCCAAACCAAGATGATCCCGTCGACATCATCTGATTTCATAAAAAGAGCTCGCTCGGTCCACTGATCATCTTCACCTGAACACTGCATCGTATAAAGCGTCGCGTCCATGTTGATGACATCAACTGGGCGCGTCATGCGGCATTCGTTATCGACACCGTAAAAAATGCCGTTCTTAATCTCAAGAGAACCGCCGACCTCTCCAACCTTTGAACAGTCAGAGGTAACCATTTGTTTGTAACGTCCTTCATATCCACCTGCCGCGAGGATAGTGGGGAGAAAAAGCAAGATAACTGTTTTAGAAATAAGAGACATCTCAACCTCAGGAATATAATAATAATGAAATTGTAATCTATGGTTATTCATTTTGCAGTAACACCAAGGGAAGTAAGCGTTACAATAAAGAGGTAAGGGGTTATCCTTATGGGTGTTTTTTGGTGGATCAAAACCACCTTGGTGGGTGCGAGGATTTAGGTGAAAGCAACGAAGACCAAAGGAAAACGAATTCTAGTTAGCACAATGCGCAAGAGCAGCGCGTTGATATGGTCTGCTGCGCTTTTCAGCCTCGTCGTCAATATCCTGATGCTGAGCGGCCCACTCTATATGCTAAGCGTTTACGACCGTGTACTTGGTTCACGCTCGGTCGAAACACTGGTCGCCCTATCAATCATCGTCGGGTTTCTCTACCTCTGCATGACGCTTCTGGACTATGTGCGTGGGCGGCTCATGGCGCGCGTTGGTGCTCGATTTCAGAGTACACTTGACCCAATCACCTTTCGCACCGTTCAGGAGCAGGCGCTGATTCGGTCTGCCAATAGAATTGACGGACTCCGCGATCTTGAAGCAGTTCAAAGGGCTTTGACTTCGCCCGCTATCGTCTCTGCATTTGATCTACCTTGGATGCCCGTATTTTTTGTCGGGATTTTTGTCTTTCATCCTTGGCTTGGCTGGCTGTCGATCGCGGGTGCCGTGTTTCTCATGTCGCTCGCCATACTCAATCAATTACGCACAAAGGAAGCCGCGGCGAAGGCTTCCGAAGCCGCCGTTCTCGCCGACCGATACAACCAAACCCTACAATCGAGCGCGGAGCAAATTCGCTCTCTTGGAATGAGCGCGACCACGATGGGTCGGTGGGCAAAACTTCGCAACGCCGCTCTCGGTTCGTCCATGTCATTCTCAGACACTTCGGGCCTTTATGCGGCAAGCTCGCGTGGTGTGCGACTGCTATTGCAATCGGCCATGCTCGGGCTTGGCGCTTATCTTGTAATTCGTGGGGAAATGTCGGCAGGAGCAATGATCGCTGGTTCAATACTACTCGGGCGCGCCCTTGCTCCGATCGAGTTATTAATTGCCCAATGGTCTTTAATTGAGCGAGCGTTTGAGGGGTGGGGAAACCTGGCGCGACTTCTGTCAGAGTCAAAAGAAGCCCCCCACCGCACGGCACTGCCCACGCCACTGGCCAAAATATCCGTGAATCAATTGACGATCGCTCCGCCGGGAAGAGCGAACGCGACCCTTCGGATGCTTTCTTTCGATCTTGGTCCGGGCCAAGCACTTGGCGTTATAGGGCCGTCTGGCGCTGGGAAGACAACCCTTGCAAAAGCGCTCGTTGGAACATGGCAACCGGTCGGCGGGAACATAAGGCTCGATGGCGCAACGCTTGATCAATATGATCCGGAGACGCTTGGTCGATACATCGGCTACTTGCCACAACGCATTCAGCTGTTCGACGGATCGATCACCGAGAATATAGCGAGAATGTCTGAAACTCCTGACGCAGAAAAAGTTGTCCAAGCTTCTCGCATGGCCGCTGCACATGAGATGATCTTAAAACTCCCCAACGGTTATGACACACGAATAGACGCTAATGGTGGAAGCCTATCCGGGGGACAAATCCAGCGCATAGGACTTGCTCGTGCTCTATAAGGCGATCCTGTTTTAGTGATTTTGGATGAACCAAATTCAAACCTGGACAATGAGGGGAGCCTCGCTCTCAACAGTGCAATTCGCGCACTCAAAACATCGGGTAAAGCGGTCATCATCATGGCGCATCGGCCCGCCGCAATTCAGGAATGCGACCTCTTGCTGGTTGTCGAAGACGGCATCCGACGCGCGTTTGGACCTCGTGACGAAGTTCTGAGACAAATGGTTCAAAACCATCAGGTGATCCAACAAGACTCCTCCGGTGGAGGTGCGCAATGATGTGGTCCGCTCGACGTTTCTTCACCCTTGGTTTCGTGACACTTGCTGTCTTGCTGCTGGGCCTTGGCGGTTGGTTATTCGGCACAAGCATCCAAGGTGCAGTCGTCGCCTCTGGCCATTTCGAGATCGAGAAAAACAGACAGATTATTCAGCACCCAGATGGAGGCATTGTTCGAGAGATTTTCGTTGCCGAAGGTGAAGAGGTCGCGCAATCGAAGATATTGCTTACGCTCGACACCACAGAATTGGCTTCTGAATTTGCGGTCATTGAAAACCAACTTTCCGAGCTCTTGGCTCGAAAGGCGAGACTTATTGCCGAGCGCGATGATCAACTCACACTGGCGCTGAACGAATTCCATACTGCCGCCACCAAATCACTTTACGAGTCCCAGCAAAATCTGCTGACACTCCGTCTCGAAGCCGAAGCGCGCGAAACCGAACAGCTTTCACAACAATCGAAACAGATCGTCCGCCAAGTAGAGGGCATCGACGCACAAATCATCGCGATGACGGAACAGCTTGCGCTCTTGGACGAAGAGCTTGCCGCGCAGTTAACCCTATTGGAGCGGGGGCTTTCAGAGGCGCCTCGCGTTCTAGCTCTTCGACGCGACCGCGCCGCTCTTGTGGGGCAAATTGCCGAAACAGAGGCCGCACGCGCCGTTGCCATAGAGCGACAAAGCGGGATCGAGCTTGAAATCCTCGGCCTTGCAAATGACCGCCGAGAAGCAGCGATGGCGGAATTACGTGAGATCGATCCGCGCGAAACTGAGCTAGAGGAAAAAAAGCGGACACTTCAGAACCGAATTGATCGCGCTGTGGTTCGCGCCCCACTCGCGGGGACCGTATACGATCTAAAGGTACTCGGCGCATCCGCCGTAGTCCGCGCCGCTGAACCTTTGATGTATCTCATCCCCAATGATCGACCAGTCGTGATCACTGCACAGGTCGCATCTCGTGACATCGATCAGGTCTACATCGGGCAACCAGCAATAGTCAGGCTTACCGCGTTCGATCAGCGCAACACACCAGAACTGTTTGGGCAAGTTCTTAACGTCTCGGCAGACACGTTCCAAGATCAACAAACGGGCGCGTTTTACTACCGAATTGAACTCGGCCTAAGTGATACGGAAACCGAAAAACTCGGTGCAGAGCAGCGCCTTATCCCTGGTATGCCCGTCGAGACATTCTTGGCGACGCGAAATCGCCGACCAATAGATTATCTCACCCAACCACTCGCGGATTATTTCACACGGGCCTTTCGAGAAGGTTGATGATTGCGATGACGCCGCCCTCGGGCTAGCGTCGGCTCAAATGCAAATCGGAGCAATCACATGAGCGATACAATCGAAACCCGTTTATCCGGTCTTGGTATCAGTCTACCGGAAACCGCCCCGCCCGTAGCTGGTAATTATGTCGCCTATGTCGTGACAGGAAATCTTGTTCATATTTCAGGTCAAATCAGCCAGCGTGACGGAAACCTTATTTGCGGCAAACTCGGGGCTGGAATGGATCTCGCACAGGGTGCAGACGCAGCAAAGGCTTGCGCAGTCTCCTTACTTACCCAGCTCAAGTTTGCGTGTGACGGCGATTTTTCGCGCCTTGTGCGAGTGGTGAAGCTCAATGCATTTGTCAATTCGGCACCCGATTTCACCGATCAGCCCAAAGTGGTCAACGGCGCTTCGGATTTCCTAGTTGAAGTCCTCGGAGACAGCGGCCGCCACGCCCGATCTGCTGTTGGAGTTGCGGCACTCCCTCTTGGAGTCGCAGTAGAAATTGATGGGGTCTTTGAAATCAAATGAAGCTCCCCGAGACCTTTCTGACGCGTCCAATTGCGCACCGAGCATTGCACGATAAAGCTCTTGGTCGTCCGGAAAACTCTCGCGAGGCTGTAATCGCGGCGGTTGAGGCGGGTTACGGAATCGAAATCGACATTCAGCCTTCCAAAGATGGCGTGGCGATGGTTTTCCATGATTACGCACTAAAGCGCCTGACGGGTGAGCAGGGCCCAATTGCTCTGCGCACTTCGGAAGAGCTCGCAAAGATGACGCTTCTTAGTGGAAAAACCGGTGTTCCGACACTTTCGCAAATATTGGAACTCGTGGACGGCAAGGTCCCACTTCTGATCGAAATCAAAGATCAAGATGGACAAATGGGACCTCGGATCGGACCACTTGAAGAAGCTATCGCCACTGCCTTGGATCGATACAACGGTGACGTCGCTCTGATGTCCTTCAATCCCCACTCGGTCAGCAAAATGGCGGAACTTTGCCCCAACATTCCGCGCGGCATTACCACCTCCGCCTATACCGCCGAGGACTGGCCAACTTTACCGGCTCCCATCCGAGATACGCTTAATAAGATCCCTGACTTCGACCGCTCTGGATCGTGCTTTATTTCACATGAAGCAGCAGATTTAGCGTCTGAAGAGGTCGCGCGGATTGCAGCTAAGGGTGCGGCGATCCTTTGCTGGACAATCCGCTCACCTGAAGCCGAGACAGAGGCGCGCAAGGTGGCGCACAATGTGACGTTTGAAGGGTACAAGGCTTGACCATACTTACCCCTCGTAAAAGTATAAACGCATGAGCGACGCACTCGAAGTCACAAGCCATAGCTCGATAGCAGAAATCGGACAGGCAATCTGGGACGCTTGTGCTGAACCAGTTGGCGGCCGACCACTTGACCCATTCACGACCTACCGCTTTCTAAATGCTCTCGAAATATCTGGCTCCGTCGGGGGACGGAGCGGATGGCAGCCGAGGTATCTCTCAGTCCAAAAGAACGGCGAGGTCATTGCCGTCGCACCTCTCTTTGCCAAGGGACATTCTCAAGGGGAATACGTCTTTGACCATAACTGGGCACATGCCTACGAAAATGCAGGCGGACGATACTATCCAAAGCTCCAGATTGCTGCGCCCTTTACGCCGGCAACAGGACGGCGATTTCTGACCAAACCAGGACATGAAGCCGACGGTATGTCCGCTTTGGTCCAAGCCGCCGTTCAACTTGCGTCGAACAATAACCTTTCTTCCGTCCACATTACGTTTTGCACCGAAGCAGAGGCCATTGCAGGCGAAGCGATGGGTATGATGCGCCGCATCGGGCAGCAGTTCCATTGGGACAATGAAGGCTACAAAAGTTTCGATGACTTTCTGGGCGCACTCTCAAGCCGCAAGCGCAAAACCATTCGAAAGGAACGGGCCCAAGCGCAGGCTTTCGGTGGAGAAATTGTCCATTACACCGGCAGCGAAATTCGTCCCGAGCACTGGGACTATTTCTGGGATTTCTATCAAGACACAGGTAGCCGCAAATGGGGGACGCCCTATTTAACCCGATCATTCTTTGATCTGATTGGCGAAACGATGGCCGATGACATCTTGCTAGTCTTTGCCGAGCGGGATGGTGTGCCAATTGCTGGGGCATTGAACTTTATCGGACGAGAAACCCTTTATGGCCGCTACTGGGGTTGTACCGAGCATCATCCCTGCCTTCATTTTGAAGTCTGCTATTATCAAGCTATCGACTATGCGATTGCCAATGGCCTCCGAGTTGAAGCCGGCGCACAAGGGGAGCACAAACTCGCACGCGGTTATCTGCCTGCGCAGACGCATTCGCTCCATTGGATCGCCGACCAAGGCTTTGCACGCGCGGTCGAGGATTATCTCGAAAGAGAGCGAGAAGCTGTGAATGAGGAAATCGAAATTCTCACTGACTACGGTCCATTCCGAAAGGCCAATATTGAGGAACAAGAATGATGGGAAAACTCACAGACTCTGAGCGAACCGCGTTGCTTTCTGAACTCTCTCTGAGCGGCTGGTCAGAAGAAGACGGAAAAGACGCGATCAAGAAAACATTCAAGTTCGGGAACTTTGTTTCCGCCTTTGGGTTTATGACTAGAGTTGCGCTCTACGCTGAAAAATGGAACCACCATCCCGAGTGGTTCAACGTCTACAACCGTGTAGAAGTGCGATTGACGACGCACGATGCGGGTGGGCTTACTGAATTGGACGCAAAGCTCGCAAGAAAAATGGACAAACTACAAGAAGACTAATGGAACAACTTCTCACGACCCAAGTCTGGAACGGCAAGACCGTTGGCGACTATCTCACCCTTGAATTTCTGGCAGGCGTCGCAAGCGACATTCTCTCGCTAATTCTCATCGTTGTCCTTGGTTTCTGGGTCTCTAGCTGGATCCGTAATCGCATCGTCAATATCGCGGCGGGCAATAGGCATCTCGATGATACGCTTTTCAATTTCCTCGGGAACATAGCGAGCTATGCAATCCTCGCCTTTGCGGGCATCTTTATTCTCAACACGTTTGGCATTCAGACGACGTCGATTGTCGCTGTTATTGGTGCTGCTGGTCTTGCCATCGGCCTTGCACTTCAGGGAACACTGTCAAACGTAGCTGCGGGCGTGATGATCATCCTGTTTCGCCCATTCAAGAATGGCGATTTCGTTGAAGTGAATGGCGCAAGCGGTACGGTCAAACAAATCTCGCTAAACTTTACCGAGCTTTCGAGTGTTGGGAATGTTCAGGTGATCGTTCCGAACTCACAGGTTTGGGGCAACACGATTACGAACTATTCCGCATATCCGACCCGCCGCGC
>JAYPUF010000118.1:0-7268 GCA_038133925.1 Marivivens sp. | reverse complement strand
TTTTATTCAATGAAATGATTTTGTTACCAGGGTGGCAAACTCCCGCGCAAACGTGATTTGCGTGGGACTGACATTGCATTTCGACCGTGCTATTTAGAGCCAACTTTTAATCAACAGGACGCCCTGATGTTCTCTATGTTCAAAACTATTACCGTTGTTTCTTTGATCGCATTTGCAGGTTCCGCTTCCGCGCAAGACGCAACAACTGAAGAAAATGCTGCCGCAACCACAGAACCTCAGGTTGGCGAGACCTATGTGGCAGAAACTTCGGGCGACTGGGACGTACGCTGCCTTAAATCCGAGGACGGCAAAGACCCCTGTCAGATCTATCAGCTTCTTGTTAATGAAACAGGCAATGCAGTCGCCGAATTCACGATGCTTCCACTCAACGACGGTGGCCCCGCTGTTGCTGGTGCGACGATGGTAACACCGCTCGAAACTTATCTTCCTGCTGGCGTTGCCATGGCGATCGATGGCGGTGAAGAGCGCCGTTATGATTTCACCTTCTGCAACGCCCAAGGCTGCGTGTCCCGCATGGGTGTGACTGCCAATGACATCTCGCTGATGCAAAAAGGTGCAAAAGCCACAGTCAAACTGGTCCCCGCAGGGTCTGAAAGCGGAGAACCCGTGGTTCTTACCCTTTCACTGTCCGGCTTTACAGCTGCCTATGACAAAGTGGTGGCTTCGGTTCAGTAACGCACATAGAATAGCGACAAGGCCGCCCATTGAGGCGGCCTTTTGCGTTTAGGGTGCTTTGCGAAGTGCAATCACCGCATTCAAGCCGCCAAATGCAAAAGCGTTCGAAAGCGTGACATCAACCTTAGCCTCGCGCGCGACATTGGGAACAACATCCAAAGCGCATTCTGGGTCTGGTTCATCATAATTAATCGTGGGCGCGATTACCCCATCCCTGACCGCCATGATGCATGCCAATAGTTCGACCGCACCCGTGCCGCCGATCAGATGTCCATGCATGGACTTTGTAGAGGACATCATCAAACGGTCAGCATGTGCTCCAAATACATCCGCTACAGCAGCACATTCGGTCTTGTCATTAGCAGCCGTCCCCGTGCCATGCGCGTTGATGTAACCAACCTCGTCCTTGTCGAGCTTTGCATCTTTAAGTGCTCCGGAAATCGCACGCGCGGCACCTGCCTTGGATGGCGTCACAATATCAGACGAGTCGGAAGACATAGCAAAACCGATGACTTCCGCGAGGATGTTCGCGCCCCTTGCACGCGCTCGGTCGTAATCCTCAAACACATAAACGCCCGCGCCTTCCGCTTGGACCATCCCATTGCGATTGGCCGAGAACGGACGGCAAGCATCACGCGACATCACGCGCAAGCCTTCCCACGCTTTGATGCCACCAAAACAAAGCATGGCCTCGGAGCCGCCCGTCAGCATGACAGGAGCGATACCTGAACGCACCATCTGAAATGCCAACCCCATCGCATGGTTCGACGAGGCACAAGCCGTTGCAACGGTAAAGGACGGTCCACGCAAATTGTAAGCCATCGAGACATGGCTCGCCGCCGCGTTGTTCATCAGCTTTGGAACGATGAACGGATGGACGCGGTTCTTACCCTCCTCATAGACGGCACGGTAATTTTCGTCTTGGGTATTTAGACCACCGCCAGAAGTCCCAAGGATCACGCCTGAACGGTCAGCCTCTTCGCCATGCAGGTCAATCCCCGCCTGAGCAACGGCCTCTCTCGCGGCGATCAAGGTGAACTGGGTAAATCGATCATAAAGCGCTATCTGTTGCCGATTAAAATGTTCGGCCTCATCATAGCCGCGCACCTGCCCACCGATCTGAACCATCAACCGATCTACGTCGCGAATATCGAGCGCACCAATACCCGAACGGCCTTCCCGCATAGCCTCGAGAGTGGACGCCACATTGCGGCCCAAAGGATTGATCGTCCCCGCGCCGGTAATTACTACACGCTTCATAAGGCGTTCAGACCTGTTCTTTCATCATCGCTTCAATTGCGCGAACGATCGCAGCAACAGAAGAAATATCGAAGTCGCTTGCCGAAGGTTCATTTGCGTTGAACGGCACCGAAATGTCGAATGCTTCTTCTATAGCGAATATGCACTCGACCAGCCCCATGCTATCGATGCCCAGATCTTCTAGCGAGTTTTCAAGCTTTACATCGACCGGCTCAAGGAAAGCCTGTTCAGCGATGATTGCGATGACTTTGTCCTGAATGCTCATTCCGTGCCCCACTTATGTTGCGTAGCAGCTCATGACTGCCATCTAGGGAGTCTCGTCCGAGTTTGAAACCGTTTTTTGACGATTTGCAAAATCCTTCATGAAACGTGGCAGTCGCCGCAGCGCTTTGTACATCTCGACATGCGTCTGGATTGGCACAGCCGGATAACCCATCATAACACGTTTTGACGGCACATTGGAGGAAACACCGCTGTTTCCGGTGATCACAACATCGGAACCGACTTTGAGGTTATCCGCGATGAGCGCCCCACCCCCAACAACGACCCGATCTCCAAGTACAGAAGACCCAGCAACGCCCGACTTACCAGCGAGAAGACAATCATTTCCAAGAACGACATTATGACCGATCTGTACGAGGTTATCGACCTTACACCCATTCCCGAGGCGCGTGGGCCGGATCGTGCCAGCGTCAATCGTTGCGTTGCTACCTATTTCACAGTCATCCCCGATCACAACGCCGCCAAGCGAATGAATTCGGTGCCAAGTCCCATCGCTCGGCGTCTCAATCCCCTCTTCACCCATGGAGGAGCGCGCGCGTTCTACGTTGGCCTCCTCTTCGGTCACAAATGAAAAACCATCTCCCCCGATCACAGCGCCTGGATGGATGATACAACGATCACCCATGCGAACGCGCCGGCGCACCTTCGCGCCTTCAAGGATCAAGCAATTCTCACCCATGATGGCCGTGCCCGAGACAACAACATGCGCGGCAATCCGAGTGCCCGCGCCAATTTTCGCACCTTTACCGATCACAGCATAGGGGCCGATATCAACATTGGCGCCGATTTCTGCGTCTTCGCCAATAATCGCAGTCGGATGAACACCTTTCGCAATTTCTTCATCCGTGTCGAGCATTTGGGTCAAACGCGCCATCGCAAGCCGTGCACGTGGCGCGATGATCGCGGCCTCAAGCCCAAGGGCCTTCCAATCTGCACCAGGCCAAACGACGGCGGCCCTCGCAAGGCCTAATTGAAGTTGCTCACCATAAGTGGGTGCCATCGCCAAGGCCAGATCGTTCGCCCCAGCGGTCGAAGGCTCCGAGGCACCATTCACTTGAATGGACACATCTCCAAAGCACTCTGCGCCAAGGGCCTGAGCGATTTCCTGAATGGTATGTGACATGGCGGACCTTTCGTCTTTGGTGACGATTTAGCCCTGAACGTCGCCGATCACCACCCCTTGGCTTTCTAGCGCATCCCAAATCCTTGCGTCACGCCCATAAATGTCTGGGCGATACTGCATCTCACCTGTCACGCTCGTAAAGGCAGTACGATAGACGATATGCACAGGGACATGCTTTTCTAGGTCAACGCGGGTCTCGGCTCCGGTCCGAAGGCGTGACTGGAAATAATCCACAGGATCAGAGGTTTGCACAGCAAGTAGCGCATAAGCAAAGTCATGCGGCTGTCCAAGCCTGATACACCCATGGCTGAACGCACGGACCTGACGCTGGAACAGCGACTTAGCGGGCGTGTCATGCAGGTAAATATTATACTTGTTCGGGAAGAGGAACTTTACAGTGCCCAAAGCATTGCTTGGGCCCGGCGGTTGACGCATTGAAAACGGGAAACTCGACGAAGAATAGCCCGAGAAATCGCGATCCCGGCTTACAACAGCACCGTTCGAAGCCACCACTTGGAGATGGCTTACAGCGCCGGGATTTGCTCTGAGCTTTGGAAGATATTCATTGACGATGATCGAGCGCGGAACAAACCAGCTCGGGTTTATCACCATATGCTCCATCTCATCCGAGAACTCGGGGCTTTGCCGATCACTTGATGTCGCACCAATGACTGCAACCGTCTCAAAGGTAACGATATCGTTGTCAACGATCCGAGCGGTAAAGTCTGTCAAGTTGACCCAAATATGCCGCTCGCCGCGCTCAAAATTCGTCCAACGCTCACGCTCAAGCGCTACCAGAACAGACTTGAGGCGTTCCGTTGCTGGAGTATTCAGCGCGCGAATGGTATCCTCGCCAGCGACGCCATCAGCAGGCAAACCAAAGGCTTCTTGTGCACGTTGAACCGCCGATTGCATGGCTGGATCATAGCGCCCTGAGACAGAGCGGTCCAAATAGCCCATTGCGACCAATCGGTTACGAAGCGCAATTACAGCGTCCCCTTGATCTCCGGGGCGCAAGGTACGTACAGGGATCGATGGCCCCCAACTGTCATTTACCGCAACTTTTTCAAGCTCGAACTTCTGACGCAGAAGACGCGCATATTCATGCGACTTTGGCGCAAGATCGCGCAGATACCCTGTCGGCGAAGGCGCCGCGACGAACTCGGCCAAAAGCGCCTGACGATCATGCACAGGTACTTCGCGCTTAATCTCAGAGACGACCGAACCGGGGTTTAAAAGCCCAGTGTTGATCGCGCGCGCGTAGTCCAGAAACGCTTTGGACAGTTCAACATCCATCTCGCCAAGTTCGGCCGCGGTCTTGGCGTTTTGAATGCGTGCAACAAGCGCTTCGGGAGAAAAGCGATCGCGCGGCAATCCATGTAAATGCGCATCAGCAAGCGCTGTCAAAAGCGCATTGCGACGGGTTTGTGCCTCTTGGCTTGTACCGGTCCAAATCCCTTCGAACACGCGAGCACGGTAGATTTCTGCAAGATCGGCATCTTTCGCGGCGGTCTCAGCTACAGCTTGCCGAAAGGCTGTCACTTGGGCTTGAGCCGAAGGGGTCGCACCTAAAATTGCGAGCGAAACGCAAAGCCCCAAAACTGAACGGCGCACCTCAAAATTCAACTTCGCCACTATGAAATCCCCCGAAACTCAATATTTTTAATTTATTAACCAGTTCAATTCGTAAGCGTCAGCATGTCCACTCACATTTGAGTACAAACACCGTTAGTTGTTGTTTTGTTGCACATAGGGCCCAATTTCTTGGGCTTGGGATCAAGAACGCACAGGAACCAGTTCGCTGCTTTGCGCAAAAACCCGCCGATTTCCGCCTAGGTTACCAAAACCTAAAGAAAAAAGGGTTGGTTCGTGAATCACCCTATGCCATAAAAATGGCACATCTGGGGAGATGGTAACCAGCCGCCGTTAACGCGTGGCGATCATAATAGCGACGGGACAGACGCAATCATGACCAACACCAGCTCTTCGGGCATTACTCGGCGCGGACTTCTTGGCGCGTTCGCAGCAACCGCAGTCGTCGCGGCTCCCACATATGCAAACGCTTTCGGTTTCTTGCGTAATGCCGGCGACATCCGCAGAATTAAGATGTACTCGGGCCGCACCGGTGAAAAGATCGACATGATCTACTGGATCGAAGGCGAATACATCGGAGAAGCGGTCAAAGAGATCAATTTCTTCATGCGTGACTGGCGTAACAACAAAGCCGTCAACATTGATACCCGTACGATTGACATCATGGCAGCGTCCCACGCCCTTCTAGATGTCAGCGAACCCTACATGCTCTTGTCCGGCTACCGTTCGCCTGAAACCAACGCGATGCTCCGCAGTCAATCGTCAGGTGTTGCACGCAACTCGCTTCACATGCGTGGACAAGCTGCTGACCTCCGCCTTGCAAGCCGCTCGGTCGGTCAAATGGCACGTGCTGCCCAATCCTGCCACGCAGGCGGCGTCGGCAAATACTCTGGCTCGAACTTTGTACACATGGATTGCGGTGATGTGAGAACTTGGGGAGCGTAAGCGCTTCAAGTCCATGAACGCAAAAGCGCCCAGAGGGGCGCTTTTTTATTGGCTCAACGATGATCCTCGCAGAAGGTCGCAACACCAGTTGATCCATCAGGAAAACGGATCAACATTGAAAGCCTCATAAAATCAATACCTTCCCCACCGATGCTCGCACGCATCCTGACGCGATCAAGCCGCACATCACTCGACGCACTTACACTAGAGAAAAGGCTTTCAATGCATTCCGAGCAGCCAAAACCTTTTAAGACAAGGCTAAGAGGCATACCGACTGCTGATGCTGCTCGCATGGAGCCGATCATTCGAGCCAGAACACTTTCTGCCCCAAGCGATACACACACCCACTCGTCACCCAGAGGTCGGAACACCACAAGGCGCGAACGAAACCGATCAAGCGCAACATCCCCAAGAACACCACGTGCTGCACACCAAGCATCGTATGTTGACGTACATGCCCCTTCGGTTTCCCAAAGTGCGCGCAGGGGTAATTGGCGCGAAGAATAGAGCCCGTCCGGAGTCTCAACTTTTTGCAAACCTTCGACCAAAGGTTCCTCGGCCCGAACCCATGCAACGCTACGCTCCAAAAGAGCTTTGGCCTCAGGAAGAGCAGCCTCTCCCTCGCTCGTGAGCACGTAACGACGGTCAACAAGATCGAAAAGCGGCGCGCCGCGCAACTCCTCTAGGTTGCTAATGTGGCGTTTGAGGGTCTGGCGCGTGATCCCCGTCACCTCAGTGGCACGAGACAAATTGAGCGAGTTTGCGAGCTCTACGAAAGAGCGCAACATTTCGAACAATAGGTTTGGTGCCTGATGGACGGTCAAAACATAACTCCAGCTACTATAGTGTTTTTCTCAAATTCACCTGCAGCAAACAAGTTATCCACACGTATCCCGCACTATCCTGACGAGTGATAAATCACCCCTTAACAGGTGATCCGTTTGACCGAACAAATTATCGTTAATCAATTGTTAAGGTGTGCGAAATTTCCACAATAGAGTGAAATTTAGTTAGTGAGGCACTCTATGTCACATCCGGTCGATCTCCACGTTGCGAACCAAATTCGCAATGCCCGCGTCATGCGCGGTATGACCCAATCTGCGTTGGCCAAGCACATTGGCTGTTCTTTCCAGCAGCTTCAAAAGTATGAAACGGGTCAAAACCGTGTATCGGCCAGCCGTCTGCATGACATCGCGATTGCCCTCGGCCTTCCGGTTGCGCATTTCTTTGAAGGCTACGAAGGCGGCGAAGTGCAGCCTCTCGACAACCAGACCCAGCGCATCTTCTTCGCCCTCTCGCGCCTCAAGAGTGACGAAGTCAAGGAAACGCTGTGCCGTATGGTTACCGCGATTGCCGAAGAGCACGCGCC
>JAYPUF010000117.1:0-7431 GCA_038133925.1 Marivivens sp. | reverse complement strand
CGATCGAATACGAACTCCATGCTCGCTTCGATGTCCTCTTTCGTACTGAATTTCATTCGTTTTTCCGTCTTTCACTGACCTTGAGGCCATTTTGACAAAGGATCACCTCAATCGAGATTATCTGCAAGCCAATTGAAAAGCATGAAGTGCGCAATCGATCCTTTGCGCGCCGGAGCGATTTCAGGATGCTCGCCCGTGAACGCCAAGGCTAGCTCTTCTTTGGTGACCCAACGCGCATCTTCAAGCTCGGCAGGATCAACCGTGACTTCGGTCGAGCTTGCTTGGGCATGGCAACCGAACATCAGGTTCATCGGAAAGGCCCAAGGCTGGCTGGCAAGATAGGTCACGCGCGCGCACCTGATCCCTGCTTCTTCGAAAACTTCGCGGCGCACCGCAGCTTCAATGGTCTCTCCGGGTTCCACGAACCCTGCAAGACAAGAATACATTCTCTCGGGCCATCCGGGCGAGCGCCCCAAAAGCACAGAGTTTCCATGGGTCACAAGCATAATGGCAACCGGATCAGTGCGCGGGAAATGCGGAGCACCACAGGACGGACAGTTCCTCTGCCAACCGCCCATCGCCATCTCGCTTTGATGTCCACATTTCGAGCAGAACTTGTGGCTGTCATGCCAACCAAGGATCGCCCGAGCGGTACTGGCAAGTTCTGCGTCCTGCGCGGAAAGGTGCGTCATGATCCCGCGCAGTTCCGCAAATACTGCTCCCTCTCCGATCAGAGGATGGTTCTGCTCTGTCGGATCAAGAAAACCAGAGTGAAGTTCGATCTCAGAAGGATTCCATCCGCTTAGATCGACGGCAAAAGTCGGTGCACCATCCGGCAGCCCAAGGAAAATAGGAGCGCCGGCCTGATCCATGATCGGATGCGCGACCTCGACAAAGAACAGCGCACGATTTTCAGAATCAGTGACCAGTGGCTTGCCCCGCCAAAGGATCATCACGCGTGCATCAGGCCGCTGCCAAACCGATTCGGCTTCTGCTCTTAGCTGCGCCGCGCGGTCATAGCCGCTTCCACCAAAAGTCACCTCTTCTGCAATCCGCATGACACACTCCAATTCAAGTCGCACAAGCTATGACCAAACCAGAGCGAGGATTCTAGTCTTCTTGGGACACGTTTGGGCCTGACCCCTTGCAAAGATACACCAAACCCCCTAACTCACCCCCCGAGAGGCTGGCGCGGGCGAGCGCTTCGCCAACCCGGTCAGGTCCGGAAGGAAGCAGCCGTAACGATTTCCGCTTGGGTCGCTGTCCAGTCTCTCACCTTTCCGCATAGAAATGACCGACAGATGTGGACCTCGCGGCGCGGGATGCTTACCTTGTCACTAGAACAAGTTGATCAAGGCCCCCATGTCCGACACAGCAGCACGCCCTTATCAGGTTCTCGCGCGGAAATACCGCCCCGAAACCTTTGCCGATCTCGTCGGACAAGACGCCATGGTGCGCACGCTTCGCAATGCTTTTGCAGCGGACCGTATCGCCCAAGCCTTCATCATGACCGGCATCCGCGGAACGGGCAAAACGACAACCGCACGGATCATCGCTAAGGGCATGAACTGTATCGGTCCCGACGGGAACGGCAAACCTACGACCGACCCTTGCGGCGTCTGCGAGCATTGCACGTCGATCATGGAAGGACGCCACGTTGATGTGATGGAGATGGACGCGGCCTCTCGCACGGGTGTGAACGACATCCGCGAGATCATCGATAGCGTCCATTACCGCGCCGCTTCGGCCCGTTATAAAATCTACATCATCGACGAAGTTCACATGCTTTCAACGAGCGCCTTTAACGCGCTCCTTAAGACGCTCGAAGAACCGCCTGCGCATGTAAAGTTCATCTTTGCGACCACTGAAATTCGCAAAGTGCCTGTCACGGTTCTGTCCCGCTGCCAACGTTTCGACCTTCGCCGTATCGAGCCCGAAGTGATGATCGATCTGCTTCGCAAGATCGCGACCTCCGAAGGCGCTGAGATCAGCGATGACGCCCTCGCGCTCATAACCCGCGCCGCCGAAGGCTCGGCCCGTGACGCAACCTCGCTCCTCGATCAAGCGATTAGCCACGGCGCAGGCGAAACCACCGCTGATCAGGTCCGCGCCATGCTCGGCCTTGCCGACCGTGGCCGTGTGCTTGATCTCTTTGATATGATCCTGCGCGGCGAAGCTGCGGGAGCACTGACCGAGCTTTCGGCACAATACGCAGACGGCGCTGACCCAATGGCGATCCTGCGGGACCTAGCAGAAATTGCTCATTGGATTTCGATCATCCAGATCACGCCCGACGCCGCTGACGATCCTACGGTTTCGCCGGACGAACGCTCGCGCGGTCAGGCAATGGCCGGCGCCATCCCGATTCGCGTCTTAACGCGCCTTTGGCAAATGCTGCTCAAGGCTCTGGAAGAGGTGGCGATTGCCCCCAACGCGATGATGGCAGCTGAAATGGCGATCATCCGTCTGACCCATGTGGCGGATCTCCCCTCGCCTGCGGATCTTCTCAAGAAACTCTCTGACACGCCACCGCCTTCGGGTGGCCCCTCCGGCGGCGGCGGACGTCCTGCGCCCACGGGCGGCTCGGTGAATGCAATGAGCACCAGCTATGCCCCAACCTCGGGCTCTGGTCCCGTGGCACGCGGCGGTGCCCAACCCGCCACCGCACTAAACGCCGACTCGCTCGCGCGCTATGCCCGCTTCGAGGACGTGGTCGAACTCATCCGCGCCCACCGCGACGTCAAACTCCTCGTCGAGGTGGAAAGCGGCGTGCGTCTTGCCAACTATCGCCCCGGACGGATCGAATTCCAGCTTGCTCCGAACGCCCCCCAGGATCTCGCCCAGCGCCTCGGTTCGCGGCTTCAGGCGTGGACGGGCAACCGTTGGGCCATCACACTTGTGAACGAAGGCGGCGCACCCACGATCACCGAAGTGCGCGACGCCGAAGAAAACGCTCTCAAATCCGAAGCGACCAAGCACCCGCTGGTGCAGGCTGTCCTCAAAGCCTTTCCCAAAGCCCAGATCAGCACGATCCGCACCCAAGCGGATATCGCGCTCGAGGCCGAGGTCGAGGCGCTCCCCGAAGTAGACGAAGAATGGGATCCGTTCGAAGCGGACTAACCCCATCGGACCGACCAAACACACAGGAAGATACAAATGCTCAAAGGACTCGGCGGCCTTGGCGATATGGCCAAGATGATGAAATCCGCTCAAGAAATGCAGGCTAAGATGGCCCAGCTTCAGGACGATCTTGAAAACATGACCGTCACAGGAGAAAGCGGCGCAGGTTTGGTGAAAGCCACCGCAACCGCCAAAGGCGAACTGACGGGCCTTGATATCGACCCGTCTATCTTTGTTGCCAGCGAAAAGGAAATGGTCGAGGACCTGATCCTTGCCGCCGTCAAGGACGCCCAAGGCAAAGCCCAGCAAAGGGCCCAGTCCGAAATGACTAAGCTGACCGAAGGTCTCGGCCTTCCCGCCGATTTCAAACTTCCCTTCTGATCACGGGTGACAGGTTCCACGATGAGCCAGAACAAAGACATCGAGAACCTGATCGACCTTCTGGCCAAGCTCCCTGGGCTTGGTCCTCGTTCGGCGCGCCGCGCAGTCCTGCATCTGATCAAGAAGCGCTCGCTCCATCTCATTCCGCTGGCCGATGCGCTGCATCGCGTCGGCTCAACCGCCCGAGAATGCCTCAACTGCGGCAATATCGGCACCTCGGATGTCTGCGATATCTGCGAGAGTGAAAAGCGTGCAAACGGCGAAATCTGCGTGGTCGAGGATGTCGCCGATCTTTGGGCCATGGAACGTTCTGGTGTGTTCAAAGGCCGTTACCACGTTTTGGGCGGCACGCTATCGGCACTTGATGCCATTGGCCCAGAGGAACTCCGCATTCCAAAGCTGGTGGACCGCATCGTTGGCGAAAACGTCAGCGAGGTGATCCTCGCCCTTTCCGCCACCATCGATGGACAAACAACAGCGCATTATATCGCTGATCAGCTTCCCCACGTCAAAGTGACGTCATTGGCCCAAGGTGTCCCCGTCGGAGGCGAGTTGGATTATCTCGACGACGGGACGATCACAGCCGCTCTGCGCGCTCGCAAATCCTTCTAAACGAAAAACCCCGACCGAATGGCCGGGGTTTCGCAAATCTGCCCAATGGGCGCGAGGATCAATCCTCGTCGCCGTCATCGTCGTTGTCAGGAAGATTGAAGAAGCTATCCGCATCCTTGAACGCCGAATCGTCGCGCTCGTCTTCTTCGTCATCGTTCCCCGAAAGCGTAAAGGCTTCGAGACCGGCAATTGCCGACGGCATCTTGGGTTCGGGTGCCATTCCAAGCGACTGCTCGGTGCTTACCAGTTTGCGACGCTCGTCGTCCGACATCGCGGTGCCTTCTTTGGCGCGCTTCGCGTTTGCCTTCTGAACGGCAGCATCAAGCTCGGACTGCTTACACAGACCCAGAGCGACAGGGTCGATGGGGGTAATGTTCTGGATGTTCCAGTGGGTACGCTCACGGATTGCCTGAATGGTCGGCTTGGTGGTGCCAACAAGCTTGGCAACCTGACCGTCCGAAAGTTCTGGGTGGAACTTAACAAGCCAGTAGATCGACGCAGGACGGTCCTGACGCTTGGAAAGTGGGGTATAGCGCGGGCCGCGGCGCTTTTCTTCACCCACAGCAGCAGGGTTGAACTTGAGCTTGAGCTTGTGAAGCGGGCTCGCCTCTGCCTTGTCGATCTCGTCTTGGGTCAGTTGGTTGTTCGCAACGGGGTCAAAGCCCTTAACGCCCACAGCAACATCACCGTCAGCAATGCCCTGAATCTCGAGCTCGTGCATACCAACGAAGTCACCGATCTGCTTAAAGGTGATCGTTGTGTTGTCCACCAGCCATACGGCGGTGGCCTTTGCCATAATCGGTTTATCAGCCATCGTGACTCTCCTAATAAACAAACCTTCCCCGTGCCCTGAAAGAGGGCGAGCCATTTTTGGCCCAGTTCACATTGTCGGGGAACTTGGGGCGTATATAGTGCGGGAAAGCAAATTAGAAAAGATCAAAATGTTGAGACTGATTTTCGCGGCTATCACCGCACTCGCGCCGGCGTTTGCCAAGGCAGACGGAACCGCAGGCGACTTTGACTATTACGTCATGTCCCTTTCATGGTCCCCCACGTGGTGCAGCCTAGAAGGTGACGAGCGCAACTCACCGCAATGCGACCCCTCCGAGGACTTTGGCTGGGTCCTTCACGGTCTTTGGCCCCAGTATGAGAGCGGCTGGCCCGATTACTGCCGCACCCCCCACGCCGAACCCACGCGCACCCAGACCAATGAGATGGCCGACATCATGGGCACATCGGGCCTTGCATGGTATCAATGGAACAAGCACGGCACCTGTTCAGGCCTAAACTCGACCCAGTTCTACGCCCTTGCCCGCGAAGCTTATGACCGCGTGACCCGCCCCGAGGTGTTCCGCAAGCTAAGCAAAGCCGTGCAGCTTCCCGCCTCTGTCGTGGAACAAGCGTTTATCAAGGAAAACCAAGGCCTCGACCCGAACGAAGTCACCGTGACCTGTAAAAGCGGCTATATCCAAGAGGTCCGCATCTGCCTGACGCGGGATCTCGAATTCCGTCGCTGCGGCGCCGACGTCATCAGAGATTGCACCCTTGATGACGCCCTTTTGGAACCTATCCGTTAACCTTTAGAACGATCTTGCCGATGTGGGCGCTACTCTCCATACGAGCATGCGCCGAGGCCGCATCGGCAAAGTCAAACTCCTGATCCATGACAGGCGCGAACTTGCCTGCCTCGATCAGGGGCCAAACATGTGAACGCAGTTCGTCGGCAATTCGCGCCTTGGCTTGATCTGACTGAGGGCGGAGCGTCGAACCCGTAAAGGTCAAGCGCCGCGTCATCAGTTGCGCAAAGTTAACCTCTGCCTTTGGGCCACCCAGAAACGCGATCTGGACCAAACGCCCATCATCAGCCAAAGCTTTGATATTGCGCTGAATATAAGACCCGCCAACCATATCGAGGATCACATCCGCTCCACCTTCGGAACGCATTACATCCTCAAATTGCTCAGTGCGATAGTTTATTGCCCGCTCGGCCCCAAGCTCTTCGCAGGCAGCGCACTTCTCGTCAGACCCCGCCGTCACAAAAACCCGCGCGCCGAATTCACGTGCGATCTGAATCGCCGTCGTTCCGATCCCCGAAGATCCGCCATGAACCAAGAAACGCTCGCCAGCTTTGAGCCCGCCGCGCATGAAAACGTTAGAGTAAACGGTGAAACAGGTTTCGGGCAAACACGCTGCCTCTTTTAGGCTCAAACCCGCAGGAATGGGCAAACAATGCGCCGCAGGGGTCGAAACATATTCGGCGTAGCCCCCACCCGGAAGCAGCGCGCAAACCTTGTCACCCACCTTGAGGCTGGAGACTCCAGCGCCGACTTCAACCACCTCTCCCGAACATTCAAGGCCGGGCAGATCACTTGCGCCTTTGGGCGGATCATAAGCGCCAGCACGCTGAAGCGCGTCAGGACGGTTCACCCCCGCATAGGCGACCTTGATGATCACACGATCATAATCGGCCACGGGACGCGGGCGGTCTGTAATTTGCAGGACTTCTGGACCACCGGCTTTGGTGATTTCTACGGCTTTCATCATTTCGGTCATGTCCGTTCCTTATTCCACCCAGCGCCCGGGAAGATCATCCCGAGTGTCTGCTTTTGGCGCTTTGATACCACCCAACAGGCGATCAAGCCCTGCGACCAATGGACGGAACGCAGGGTTCTTGCGCACCGAGGCTTTAACCTTTTCAAACCGCATCACATCCGCAATTCGGCGGTCTATGAACTCTTTTGTCGCCTCGCCAAAGGTCTCGTCACCAAGCCAATAGAGCACAACAGAACCATAGACGGCCGACAGTGTAGCGCGCTTTGAATACCAATTCACATCATCCGAAGTATCGCCAAGCGCATTCCAAATCGCATCTGCGGTCCCCCAGATGAGGCCCGAACCTTCCGCTGCGTGATGCGGAAGAGCAAAAAGCGTCGTGCCGCGGCGCACCATTTCTCGGTCCGCGTCTTCAAGACGGAGCCAAATCGCATGGGCGACCTTTTCGGAATATCGCATCTGGGACAGGTCAGCCGCGACCATCTTCTCTGCCATACGCGCATCACCGACGCGGTGATAAGCAACAGCCAGATCAATCGCACCGCGCGGGCAAGTCGCACGCGCCATATCCAAAGCAATTCCCGCGTCAGAAACCGCCGCATCAAAGGCAACTTGGCTCCACCCATCAAAGACAACATGCGGCTCAATTGCCTCGAGAAGCTTGATCAAAACAGGGTCGAATTGCGTTGTATTCATCGCGTTACTCCTTGGTTGCCCCCAGACTAGACAAAAAAGAGAACGGTTGCTATACGGCCCGCTCCTGCA
>JAYPUF010000116.1:0-7910 GCA_038133925.1 Marivivens sp. | reverse complement strand
TCGTCAGGCTCATAACCTGAAGGTCGTAGGTTCAAATCCTACTCCCGCAACCAATCTTCTCACGACTTATCAATACTTTACCCTCGCAATTCGCGGTGCAGATCGCGTTGTAGAATTCATGTACAGTACTTCCGGGTCGCAATTTCAAAAATCGCTTTCAAATCGGGACACGTGTTTACTTGGAGCGTTGACATTCTTCGCCCTAGCTTACTAATATGCTAGATTATTAATGAAGCGCAAATTGGAGCGAATGGATGCCTCTCTTGGGTGAAAACAGACTATTTCCCGTTGATCCAAGTGCTCGTCAATTTGCGAGCGAGTTATATTCTAACGTGAAGGACTTGCCGATCATAAGTCCACATGGGCACACTGATCCTCGTTGGTTTGCAGAAAACGAAGCATTTCCAGATCCCGCGCAGCTCTTTGTTGTGCCTGACCACTACGTATTCAGAATGCTGCACTCCCAAGGCATCAAGCTCGAAGATTTAGGTGTTCCTAGGGCCGATGGCGGCGTGACGGAGAAAAACTCGCGTAAGATTTGGCGGCTTTTTGCAGAAAACTTCCACCTCTTTCGCGGGACGCCGTCGCGTTTATGGATAGACCACTCATTCCAAGAAGTCTTCGGAATTGAAGAGCGATTATCGGCGAAAAATGCTGATGAAATCTATGACCGAATTGATGAAAAGCTTAAGCAGGACGAGTTCCGTCCGCGAGCTCTCTTCGAGCGTTTCAATATCGAAGCTATTTCTACAACAGAGAGCGCTCTTGATAGCCTCCGCTGGCACCGTCAGATACGTGAGAGCGGTTGGAAAGGTCGTGTAATTACTGCATATCGGCCTGATGCGGTTGTTGATCCTGAATTCGCGGGGTTTGCCGCCAATGTCGCAGCACTCGGAGAGTTGACCGACGAAGATACATCGACTTGGGTCGGCTATCTGGCTGCCCACAGGAAGCGACGCGAATTCTTCAAGTCTTATGGCGCAACGTCAACGGACCACGGGCATGCGACAGCGCGGACAGAGGACTTGCCGCAAGATGTCGCTGCAAAGCTCTTTGATAAAGCGCTGCGTGGTGCGTGTTCGGCGGATGAGGCCGATATGTTTCGCGGGCAGATGCTCACTGAGATGGCGCGTATTAGCCTCGATGATGGGCTTGTTTTACAAATCCATCCGGGATCAAGCCGCAATCACTCTTCGACCGTCATGTCGCAATTTGGCCGCGATAAGGGATACGATATTCCCACGCGAACTGACTACGTCAAAGCGCTTCAGCCTCTCTTGAGCGCAGTGGGTGAACGGTCTGATCTAACCGTAATCGTTTTCACTTTGGATGAGACGTCTTACGCCCGAGAAATTGCGCCGCTTGCAGGGGTTTATCCCGCTCTGCGCCTCGGGCCTCCGTGGTGGTTCCACGATAGTTTTGAAGGGATGATGCGTTTCCGTGAGCAAGCAACCGAAACGGCGGGTTTCTACAACACTGTTGGCTTCAATGATGACACGCGTGCATTTTGTTCCATCCCTGCTCGCCATGATGTTGCGCGACGTGTAGATTGTTCCTTCCTCGCCAACCTTGTCATGACAGGGCGTTTGGAGGCGGAAGAGGCCCACGAGCTTGCTTATGACCTCACTTATCGCCTTGCCAAGGAAGCCTACCGTCTATGATCTTGCTGCTCTTTTTTTGGGGGGAAGCATGAAGGATTACATCGAGAATTTTGTTCGTACCCATAAGCCCTATAAGGGTGGGCCTTGGTGCTATGAGGACGGCTGCATTTATCGCGGACTAGAGCTGCTACATCTTGAGACATCGGATCAGGTTTGGCTGGATCACCTAATTCGGTTGGTCGATGCCCAAGTCAGTGCCGAAGGTGCACTTAAGGGGTATACGCTTTCCGACTATAATATCGATAATGTATTGTCGGGCCGCGCACTCCTGTATCTTTTCGCCGTGACGGGTGAGCAAAAGTATCGCATCGCGGCTGACCTGCTTGCACGACAATTGGCTACTCATCCTCGTACGCGTTCCGGCGTTTATTGGCACAAGCTACGTTATCCGTGGCAGATCTGGCTCGACGGCCTCTATATGGGGCAACCGTTCCGCATCGCGCATGCGAAGCTGAATAGTGATCAAGAGGCGGTGCAAGACTCAATTCGTCAGATTGACCTGGCGCTTGAAGCTCTTTTCGACCCGACTACAGGCCTTTACAAACATGCGTTTGATGAGGCGCGTGAACAGCCATGGGCGGACCCGCTAACAGGGCAAAATCCTGACTTTTGGGCGCGGGCAATCGGCTGGCTTGCGATGGCTCTCGTCGATGTGGCGGAGTTGACAGGAGATGACTTTGAGCCATTGCGCGCTCAAACAATTGCGCTTCTTGAGAAGATTAAGGAACTACGGCAGTCCAACGGACTTTGGTTGCAAGTGATTAATCGTCCGGAATTGGCGGCGAACTACCAAGAGACCTCAGCTTCGGCGATGTTTACCTATGCGCTCTTGCGCGCACAGCGGCTCGGGCTTTGCGATGCGCCAGAGGGGATTGCTCAATTGCTTTTTGATTTTGCGATCCGTCCCAAATCAGAGGGGGGCTGCGAAATGGTCGAGATTTGCCACGTGGCAGGGCTTGGGTGGTATGAAGGGCGATTTAGGGACGGCAGCGCTGAATACTATCTCACAGAAAAACGTGTTTCCGATGACACCAAGGGTGTTGGGCCACTGATGATGGTCTGCGCTTTGGCGGGGCTCTGATGCGCCCGCAGCTTTCGACCGATCAAGCAAAGGAATTCCGTCGAGACGAAGTGCTTCGCTATACTGGAAAAGCAGGGAGTGACCGACTTGATCCGTGGTTTCCCCGAATTGGCAATACTCGAAACCTAACGCCCGATCTGATGGTTGGAGAGGGCGAAGAATTCACCAGCCTACAGGCTGCTATTAATCATGTAGCAGATCTCCGCTATCCCCACCAGCGCATGGTTATAGGTGTGAGGCCCGGTCAGTATCAGGGGCTAGTCTATGTGCCAAAAACAACAGGCCCATTGACCATCTTTGGGCTTGGTGATGCACCAAGTGATGTCCAAGTTTATGAGAATATAGACGCGGAAATGAAGGGCCGCGAATACCGCCAGCGTTTTAGCGCGCAATTTGCCAAAGCCCCTCGTGGTGTGCGCGAGATATTTGAGCGTATCGGATCGCGCGGATTTATCACTACGGCAAATGCCTCGGTCTTTCGGGTTGAGGCCGATGATCTGGAGGTCTTTAACCTGACCATCCAGAACACCTATAACTGCGATCGCGAACAAACAGGCTCGACGGAAAAGAATGCTAGTGGTCAATTTGCAAAGGGCCAACATCAGGCAGTAGCATTGCTGAGCGCGGGCGCGGATCGTCTCTTGCTAAAGAATGTGCGCCTCAGAAGTTTTCAGGACACGCTTTATCTGCAATCACCCTACAAAGGTGCGACCGTTCGGAGCTGCATTATCGAGAGCGACATTGAAGGCGATGTCGACTTTATTTTCGGCCAATCTACTGCTTGGTTCGAACAGTGCACGATCCGTTCGTTGGGCTCTCGTGCGCCTATGTCTTGGGTGACCGCCCCGAGCACCGATATTCGCACCCGCTTCGGCTTTGTCTTTGATAACTGTGATTTTTGTCATGATGGTTCCGAACGCGCAATCCAAGGTACAATGAGTCTCGGACGGCAATGGTTCGAGGGGGTCCGTGCAACACCTTATTCAGGATCAAACATCGAAGGATATAGCTGCGACCTCGCGCTCTTGTCGTCATACGACGCACCTCATGGCAAGATCAGCAAGACGACGTTCGAATCTGTCGGTAAGTGCATCATTCAAAACTCTCGTATTGGAAAGCACATTTGCGTCGAGAGACCGTGGGATGATTGGAGCGGCAATAGTTGGAACACGCGTTATCGGCCAGCTCAGTATAAAGCGGGCGATATGTTCAATATGCTTGAAGCGTGGATCGAAGAGCAGGGACTTTCCTATCAAGACGTTGATCCTGAGATGGTTTTCCTTGCCGAATATCAGAATTTGATCGCGGATGACTGAATTAGTGTTACCATTTTTTGTAAATTTTACAAATACGGTAACATATTGTTTGAGCGGCGACGCCTAATCGTATAAGTTCACTCCCAAGCGCAGCGTTTCGGGGAGGAACGAATGTACGCACAAATGATCAAGTCCGAGGGCGGCAAGGCTCGCTCTGAGATGACGCCAGAAGAAATCCATTTTCAGGCGCGCATTGATGCCGGCGAGAAGATAGAGCCAAAAGACTGGATGCCCGAGGGTTATCGCAAGACTTTGATCCGACAGATCGGTCAACATGCTCACTCTGAAATCGTTGGTCAATTGCCTGAAGGGAACTGGATCACGCGCGCGCCGACATTAGAACGCAAAGCGATCCTTCTCGCCAAAGTTCAAGACGAAGCGGGACACGGGCTGTATCTATATTGCGCCGCCGAGACCCTCGGTGTGAGCCGCGATGATCTGACCGAGCAGCTGCTTTCCGGACGGATGAAGTATTCTTCGATCTTCAATTATCCGACCCTCACTTGGGCAGATGTCGGTGCTGTGGGTTGGCTTGTCGATGGCGCCGCGATCATGAACCAAGTTCCGCTTCAGCGAACCTCTTATGGTCCATATAGCCGCGCAATGATCCGTATCTGCAAGGAAGAGTCCTTCCACCAGCGCCAAGGCTTCGACATTATGATGAAGATGGCGCAGGGCACACCCGAGCAAAAGCGCATGGCTCAAGATGCGCTGAACCGCTTCTGGTATCCCTCTCTCATGATGTTTGGTCCCTCTGATGCGGAGTCTGTGCATTCCACTCAGAACATGGCGTGGAAGATCAAGATCAACACCAATGACGAGCTTCGCCAGAAGTTTGTGGATCAGACCGTGCCACAGGCCGAATATCTTGGCCTAACCGTCCCCGACCCCGATCTCAAATGGAACGAAGAGCGCGGTCACTATGACTTTAGCGAGCCTGATTGGACCGAGTTCTTTGACGTGTTGAACGGGAATGGTCCGTGCAACAACGAGCGTATGGAAGCCCGTCAGGACGCTTGGGCAGATGGTCAGTGGGTCCGTGACGGTCTCATGGCGCATGCTGCAAAGAAACGTGCACGCAGAATGGCTGCGGAATAGGAGACACCGATGAGCAATGAATGGCCCCTTTGGGAAGTCTTTATCCGTGGTCAACATGGCATGAGCCATCGCCATGTTGGCTCGCTCCATGCGCCCGACGCTGAAATGGCGATCAAGAATGCGCGCGATGTTTACACCCGTCGCAATGAAGGCGTTTCGATTTGGGTTGTTGAGGCGTCAAATATCGCCGCGTCTTCGCCTTCTGAAAAAGGTCCGCTTTATGATCCGTCACGGAGCAAAGTCTATCGGCACCCCACCTTTTTTGACATTCCCGACGAAGTAGGGGCGATGTGATGTCGGCGCTTTTTGAATTTCTCGTGCGGATGGGGGACAACACTCTGGTTCTGGGACATCGTGTTTCGGAATGGTGCGGTCATGCTCCTATCCTCGAAGAGGACATCGCGCTTGCCAACACCGCGCTTGACCTGATCGGCCAAACGCAAATGTGGCTTGGCCTTGCCGCTGAGGTCGAAGGCAAGGGGCGCACGGCAGATGATCTTGCCTATCGGCGTGATGTGATCGATTTTCGCAACTGTTTGTTGACCGAGCTGCCCAACCGCGACTTTGGGCATACCCTTATGCGCCAATTTCTTTTTGATGCGTGGCACAAGCTAATGCTGACCCGCCTATGCGACAGTTCGGATGAACGGGTGGCCGCCATCGCGATGAAAGCACTCAAAGAGGTGAGTTATCACCAAGAGCGCTCTTCCGATACGGTCATTGGTCTTGGGGATGGAACCGAAGAAAGCCACGCAAAGATGCAGGCCGCATTGAACCGTCTTTGGCCTTATGTGGGCGAAATGTTCGAGGCCGACAGTATCGACGATATGAATGCTCAAGAGGGTATCACAGTTAACCCGAACGAGCTCCGTGCGGAATTTGATCGCATTGTCGCCGCAGTGATGTCGGAAGCCACTTTGGTGATCCCTGAAAGTCGGTTTGCGCATCGCGGCGGTCGTGATGGCTCGCGCCACTCAGAACATCTTGGTCACATGTTGGCGGTCATGCAGTTCCTGCCGCGCGCATATCCGGACGCGCGCTGGTAATGTCTGATCTGGCGCATGTATGGGCGCGACTTCGTGAAGTCCCCGATCCAGAGATCCCAGTGATCTCACTTGTTGATCTTGGGATTATTCGTGATGTCGAATTACGAGGCAATGAAACTTGGGTCGTGGTTTCTCCGACTTATTCGGGCTGCCCTGCGACGACGGTGATCGAAAGCGATATTCGTAAACATCTGTCCGAGCATGGGTTGGCGGTTCAGATTGAGCGCCGCATCGCGCCGCCTTGGACCACTGACTGGATCACAGACGAAGGACGCGCAGCGCTCAAGGCCTACGGTATCGCGCCACCATCTACGGCAAAAGGCCCTGATGTGTGCCCGCATTGCGGCTCTTGCGATCTCGAACGAGTGAGCCAGTTCGGCTCCACCCCCTGTAAAGCGCTCTGGCGGTGCAATGACTGCAAAGAGCCCTTCGACTATTTCAAATGTATCTAAGGGGCCATCATGTCGCGCTTCTATCCTCTCAAAGTCACTGATGTTCATAACACGATCCGCGATGCGATTGTCGTGACGCTCGACGCGCCCAAAGACGCGTTCGACTTCATTCCTGGGCAATATCTGACCTTTCGCACCAATATCGAAGGCGTTGAGGTGCGACGTTCCTATTCGATCTGCGCAGGGCGGTCCGAGGGCAAGCTTCAGGTTGGGATCAAGCGGGTTGCTGGCGGGGCCTTTTCCTCTTGGGCGAACGATAATCTCAAACCAGGCGATCTGATCGAGGTCATGCCGCCGATGGGCAATTTTCATGTTCCATTAGGCGGGGCCGAGCGCAAGAATTACCTTGGTTTCGCGGGCGGCTCTGGGATCACGCCTGTTCTTTCGATCTTAAAAACTGTGCTCGAAGACGAACCAAACAGTCATTTCACTTTGATCTATGCGAACCGCGCGGTGAACACGATCATGTTTCGCGAAGAGCTAGAGGATATCAAAAACCGCTATCTTGGGCGCTTTACGGTGATCCATGTGCTCGAAACCGAAGCGCAGGACATCGACCTTTTCACAGGGCGCGTTGATGCGCAGAAATGCGAACAACTCTTTGCGTCTTGGGTCAACCTGTCGCACATCCGCACCGCGTTTATCTGTGGGCCAGAACCTATGATGCTTACCATCGCGGAGAGCCTAAAAGCACATGGATTAAGCGAAGAGCAGATCAAGTTTGAACTCTTTGCAAGTAGCCAACCTGGGCGTTTGCCAAAGCGCGTTGCCGAGGCTGCGGAAAAGGGTGATGCAACCTATGCTCTTTCTGTCACCATCGACGGTACGACCCGTTTCGTCGAAGCCAAACGTGATACCTCGGTGCTCGATGCCGCGCTTGGCGCAAACCTCGACGCTCCCTATGCCTGCAAGGGCGGAGTTTGTTCGACGTGCAAGTGCCGTGTGATCGAGGGTGAAGTCGAAATGGTGACCAACCACGCTCTTGAAGATTATGAAGTTGAGAAGGGATTTGTGCTATCCTGCCAATCTTATCCTGTAACTGACAAGGTCGTCGTGACCTATGACGAGCATTAAAGGCGGGGTAGCCCGCCCAGTACCAAATTGGTGACTTTGGTGGCATAGGCATCGCGGGCGCTTTCATCTGCATCCGCGTTCCACATGTAAAACCAATTCAACATTCCAAAGATCGACATGGCGACAACGTAGCTTTCAGCGACGCCAAAGGGCTCAAGTCGATCGCGCACAAATCTGATGAT
>JAYPUF010000115.1:0-7988 GCA_038133925.1 Marivivens sp. | reverse complement strand
AACCAACCCCCTCAGCCAGAGGAATTCCAATGACTGCTACCGATTCCGGTTTCTTCACCGAAAGCCTTGAAACCCGCGATCCCGAGATCTTTGGCGCAATCCGCCAAGAACTTGGCCGTCAGCGCCACGAGATCGAACTGATCGCGTCCGAAAACATCGTCTCTGCCGCCGTTATGGAAGCGCAGGGGTCGGTGATGACCAACAAATACGCAGAAGGCTACCCGGGCCGTCGCTACTATGGTGGCTGCCAGTTCGTGGACATCGCAGAAGATCTTGCGATCAACCGCGCCAAGGAACTCTTCGGTTGCGAATTCGCCAACGTTCAGCCCAACTCGGGCTCGCAGGCGAACCAGGGTGTTTACACCGCGCTCCTACAGCCCGGCGACACCATCCTCGGCATGAGCCTCGACGCAGGCGGCCACCTGACCCATGGCGCAAAGCCGAACCAGTCGGGCAAATGGTTCAACGCGATCCAGTATGGCGTTCGCCAGCAAGACAGCCAGATCGACTATGATCAGATCCAAGCCCTCGCAACTGAGCACAAGCCCAAGCTCATCATCGCCGGCGGCTCGGCTATCCCCCGTATCATCGACTTCCCGAAGATGCGTGAAATCGCTGACTCGGTTGGCGCGCTTCTGATGGTGGACATGGCGCACTTTGCTGGCCTTGTTGCTGCTGGTATCTATCCGTCGCCTTTCCCTTATGCAGATGTTGCAACCACAACCACGCACAAGACCCTTCGCGGTCCGCGTGGCGGCATGATCCTCACCAACAACGAGGACATCGCCAAAAAGGTAAACTCGGCAATCTTCCCAGGCATTCAGGGCGGCCCGCTGATGCACGTCATCGCTGGCAAAGCCGTTGCTTTCGGCGAAGCGCTCCGTCCCGAATTCAAGTCCTACCAGAAGCAGGTTGTTGTAAACGCTCAGGCGCTTGCTGACCAGCTCATGAAGGGCGGCCTCGACATCGTCACCGGCGGCACCGACAGCCACGTGATGCTCGTTGACCTGCGCCCCAAAGGCGTAAAGGGCAACGACACCGAAAAGGCTCTTGGCCGTGCGCACATCACTTGCAACAAGAACGGTATCCCGTTTGATCCGGAAAAGCCGACTGTGACTTCGGGCGTTCGTCTTGGCACCCCAGCTGGCACCACTCGCGGCTTTGGCGAGGCTGAGTTCCGCCAGATCGCTGACTGGATCGTCGAAGTCGTCGACGGCCTCGCAGCAAATGGCGCTGAAGGCAACGCCGAAATCGAAGCAAAGGTCCGCGAAGAAGTCGCCGCCCTTTGCGAAAAATTCCCGCTCTACCCGAACCTGTAAGAGCGAACTTTAGACTAACCTCAAAGGGGGCTGACAGGCCCCCTTTTTTCTATTTATCGGTGTGCTATGCAGACCAGAACACTTGAGAGACGATTAGGCGACTGGCTT
This sequence comes from Marivivens sp., assembly GCA_038133925.1. Classification (GTDB taxonomy): domain Bacteria; phylum Pseudomonadota; class Alphaproteobacteria; order Rhodobacterales; family Rhodobacteraceae; genus Marivivens. The sequence continues at coordinate 6,561 of JAYPUF010000115.1, read as the reverse complement.
CGTGCGAAGCTTCCACTCCCGATCACCGAGTTTGTTATGTTCGTCGTCAAGATGGGCTGGGCGACACTCTTTGGCGGCTTGCTCCTGATCGGAATGATCATCTCAAGTCAAATCTGGCAGGCGGATTGGCCAATTGCCCGCTATGACGCTCTGGTCGCCTATGCCCTTTTACTTCAAATCCTTTTCCTGCTCTTTCGGCTCGAGACCATGTCCGAAGCCAAAGTGATACTGCTTTTTCACCTTACAGGCACAATCATGGAAGTGTTCAAACTTCACATGGGAAGCTGGGATTACCCCGGCGCAGGCCTTCTTAAAATCGCGGGCGTGCCGCTTTTCTCGGGGTTCATGTACGCATCAGTCGGCAGCTTTATGGCCCGCGCAGTGCGGCTCTTTGATATGCGATTTGCGCCCTATCCGCCTTATTGGGTCACATTGTGCTTTGCAGGGCTGATTTACCTTAATTTCTTTACGCACCATTACATTTGGGACATCCGTCTGGGTCTATTTATCGGATCTGTCCTAATATTCTGGCGCACGCGGATATGGTTCGAGATCGGCCGTTGGTACTGGATGCCCCTCCCAGTCGCTGCGTTCCTCTCCTCGTTCTTCCTTTGGATCGCTGAGAACGTTGGAACAGCAACGAAGACTTGGATCTATAGCGGCCAAACAAGCGCAGACTTGGTCAACTTCGCCAAGATGGGATCGTGGTACATGCTGCTCTATGTGGCTTTCGTCACCGTGACTTTGGTCGTCCGAGAACCACTCTCATCAAGGGCGATTGACCCCAGATAAACTTGCCGCGCCATGATCGTGGCCTAGGTTTCCCCCTGAATTATCGGTGAGGAAACGGTGCTTAACGTCGTCTGGTTCAAACGCGACTTGAGGGTTCAAGATCACGAGCCCCTAATCCAAGCCGTCAGAAACGGCGTAGTCCTCCCCATCTATATCGCAGAACCGGACTATTGGCACCTTCCGGACAGCTCGGCGCGACAATGGTCTTTTGCATCGGAGAGCCTGATCGAGTTGCAAAGCGACCTAAGGGCGCGCGGATCAGAACTCTATGTTCTCACTATGGATGCCATTTTAGCACTGAGCCTCATTCGCGAGCATTTTGGTGCCTTCAAACTCTGGAGCCATGAGGAAACAGGGAACGCTTGGACGTTTGAACGAGACCAACGCATCGCGTCATGGGGCAAAGCACAGGGCCTCGAGTGGCAAGAGTTCCCCCAAACTGGCGTCGTTCGACCCCTGAAAACGCGCGTTGGCTGGGCAGAGCATTGGGACAAGGTGATGGCAACAACGCTCGCACCGACGCCCAGCACAATTCGAAGCCCAGATTGCGATTTCCCTACGACCATCCCATCGGCAAATGACCTCGGCCTAGACCAAGATCCCTGTCCCGCACGCCAAAGAGGTGGACGCAAGGCGGCGCTCAGAACATTAGACAGCTTCCTTTACGTGAGAGGGCGCAACTACCGTTTTGAAATGTCGAGCCCAGTAACCGCATTTGACGCATGTTCTCGGCTTTCGCCTCATCTCACTTGGGGCACTCTTTCGATGCGTGAGGCAGCCCAAGCAACTTGGACACGGATGCGCGAGTTGGATAAGCCATCGGACAAGGTTTGGCACAATTCGCTTTCCTCATTCGCTGGGCGACTGCATTGGCACTGCCACTTTATGCAAAAGCTCGAAGACGAACCGCGCATCGAGTTCGAGAACATGCATTCGGCCTATGATGGGCTGCGGCCCGAATCCAGCACGCAAGATAGGCTTGATGCGTTTCAAAAAGGTCTCACGGGCTATCCTTTTGTGGACGCTTGCCTGCGCGCCCTTAATCAACACGGCTGGCTCAATTTTCGGATGCGCGCGATGCTCATGTCCTTTGCCAGCTATCACCTCTGGCTGCCTTGGCGCCAAAGCGGGCTCTTCCTCGCGCGTCAGTTCATCGATTATGAACCCGGCATTCATTGGCCTCAGGTTCAGATGCAGTCAGGAACAACAGGCATTAACACGGTCCGCATCTACAACCCGATCAAACAGGGCTATGACCACGATCCGAATGGCATGTTCATCCGCAAGTATATCCCTGAACTCGCGTCTGTGCCCGACGCTTTCCTTCATGAGCCATGGAAATGGGGTGGTCAGACCTCTTACCCGCCCCCTATCGTAGACCATAACACAGCGACCAAATTCGCCCGTGATGCAATTTATGCAATTCGCAAGAGCGTGGGCCACAAAGCCGAGGCATCGCGTGTGGTTGCGAAGCACGCCAGTCGCAAAAACACATCAAGCCGCAAACCTGCGAAGCGGGCAAAAACAAACCAGCTTTCATTCAAGTTTTAGATAAGTCCACGCCAGACCATAACGCCGACCACGGCCACGCCTGTCATCAGAACGTAAAGCGCGATGAGCGCGGCAAGGTTCAGCAATCGGTCTTTGCGTTCCTTTGCAGGATCGAGGTCTGACAAATACGCAGCGACCGCTCTTACCGCTCCTAGGAACCGCGACTCGCTCACCATAATCGCAAGCTGCGGATTTTGGGTCATGTAGTCAGCCTGAAGAATAAACTCGACATCCTTGCGCAAACGACGCGGCAAGCGATAACGCGCCTTACTCAGACGGTCGCGCAGCTGACCGGACTTGAGGCGAAGTTTTTCCTCAAGCATCCCTTCGAGCGGAATCAGGTGTTGTTCAAGCGTACTACGTTGCATACCCCCCACTAGCCCATCGGCAGGTATCCGCTCAAACCCTCTGGCTCCTCAGACCGCTTAAGAATATGTAGTGATGTATGTTGAACACGATCCGCCATGGCGCCCCGACTGAACGCTCTAACCTCCTGATTGCACACGGGCTTTTTGGTTCAGCTCGGAATTGGGGCGTGATAGCAAAGCGCCTCTCTGACGAGCGCGAGGTTGTCTGTGTCGACATGCGCAACCATGGATCAAGCCCTTGGAAAGACACACATTCCTATCCGGAACTTGGCGACGATCTGGCCGAGGTCATTGAGGGTCAATGGGATGTTGTCGGTCATTCGATGGGCGGCAAGGCTTCGATGCTTCTCGCGCTCCGCCATCCGGAAAAAGTGCGCAAACTCGTGGTCGCCGACATCGCGCCCGTTGCGTATTCGCACACGCAGACAGGCAATATTGATGCAATGCGTGCGGTTGATCTCTCACGTGTTCACAACCGTTCAGACGCAGCCGAGCAGTTAGAGCACCTTGGAGCTGGCCTACGCGACTTCTTCCTGCAATCGCTTGATCTCAAGGAAAAGCGCTGGAAGCTGAACTTTGATGTGCTCGAGGCCGAGATGGACAAGATCGTAGGCTTTCCCGAAGTCACGGGCCAGTTCACGGGGCCAACCCTGTTCTTGTCGGGGGCAAACTCGGACTATGTGAAACCCGAGTATCGCGCACGCATCAAAGAGCTATTCCCGAACAGCTATTTCGCAAAAATTCCAGGGACGGGCCATTGGCTCCACGCAGAAAAGCCGCGCGAGTTCGAAGCCTCGGTGAGGCACTTCCTCAACGCTTAGAATACCGCAGAAGAATAGACCGCCATGCTGCTCAAAGTGGCGATCAAGGCGATATAGATCACGGACAGGCGGGTCATGGCATTCTCCTTGGGATTTAGGAGTAATACGCAGCGCTCTGCCCGTTCCGTCGCTTAAGTGTTCACGATCATCTTTGCGACGAAGAGGCTCACCGGAATGGCAAGCGCCGCACCAATCGCCGCCGCAACGAGGATCGGCCCAAGCGAGACCATTCCCATCGTGAGCGCCGCAACAACGAACGACCCAGCAAGCGTCGTCGCAATTAGAGAAAACAATACAGTCGCCAGTCTAAACATCAGCGTTCCTCCTCTTATCAACACTTAGAGCTAAGCATGATTCAGCGGATCGCGGATTGATGTGGGTCAATTGACGGTGTGCGAGGTGAGCACTAGCGCGAACCGACCCTTGGGGAGGGCGAATAGGTTTAAAGAGCCTATAATTCAGATATGTCTCGCCTCAGTTTGATCCGGTTTGCTATTACCGAAAGTGTCTGAAAAATCATCTTTTCCAAAACAGATCCTTCAGAGTAGTCGGCAGCGCAAAAGAAATCGATACGACTTGCGCTCTTTAGTTGTCTCATTTTGTTCATGTGAGACTGATCATCTGCTTTTAACGGATCATAAACAGCAACAGAGTGGCCACCGTTCTTCATCACAACGGCCATACTTGGGATGTCGGTTACGCTATCTCCAATATACATTAGATTGGAGAACGGAATGGCCCTTTCACTTTCTGGCATATGGTCATTGATACCGTCCTCGACAGGGTCAAGAACCCCCTTATTAATTCTAAAAATATATTGCGTCTTTGCAGCATCTGTCACAATTCGAGCGGGCCAAATAGGTTTTCCGTCTTCATACATAAATTCACACGCATAGATTCTTTTGAATTTCTCGGCAATTTTGGAACCTTTGATCATGTCTCTCAAACCAGACGAGACGATATAATGCTCAACATGAATTGGCGTATCGCCTGCAATTTCAGATACGTATGAATTGACACGATCGAACCAAGTTTCAACGCCATTAAAGAACTCTATGTCTTTACCTAGCGATATGAGCTTTTCCTGAGTAAATTCCGACTTTTCGTCTCGAGCAGCAAAGATCATTTTCTTCATGTATACAAGAAGTTCTTCCGCCTTCGTCTCATCGCGAACCTTTTTTACATCGGCCCAAAAATCTGAGGATTGCGCTCCAATATGATCAAAAATTCCGAATTCCTGCATATCTTTAGGGGAAAGTGTTTTGTCAAAGTCATACACAATTGCAATCTTGTTTTGATGAAAACTACTCATACTTCTCCTAACCTCAAAACGCCGCCTCAAATCGAGTCAGCGTAACTGTTATAAACTTATGAGGGAATATCAATGGTTAAAATCTCCAAAAGCGAGCATGTCGGCATTTAGCTCACCAACCGCTGCCACCCGCCCAAACAAAAAGCCCCGCGTCTGCGGGGCTTTTTGTTTTAGTTGTCCATCTTGAGCGCTGAGATGAAGGCCTCTTGTGGGATTTCCACTTTGCCGAACTGGCGCATCTTCTTCTTACCCGCCTTTTGCTTGTCGAGAAGCTTGCGTTTACGGGTGGCGTCGCCGCCGTAGCATTTGGCGGTCACGTCTTTGCGGAGAGCCGAGAGGGTTTCGCGGGCGATGACCTTGGCGCCGATGGCCGCTTGGATCGGGATTTTGAACATGTGACGCGGGATGAGATCCTTGAGCTTTTCGCACATGGCGCGGCCACGCATTTCGGCGCGGTCACGGTGCACCAGCATCGAAAGCGCATCCACAGGCTCGTCGTTCACAAGGATCGACATTTTGACGAGGTTATCCTCGCGGTAGCCCGTCACCGCATAGTCGAAGGACGCATAGCCCTTGGTCACGGATTTCAGACGGTCGTAGAAGTCGAACACCACTTCGTTGAGCGGCAGATCATATTCCACCATTGCCCGCGAAACGCCAGCGTAGCTCAGGTTGAGCTGCATGCCGCGGCGATCTTGGCAAAGCTTGAGCACATCACCGAGATATTCATCCGGCACCATGATTGTCGCCTTGATGCGCGGCTCTTCGATGTGGTCGATGGTGGTCACTTCGGGCATGTCGGCGGGATTGTGGAGCTCACGGATCTCGCCCGACTTCATATGAAGGTGATAGACCACCGACGGCGCAGTGGTAATCAGGTCGATGTTGTATTCACGCTCGATACGGTCGCGGATCACTTCGAGGTGCAAAAGACCTAGGAATCCGCAACGGAAGCCAAAGCCAAGCGCGGCCGAGGTTTCCATCTCGAACGAGAAGGATGCATCGTTGAGCGCCAGCTTTTCAATCGCGTCGCGAAGGTCTTCGAATTCCGAGCTGTCCACGGGGAAGAGTCCGCAGAACACGACGGGCTGCGACGGCTTAAAGCCTGGCAGCGCCTTTTCCACGCCCTTGCGCTCGCTGGTGATGGTGTCACCGACGCGGGTGTCGCGCACCTGTTTGATCGAGGCGGTAAGGAATCCGATCTCGCCCGGCCCGAGTTCCTCGACGGGGAGCATACCGGGCTTGAACACACCGATGCGGTCCACATGGTGCACGGTGCCGTTCGACATAAAGCGGACACGGTCGTTTTTCTTGAGCACGCCGTCCACGATGCGGACAAGAACAACAACGCCAAGATAGGCGTCATACCAAGAGTCCACGAGCATCGCTTTGAGCGGTGCATCGCGTTCACCCTTGGGGGCAGGAAGACGGTGAACGATGGCTTCGAGCGTTTCCTTGATTCCGATGCCCGACTTTGCCGACACCTGAAGCGCGTTCGAAGCGTCAATCCCGATCACATCTTCGATTTGCGCTGCAACGCGCGGACAGTCTGCGGCGGGAAGGTCGATCTTGTTCAGAACGGGCACGATCTCGTGGTCAGCCTCAATCGCCTGATAGACGTTGGCGAGGGTCTGCGCTTCAACGCCTTGGGTCGAGTCCACAACAAGGAGCGAGCCTTCGACCGCGCGCATGGAGCGCGACACTTCATAGGCAAAGT
>JAYPUF010000114.1:0-8002 GCA_038133925.1 Marivivens sp. | reverse complement strand
TTGTTCGACTTTCCGGCGTGGACGCAGCGCTCGTGATCCTCGTTGGTCCCGAAGAACTACACGTCGTTGGTGCTTGTGGTGGAGAGTTCACAAACTTCCCTCGAACCATTGATCGCGTGCGCTCCAAGCCATTTGAGGTGATTGCAGAGTTAGACAGTCACTATCCCAAATCGCATCTCGTAAATGGTGCGCAGGCGTCGGCAAAAAGTGCCATTTTTTGTTCGCTCGAGCTGAATAATGAGACAATCGGGAGCATTGTCGGAATTACAAACGAGCGCATTGGTACTTATGTCGAGCATAGCGACGAACTGGTTAAACTTGCAGAGATCACGAGCGAAATCTTGCGCGAGAAAATTGCGTATAAGCTGATGCTTGGTGACGTTTTTGCGCTTGCGAACGCATAGGCTAAAGATGGCTACTGAACTTTCCGAAATCCTTGGTCAGATGGAAGATCCGCAGCTTGCTGCGGCCTATGAGCTGACGCGGAACCCGCTGTTTGACTCTATTGCCGAACTGGGCGCGAAAGTCGTCGGGCGTAATCGGGCGTCACTGTATATTGAGCTGAGTGACATGAATTATGTCATTGGGGGATATAACCTCGCTCGAAAACGATGGCCTTTGATGCAAAAGGAAATCTTTCGCAGCTATTCCTATCTCGATGTCCCAGATGCAAGCCCCTACATGGCCAAAATCGCCGAGGAATATGGCAAGTCCTATCAGGTCGTCGGCATGACAATCTGTGAAGTAACCTGTCGCGGCAAAAGGATCGGGGCTTTGGGCGTAGGGGACAGCGAAAAGGCCGGCCCTCTTTCACCCGAAGAAAAAGAGGCGCTATTGCGTGTTGCACGTATGGCTTCCTTTGTGATTGAGACGCGCACCGCTGCGCGGCTGCTCAAAGACGACCTCGAAGCCATTCTTTCGTGAGGTTCCTCTTGGCATCTTGGCAGATTTAGGTATCTGAGTGCGCGATGCCGAAGGAGAACGCCAATGAACCGCTTTAGCTTTGATCTCAAGGCCACCGATGGCAAGGCCCGCACAGGCGTGATCCACACCCCGCGCGGCGAAATTCGTACGCCTGCCTTTATGCCTGTTGGTACGGCTGCAACGGTCAAAGCCATGATGCCCGAGAGCGTCAAAGCAACGGGTGCTGATATCCTGCTTGGCAATACTTATCATCTCATGCTTCGTCCAACCGCAGAGCGCATTGATCGTCTGGGTGGTCTGCACAAGTTTATGAACTGGGATGGTCCGATCCTCACGGACTCTGGCGGTTTTCAGGTCATGAGTTTGGCGGATCTGCGCAAGCTTGCCGAAAAAGGCGTAACGTTTAAGAGCCATATCGACGGCTCTAAGCACGAATTGACGCCCGAGCGCTCTATGGAAATTCAAAAGTTACTCGGCTCTGACATCGTGATGTGTTTTGACGAGTGTCCCGCGCTGCCAGCAACAGACGAAGCGGTTGCTGCATCTATGCGTCTGTCGATGCGTTGGGCGCAACGTTCGCGCGATGCCTTTGGCGATCGCCCGGGTCATGCGCTATTTGGCATTCAGCAAGGCGGCGTCACTCAGGAATTGCGCGAAGAAAGCGCCAAGGCTCTCGTTGATATCGGCTTTGACGGCTATGCTGTCGGCGGCCTTGCTGTTGGTGAGGGGCAGGAGGCTATGTTCGGCGTTCTGGAATACGCACCCGATATGCTGCCCAAGGACAAGCCACGCTATCTGATGGGTGTCGGCAAGCCCGATGACATTGTCGGCGCAGTTAAACGCGGCATCGATATGATGGACTGTGTGCTGCCGTCGCGATCAGGTCGCACAGGTCAGGCTTGGACCCGCCGCGGTCAAGTGAATATCAAAAATGCCCGACACCAAGACGACCCGCGCCCTCTTGATGAGAACTGCACCTGTCCCGCTTGTCGCAATTATAGTCGCGCTTATCTCCATCATGTGTTTCGCGCCCAAGAGATGATCTCGGGGATGTTGCTTACATGGCATAACCTCCATTACTATCAGGAGCTTATGCAGGGGATGCGCGATGCTATCGCCGAAGGGCGCTTTGCCGATTTCGAGGCAGACTTCCATGCGCGGCGCGCAGAAGGTGACATCGAGCCGCTTTGATCAGCGCGCGCCGATAGCGTCCAGCATTTCGCAGGCAGATCGTGACCCTTGCCGACAGGCCGGTGTCAGGAATGTGATCCCTTTCGCGTCGTCACGAAGGCCAAAGTCCGAATTCTTGCCGCCACCATTTGTCAAAATGCGGCCGGCTTCTGTGCACGAACCGATGTCCCCGAGTTTGCACCCATGTTCCGCAAATTGCAGCGCGTTTGCCGGATTATAAGGGAGCCCGACCTCGCTTGATCGCTTTTTGTCTCGCAACAGACTTGCAACGTTCTGGCATGCTTGGCCCGAGCCGGACTGACAGGCGGTGATTTCGTTCTGAACGGTGTCCGAGGTGATATTCTGTGATCCATGAGCCAGAGCGCCGTTTGCTGCGGCAAATGTAAGGATAAAAGTAAGGGCAAGACGCATATCATTCTCCGTCGTTTAGTCTGCCCAAATGGTAGTGTTTTGACAAGTTTTGTCAATTTTAGGTTGCACTCCAGGCCAAGCGCTTTGTGACACCATCGCCAAAGGCTCTTTGCACGTCGAAAAGGTTGAACGTCAGATCGTCATCGAACCAATGCAAAAGTGCGTTGCCGAGGCTCGCATTGGAAAGCTCCATCCCCAGACGGGTATTTGTCGTCCCATCCTCGTTTTGGCGAAGTTCTAGGGTGTAGAAGGTCTGTTCCCCGCCGTCCGTGTCGCGCTCCATCATAAAGCGTGCAAATTTGTAGCGGGTGCGCTCCAAATGGGTCAGTGTCATCTCTTCGAGCAGAGTGTCACCTGTCTCTAAGCGAAGATAACAGGTGTCTCGGTCATCTTTATCGCAATCAAAGTCGACAAGCGCACAGGATTTGACGTCCTCTGGATGTCCTTCTCCGGGGATGACAGCGTTCCAAACCTCAATCGAAGTGGCATGAATAACAATATTCTGTTCGGACGAATTTCTAAATTGAAGCCCGAAACGGGATGCGATCCGTCCGTAAGCGAGCTGATGGATGATCCAACCCGTGACCAAGCCAGCGGAAGGCGCAACATCAGGGGTGAGCGGCAAAGCAGTCGCAATCACAAAACCAGCGCTAAGGGTTTCGGCCCAATTGCGCAGTGCGGGCTGCAACATCAGGACTAAAGATAGGCAGGCCAGGCTTGCAAATCCGCAGACCACGGCTTGCCACGTCACGCCAAACCCAAGGAGCCCAGCAAGCAAGCAACCCAGTCCAGTAAAGATGTACCGGCGTTTCTGCCTCGCAAGTCTTGCTGTCTGCATCACGACCTCGTGTTACTCTGCACAGGGCGATGTGCATTTGTGTGAAGTGCCTCAGTATTTGGTCGCAATATGTCTTGGAAATATGGCGATTGGGGGGCGAATACAGGGTATTTTACAGTTTCTAGCCCTTGCTGTTTCCATCCCAAAGAGGCACAATTTCCCGAGCAATGACGCTTGAACTCGGTGCTTAACTGCACCATGTTTAGCGTCCTAGCGGAGACGCCGTCAGTTGCCGAAAATCGGGACTTGGCGTCTTGCCAAGATAAAGGATACGAGCATGCAAGAACCTCTCGCCACGTCTTACCCGGTGCTGCCGCTGCGCGATATCGTTGTGTTTCCGCACATGATCGTGCCGCTCTTCGTCGGTCGAGAGAAATCAGTCCGCGCCCTCGAAGAGGTGATGCAGGACGATAAACAAATTTTGTTGTCGAGCCAGGTTGACCCAAGTCAGGATGACCCGACCAGCGACGACATCTACAAAGTCGGTGTTCTCGCGAATGTGCTGCAGCTTCTCAAGCTGCCCGATGGCACTGTGAAAGTGCTGGTCGAAGGCAAGAGCCGCGTTCGCATTACCGACATCAAGGATAACGAAAACTTCTTTGCAGCCACTGTTGAACCGCTCGAAGAGTTCCTTGGTGATGAAACTGAAGTCGCTGCTCTTGTCCGCTCTGTCGGCGAGGAGTTCGAGCGTTACGCGAAGATCAAGAAAAACATCCCCGAAGAGGCGATGGCCGCTGTTTCGGAAGCGACAGATCCTGCAAAGCTTGCCGATCTCGTCGCAGGGCATCTTGGGGTTGAGGTTGATCAAAAGCAGGGACTTCTTGAAACGCTTTCGATCAGTGAGCGTCTAGAGAAAGTCTACGGCCTAATGCAGGGCGAAATGTCCGTCCTTCAGGTCGAGAAAAAGATCAAGACACGCGTTAAGAGCCAGATGGAACGCACCCAGCGTGAGTACTATTTGAATGAGCAAATGAAGGCCATTCAGAAGGAACTCGGAGACGGTGAGGACGGTCAAAACGAGATCGCCGAGCTGGAAGCCCGCATTGATGCGACCAAGCTCTCGAAAGAGGCCAAGGAAAAGGCCGAAGCCGAACTCAAAAAGCTCAAGTCCATGAGCCCGATGAGCGCTGAGGCGACGGTTGTTCGTAACTATCTTGACTGGATGCTCTCGATCCCGTGGGGCGTGAAGTCGCGCACCAAAAAGAACCTTGGCAATGCCGAGGCGATTTTGGACGCAGATCACTATGGCCTTGAAAAGGTAAAAGAACGCATCGTCGAGTATCTCGCTGTGCAGCAGCGTTCGGCCAAGCTCAAAGGCCCGATCATGTGTCTCGTTGGCCCTCCGGGTGTGGGTAAGACCTCGCTTGGTAAGTCTGTCGCCAAAGCCACTGGACGCGAGTTCATCCGTATTTCGCTCGGCGGCGTGCGCGACGAGTCCGAGATCCGCGGTCATCGCCGGACCTACATCGGTTCTATGCCCGGCAAGATCATTCAGGCTCTGAAAAAGGCCAAGACCACGAACCCTCTCATCCTGCTCGATGAAATCGACAAGATGGGTCAGGACTTCCGTGGCGATCCGGCATCTGCAATGCTCGAAGTTCTTGATCCTGAACAGAACTCGACCTTCGTCGACCACTATCTCGAAGTGGAGTACGATCTGTCGAACGTGATGTTCCTGACCACTTCGAACAGCTACAATATGCCTGGTCCGCTTCTCGACCGGATGGAGATCATCTCGCTCTCGGGTTATACCGAGGACGAAAAGCGCGAAATCGCAAAGCAGCATCTTCTGCCCAAGCAAATCAAGAACCACGGTCTCAAGACCAAAGAGTTCGAAATGTCTGATGATGCGCTGACCGAGGTCATCCGAACCTATACCCGCGAAGCAGGCGTTCGGAACCTCGAGCGCGAGATCGCCAAGGTTTGTCGCAAGGCTCTGACCAAGATCGTCAAGAAAGAGGTCGATCGCGTTGAAGTTTCGGCTGAGAATATCGACGATTTCCTTGGTGTGCCGCGCTTCCGTCATGGTCTTGCTGAAAAGGAAGATCAGGTCGGTGTCGTAACGGGCCTCGCATATACTTCGGTGGGCGGTGAACTGCTCAGCATCGAAGCGCTGCGGCTTCCGGGCAAGGGGCGGATGAAAACGACGGGTAAACTTGGCGACGTGATGAAGGAATCCATCGACGCCGCATCGAGCTATGTTCGGTCGATTTCGCCTCAGCTGGGGGTCAAGCCGACCAAGTTCGATAATTGGGATATCCACGTGCACGTGCCTGATGGCGCAACGCCCAAGGATGGACCTTCGGCTGGTCTTGCTATGGTGACGGCCATCGTGTCGGTGCTGACCCAAATCCCCGTGCGTAAAGACATTGCGATGACGGGCGAGGTGACGCTTCGCGGAAATGCGACGGCAATCGGTGGTCTAAAGGAAAAGCTTCTAGCGGCGCTTCGCGGCGGGATCAAAACGGTCCTAATCCCTGAAGAAAACGTAAAGGACCTACCTGAGATCCCTGACAACGTTAAGCAAGGCCTAGAGATTATTCCTGTGAAGCATGTTTCCGAGGTTCTCGCACATGCTCTCGTTGGAAAGCCGGTGCCGATTGAATGGGATGAAGAGGCCGAAGAAGCCGCCGCTGCCGCGGCTCTTGCTGCGAAACAGGGTGGCACGGGCGCTGTCGCACACTAAGATTACACGTCTTGGTTGACTAGATGTTGGGGCGCGGAGAATTCCGCGCCCCTTATCTATTCTACATGTTGATAAAATCTGTGGCTGATGTAAGCTTGTCGTTAATCAACCAAAGATCGGCATAAGATCGATTGCACCAGCAGAAAGAGCAGACCCATGGCCACTAAATCCAAGGCGAAGACCGCAGCAAAAGCTGTGACTGAAGAAGCGACAGACCTAGCAATCAAGCCTGATCTCCATCTCGTAGAGGGTGAGCCGGATGTCGTCATTGCATCTGCGACACCAGATACGAATACAGGAATTACGCGCAAACCTCAGTTCATTGATCGCGTTGTTGAGCGCTCTGAAATGCGTAAACGCGACGTTAAGCCCGCCGTTGAGGCCGCATTGGCGGTTCTTGCAGAAGCTATTGCGAACGGAGAGGAGCTGATCCTGCCGCCGCTCGGCAAGATCAAGGTGAACCGCGAAAAAGACGTCGGTAACGGCACGGCATACCTTGTGAAAATCCGTGTGCCGAACCCGAGTGATCCAGAAGATAGCGATAATGCCGAAGAAGCTATTGCAGAGGCCGCCGAGTAGCGTTAAACGGCGCGCATCGGGTCGTTAGCTCAGTTGGTAGAGCGCTTCGTTTACACCGAAGATGTCGGGAGTTCGAGTCTCTCACGACCCACCAGAATACCTTGCGCAGCTGCTTTAGGTGCGCTTTTTATTTGGCCATGACTGAACTGCTTCCTGATCTCTATATTCTTCGACACGGCGAGACGCTTTGGAACCTCCAAGAGCGCATGCAAGGGGGGTTGGATTCGTCTCTGACGGACAAGGGGCACGACCAAGCGGTGCGTATGGCAAAGCTGCTCCAAGAGCGCGGGGTAGGGCCAAAAGACTTTGATCTATGGTCAAGCCCCAAGGGCCGCGCACGCGAAACCGCTCGCTATGTCGAAGAGGCAACCGGTCTTGTGGCTCAAATCGACGAAGATTTGCGCGAAATATCCGTGGGGGATTGGGTGGGGCTGGACAAGGCCGAGATCGAGGCGAAATGGCCCGCGCCGAACCCCAATGAGGATTTCATCGACTTCTATGCCCGTGCCCCAAGTGGCGACTCGTTCGAGGCGTTCTGGGACCGCATGGGCGGCGTCATTGCGCGGATCAAGAAACCGACCGTCATCGTGACCCATGGAATGACTTCGCGATTCTTGCGGACAAGGGTTTTGGGTCTCACTCTCAATGACTTGCGGGTTCTAGAAGGCGGGCAGGGGTCCGTTTTTCACATTACCAAAGGCCAACATTTCAAGCTCTAGTTTTGCTTTGTGAAACTTTTTCCACAAAAGCCTCTTGCAAGCGGCGGCAGGGCTTTGTATCAGCCGCGCAACGGGTCGTTAGCTCAGTTGGTAGAGCGCTTCGTTTACACCGAAGATGTCGGGAGTTCGAGTCTCTCACGACCCACCATTCCCCCTCTCATCGCTACTCGTCCTTAAATCGCAGTCCTGCCGCATCCATTGCTATTTCCAATTTGCCGAGCGCATTTGGTCCCATGCCATGAAGTGCCGCAACCTTAGATCGCTTGAAGCGCGAAAGAGTTTCGAGGTCATTTATGCCGGCCGAGGCAAGAGCGCGACCAGCAGGGGCGGATGTCTTGGGTAGATCAGTCATCACATAGATATCCCGTTGCTTTCTGAACCACTCTATCACGAATCCTAAAGATGGCTTTGCGATTCTCGCGTGGGGGAGAGACGTCAATCGGCCCCCCGAAGAAGATGGTTCTTGGCTTAATTTGCTCTGATATCAAATAGCTAAGCCTCAGTTTTTCTATGTTTTATTAGGGGTAAGCGAGCCGACCCGAAATGAATTTCACAATCCAAGCATTTTTGCCCTCCGAAGTGCTTGACGACCCCCGCCGCTCACCATAGAAGGCCCATCACGTTCGGTCGTTCACCGAATGGCAGATACGCGGT
>JAYPUF010000113.1:0-8034 GCA_038133925.1 Marivivens sp. | reverse complement strand
CGATCTCGAACACCGCAGAATACGGCCAGTACGTCACCGGCCCGCGCATCCTGCCTTACGAGCAGACCAAAGCAGCGATGAAAGAAGTTCTTGCTGACATCCAGCAGGGCAAGTTCGTTCGCGACTTCATGCTCGAAAACGCAGTTGGCCAGCCGACCCTCAAGGCGTCGCGTCGTGCAAACGACGAGCACCTGATCGAAGCGACCGGTGCCAAGCTCCGCGAAATGATGCCTTGGATCTCCAAGGGCAAGATGGTCGACAAGTCGAAGAACTAATTGACCTGACCGTTTCGGTTCAAAGAGGCTCCTTCGGGGGCCTCTTTTCTTTTGTGCTGGACGAGTTCTAGCCGTTTTGATCTAGAGACCTCATGACCACACAGCCCACAGCAATGAACTGGATTTCCATCGGCCTCCTCGGGATCATTTGGGGCGGCACGTTCATGGTCGTATCGATTGCTTTACAGGACTATGGTCCCGTGACGGTGGCTTGCGCTCGAACAACACTTGGAGCGCTCTCAATGATTGCGCTGGCGTTTATACTGCGCCGCCCTCTGCCCTCGCGAGAAACCTATCGTCCTCTGCTTATCATTGGGGCAACGAACACAGCGATCCCTTTCCTCCTCTTAAGCTGGGGCCAGCAATATGTGCCTTCAGCTTTTGCAGGGATTACAATGGCGGCGCTCCCGCTCTTTGTCCTGCCGCTCGCGCATTTCTTCTCGGACGAAACCCTGAACAAGCGCCGCCTAATAGGTGTTATTATTGGCTTCTTTGGAGCGCTTTGGCTCATCGGACCTTCGGCATTACGGCCCGGCGCGGGTATCGAAGGGATTGCTCAGCTAGCGTGTCTGGCAGCGACGTTCAGCTATGCAAGCTCGTCCGTAATGACACGACGCTGTCCACCGATTGATCCCGTGACGATGACCGCTGTAACGCTTGCGGTTGGCTCGGCTCTTTTGCTTCCGCTCATGCTGATTACCGAAGGTATGCCCATTTGGCATGGAAGCAATTCAAGCTACGCTATCATCTTCCTTGGGTTTTTCCCTACGGCACTCGCGGCTTTGCTGCGCGTGAGCGTCATACGCTCCGCAGGGTCAGTCTTTATGACTTTGGTGAACTATCAGGTGCCGGTGTGGTCCATGCTCTTCGGGACCATCGTTCTCAACGAGAACTTGCCCTTCCGTTTCTACGGCGCGCTTGGATTGATCTTGGTAGGCCTTGCCACCTCGCAGTGGCAAAGCCTAAGACGGCTCTTTAGCCGTTAAGAGGCAGCGGCCTGCACTTCCGCGACGATCCCGTCGACGACCTTAAGCAAAAGCACTTCATCTTCGCACTCGGCCATGACCCGAACAAGTGGCTCTGTGCCCGACTTGCGGATCAAGAGACGCCCTTTGCCAACGAGCGATTTCTCAGCTTCATCAATGGCTTTCTTAACCGAAGCATCGTCAAGAGGGGCTTTGCCTTCGCCAAAACGTACGTTCTTGAGAAGCTGAGGCAGGCTTGTAAATGTCTTAGACAACTCGCTTGCCCGCTTGCCCGTTTCGACCATCGCGGCAAGGAACTGCAAGCCAGCCAATAGACCGTCACCCGTGGTGGCATAATCTGTCATCACGATGTGACCGGATTGCTCGCCGCCAAGATTGTAGCCGTTCTTGCGCATTTCTTCGACCACATAGCGGTCACCGACCTTGGTACGCACAAGGCCAAGACCTTCGCCCTCAAGATAACGCTCAAGCCCGAGATTAGACATTACGGTTGCGACCAAAGCGCCGCCTTTAAGGGAGCCATTATCGGCCCAACGCTTGGCAAGAAGCGCCATGATTTGATCGCCATCAGCAACTCGACCATGTTCATCAAGGATCATGACGCGGTCGGCGTCCCCATCGAGACAAATGCCAACATCTGCACCGTGGGCGATGATCGTCTCAGAGGCGGTACGGGTGTCGGTCGAACCGCAGCCTTTGTTGATATTACGACCATCGGGCGAAACACCCACAGGGATCACTTCGGCACCAAGCTCCCAAAGGACTTCGGGCGCTGTGCGGTGAGCCGCACCGTTGGCACAGTCGATCACGACTTTGAGCCCCTCAAGGCTGCGACCACGCGGGAATGTTGACTTGATACGCTCGGCATAGCGGAAACGGCCATCATCAATGCGCTTTGCGCGGCCGATGTTGACCGCTTGTGCGGGCTCAATCGTGCTATCGATCAGCCGCTCGATCTCTTCTTCAGCTTCATCCGAAAGTTTGAAACCATCAGGCCCGAAGAACTTGATACCATTGTCAGTATGGGGGTTATGGCTCGCCGAGATCATAATCCCAACATCAGCACGCATGCTCGTCGTCAGAAGACCCACAGCTGGTGTCGGCACCGGCCCGAGAAGGAATACGTTCATCCCCGTCGAGGTCAAACCAGCCGTTAACGCACTTTCAAACATATAACCTGACAAGCGCGTGTCCTTGCCAATCACAACACGGTGCCCGTTCGACCCATCATTGCGGAAATATCGTCCAGCAGCGGCGCCAACACGAAGTGCCATCTCTGCGGTCATCGGAAATAGGTTCGCTGTCCCACGAACGCCGTCAGTTCCGAAATATTTACGTCCCATTTACTGTCCCAAAATCGCCTGTTGTAACTTTATGGCTTGCACCGTCTCAAAGGTGTCATGCACACGCAAAACCTGAACCCCTTGAGTTGCTCCCCAAAGCGCAACCGAGACAGATCCACCCATTCGGTCAGCGGCTACGTCTGCTCCACCGATAACACCTATAAAGCGCTTACGCGAAACGCCAAGCAAGATCGGGCAGCCAAGCCCGTGAAAGAGCGAAATTCCGCGAATGAGTGAAATATTGTGTTGAACCGTTTTGCCAAATCCAATTCCCGGATCGACCATGATCTGACTTCTGGGGATACCTTTACGAACGGCAAATTCAACGCGGCTTTCTAGGTAATCGTAAACGTCGAGCAGCACATTATCATACTGCGGATCGGCCTGCATCGTCTGGGGATCACCCTTTGCATGCATGAGACAGACAGGCAGCCCGCTTTGCCCCGTTACATCAGCAAGCCGCGCATCCCACTCGAAAGCGCTCACATCGTTGATTATGCTAGCTCCCGAAGAAATCGCGGCCTCGGCGACCGCGCTTTTCCTCGTATCGACGGAAATGGCAATGTCGGACTGCGCACGAAGCTCTGCAATCACGGGTACGACCCTCGCGATTTCGTCTTCAATCGAAACCTCAACCGCGCCAGGTCGGGTGCTCTCACCACCGATGTCGATAATGCTTGCGCCGTGGGATTGCATGGCACGCGCCTGTCCCATCGCCTCTGAAAAGTCGTGGAAACGACCACCATCAGAAAAGCTGTCAGGTGTAACATTGAGAATGCCCATTACCTGAGGCGCAGACATGCTGACAGAAGCAAATGGCCCGCGCTTGGAGGTCAGGCGCTCCAACCATGTGTGTGGCACCTCGGAAAGAGGCACGATTTCAGAGCCTTCGCGAGTTGTCCGTTCCGCTGAAGCGAACTTCGCCCATCCACCCGCAAGCTGTTCCGCGTTTCGCGGTGCATCATTGCAAGTGATCGGGCGATAGTACTCTGTCAAAGAAGCTTCTCCGTCTCGAGTCCTGCTTCACGTAACGGCACCACGCACTCTGGAACATGATCCGCACCAACAAGGACAAGTTCGCACGCCTGCATCTGAGCCGCAAACCATGCAACGAGAGCAACAGCATCACTTGCGCTGGCCGATGGGCCATCGACAGCATCAAGGACAATCTTGCTCGGCGCCCAAAGGCAAATCTGTCCGTTCTTCATCGCCCAATCGAGTTCGGTACGAGTCTCGACCACCATGCAACGTTTGTCTCTAGATGCAAGAACCCATGCATTCGTCTCAATCGCCAAAAGGTCAATGCGGCGCTGCGCAAGGGCAACTGGAACACGCGGCGCGAGGATGTCAGGAGCGCCAACACAAATGATAAGCGGCGCTGCATCGGAAGCAAGCTCGTCAATCCAACCCTTAAGGCGAGGAGAGTCAAAGGCATCGTTCCCAAAGTAAACCACGCGTGGATGCGGGATATGAACAACATCTTGACCTGCGCGCGCAACTTCTCCCTTTGCCCGAACGATCTCGACGCCCAGCGCGAAAGGACCACGATCTAGCTTTTCGATCCGTACAAAAACGCGCAACGCCTGAGGTTCGCGCAAAATACGTTCCGCAACACGCGCTGCGAGCGTTTCGAGAAGATTGATCCGTTCTTCACCTAGCTCGAGCGAAATGGCTTCGGTCACTCGGTCATAGGATAGAATGCGGTCGACATCGTCGTCGATTTCACCCGTCAGCGGGGCGACCTCTACCACCACATTAAAACGCACGCGCTGAAGATGACCGCGTTCCTGTTGGAACGCACCGATTTCAACTTCGACAACATAGTCTCGAAGCGAAATGCGATCACATGGCTGCGTTGCGCTGGCTTCAGCCCGTTCACTTGGATGGGCAAATGCCATGCTGATTTCTTCGGTCATTCGTAAATCCGTTTGAAACGTTCGGTGGTGGATACCTGCCTACCCTTTATCGAGCAAGCCAATGTATCTAAACGCGACGTTTAAAATCCGAATTCGCGTCAGTTCGAAGCTGTGCGGGTCGGCTGGCGATAGAAGTAATGCGAACCAATCGAAGCCGTTCGCGGGAAGCGGCGCGCCCAAGACGGGCTGACGGCTTTCGTGTGGTAATGCGTGGCTCCAGCTGTAAGCGTGCGCGGAACACCATCCAAAAGCAGCTTTGCAACTTTAGACACACGTTCCCAAGCCTCGGGCTCGTTGATCACTTCGGCGCGGCCATCGCAAGTATAGCTAAACTGGCAAGCATATTTGCGCCCTGTGCCTTGATTGATCACTGAGCAAACCGAACCAGGATAAGCGCTCGAGTCCACACGGTTCAGAATAACTTCACCAACGGCAAAAATGCCCTGGACGCTCTCACCACGCGCTTCAAAATAGAGCGCCTCTGCAAGACATTGGAGGTTCTCCCCGCCTTCCGCAGTCGAAAGGCTGTCGAGCATTGCTTGTGTGTACTCGATGGTCTTAGGCACAATTTCAACGCCGCGCTGCGCAGCAGGTGGCACCGTCAGAGCCGCCATCCGATCCGTTGTCGCTACTGAGAGTGCCTCGCGCTCTTGCCCCAACAGGGCTGAGAGGCGGCTCTCCATCACCGAGTCTGCAACTGCAACACTGGTTCCAAGCGAAAGAAAGGCCGCCAAAACAGCGACCAAACAGACCTTCAAACGACTGGAAGACGACGTCATCGTCCTACCTCAAAGCGGCACGTGGAACGACCCCACGCAGGCTCGGCGGGTTTAAAGGACGGCTCGGAGGGTGTCCACCCTAGCTACCCATAAGTAGAATACACCCATAATCACTTTATTTTTAGTTTAAATTTCAATAACTTAATGTACGAAAACCTGAGTTGCCTTAAAGTCCAAGCTTTTCAGCGATAGCCAATTGAGCGGAAGATAGCCGAGCGACGGGCACGCGGAACGGCGAACAAGAGACATAATCGAATCCCTGATGGCGGCAAAACTCGATCGCTGGACGGCTGCCACCGTGTTCACCGCAGATAGACAAAACGACATCTTTGTTGCCTTTGCGCCCACGCTCCGCACCCATCGAGAGGAGCTCGCCTACCCCATCTTGATCGAGGGTGTGGAATGGGTCTTCTTCGTAAACACCGGCATGGACATAGGAGGACATAAAGCGTCCTGCGTCATCGCGCGACAAGCCATAGGTCATCTGAGTAAGGTCGTTCGTACCGAAAGAAAGGAATGCCGAATACTTGGCGATGTCTTCTGCTCTCAGCGCGGCACGGGGCGTCTCGACCATCACTCCAAAGCGATAATCAAAATCAATTCCGCTTTCCGCCTTCACTGCGTTTGCGGTCGCATCAATCCGGCTCTTTACAAGTTCAACTTCGCGCATTGCGCTGACCAGAGGGATCATGATCTCTGGCACAACAGTTGCACCTTTTTTGTGAATTTCGACCGCAGCCTCAAAGATAGCGCGAGCCTGCATTTCATAGATTTCGGGATATGTAAGACCAAGACGCACCCCGCGCATACCAAGCATCGGGTTGTGTTCGCTAAGTGCATCGACACGCATCGTTACATCAGCGAGCGGCAAAGCAAGCTGATCTGCCAATTCACGTATGCCCGTTTTATCCGCAGGAAGAAACTCATGGAGCGGCGGGTCAAAAAGTCGAATGCAGACGGGCTTGCCCGCCATGATGTCAAAAAGGTCTTTGAAATCAGCGCGCTGCATCGGCAACAGGCGATCAAGCACAGCGCGGCGATCCTCTGAACTGTCCGCGAAGATCATTTCGCGCATCACGCCAAGTCGGTCGCCTTCAAAGAACATATGTTCAGTTCGGCACAGCCCGATTCCTTCGGCATTAAAGTTGCTGGCAGTTTGCGCGTCCTTTGGAGTGTCAGCGTTTGCACGGACCCCAATATCCCGAAACTCGTCGGCCCAACCAAGAAGCGTTTGAAACGCTCCGTCGAGCGAAGCTTCGATCAAAGGTGGCTCACCCGCAAGTACGGTCCCTGTCGTACCGTCTACAGTTACCATATCGCCTTCTTTGAAGACGCGACCATCAGGCGCCGAAATCGTTTTGCGCTTGCGATCAATCTTGAGTTCCGAGGCTCCAACAACACAAGGAAGACCCAAACCGCGACCAATCACAGCAGCGTGGCTCGTGATGCCGCCGCGCAAGGTGATTACGGCTTTCGCTGCGTGCATGCCGCGAATATCCTCAGGACTGGTTTCACGTCGCACAAGAACGCAAGGTTCTGAACGTGCAGCGCTTGCCTGCGCATCATTTGCCGTGAAGACGAGACGCCCCAATGCAGCGCCCGGCGATGCAGCAATTCCACGAACGATGACATCACGTTCGGCATTCGGATCGACCTGGCGGTGAAGCAATTCAGAAATCGCGTTCGGCTCAACCCTAAGGATCGCCTCTTCACGTGGGATGATCTGATCTTCAGCCAAGGCAACCGCGATACGAACGGCAGCGCGGTTCGAACGCTGAACACGCACACCATCCAGAATCTTGAGCACACCACTTTCAAGCGTGAATTCGATCTGCATTTCCTCGCGGAGGCGCTTGCGTAGGACTTTGCCGAACTCAAGCAGCTGCGTGAAAACTTCCGGCAACGACTCCTCTACCGACGGGCCGCGCCCATCTTTCACAAGGTAAAGTGCGCCAAGCGGTGTCGAGAGAGCTTCACGACCTTGGCTTTGCGCAAGGTAACGCCCTTTGATCCGCTGCTCACCCGTTTGTTCGTCCACGAACTGAATAACGCCAGAGCCGGAATTCTTGCCTCCGACGCCGAGCGCCATTTCCTGCACAACGAGACCAAGGCCAGCGTCAACCGGAGCACCTTTGGCCTGACGCAGCAAACGCGCCGTCGTGCCATCCCACGCTCGCGCCATAGAGCGCAACACTTCGGTCAACTGAACCGATGGCTCCTGAGGGAATAGTTCGTCCGTCTCATACTCATAAGCCTCGAGAAAGGCTCTAAGCGCAGCCGCGGTCGGCTCATCGGGCAGATCAAATGCCTCAGGGTCAAGACGCGCCACATGGATTGCATAGGACTGAATAAAGCGCAGATAGATGGCCGTTGCAGGTCCCTCGCCCATGGTCTGAGCCATGCGGCGATGGCGTTCTTCGTTCATCCCGATGTTCAGAATAGCACTCGGTCCACCCCAATCGGGGTCCTGCGACGATGGTCGCACCGAAAGCAAAGGCGCTTCTTCGAAATAACCTATGATTTCAGCCATATCAGGCATTTTACCACGCGCGATTTCACGTACGGCATCAAAGGAGAGCGCGACCGTGGTCGGGACAGGCATCGCCAGACGCACCAAACGCTGAAGACATTTGGCACGACCACCGTGAACCGAGGGGCTCATCGGGGCGGTTTCGGTTATCAGTGTAACCGGCTGAAAAACTTTATCTTGCTGCACTGCGGCATCTCCTTGCTGC
>JAYPUF010000112.1:0-8051 GCA_038133925.1 Marivivens sp. | reverse complement strand
CGTTGTTGGTGAGGATCATGCCGCCACGCGGACCGCGAAGGGTCTTGTGCGTGGTGGTGGTTGCAACATCTGCATAGGGGAAGGGCGACGGATAGATGCCAGCCGCGACAAGGCCAGCAAAGTGAGCCATGTCGACCATGAGAAGCGCGCCAACAGAGTCAGCAATTTCACGCATTTTCGGGAAGTCGATGATACGGGGGATAGCCGAGCCGCCAGCGATGATGAGCTTTGGCTTGTGCTCGGTTGCGAGGGCTTGGATCTGATCATAGTCGATCTGGCTGTCCTGCTGGCGAACGCCATACTGGATCGCGTTGAACCATTTGCCCGACTGGTTCGGCTTTGCACCGTGGGTCAGGTGGCCGCCTGCATCGAGGCTCATGCCGAGGATGGTGTCACCGGGGGTCAGAAGTGCCTGATACACACCTTGGTTCGCCTGCGAGCCCGAGTTGGGCTGAACGTTGGCGAATTCGCACCCAAAGAGTTCTTTGGCACGGTTGATGGCAAGATCTTCTGCGATGTCGACGAACTGGCAACCGCCATAGTAGCGACGGCCCGGATAGCCTTCTGCGTACTTGTTGGTCATCACCGAACCCTGTGCTTCCATCACGGCGGCAGAGACGATGTTTTCGGAGGCGATCAGTTCGATCTCGTGGCGCTGGCGGCCAAGCTCTTGGCGGATTGCGCCAAAGATCTCGGGATCGCGTGTTTCGAGGCTTTCGGTAAAGAAACCGGAATCGGTAGCAGTCATTGGAATTCCTCTGGCTGAGGGGGTTGGTTCTGCGCCTGATTATGGGCAACTGGCTTCGGGATAAACCCTAGAAAACGTCATAATCTTCATGAAAACGAAGTGAATACGATATTCACCGTTCTTATCCGCACAAATTTCCATTCATCGTCACAAAACTGGGACGCATTTGATGTGTTCAATGTTTGCCGCAAGCTGTTACACATACACACGAACGACGTGAGAGTTAGCGCTATGGAAAAGATCGCTTTTGTTGCCAGCGAGGCGCCCGCCGCCCAAGAAGCCTTTGAGGTTTTGATAGGGCGCTACGGGTCTGTCGCGCTGGAGGAGGCCGAAGTGATCGTTGCGCTGGGCGGTGACGGTTTCATGCTCCAAACCCTCCATGCGACACAGGCACTTCCTGCACCTGTTTACGGTATGAACCGTGGAACAGTTGGCTTTTTGATGAATGAGTATCACGAAGATGATCTCCTCTTTCGTCTCGCTGCCGCCGAAAAAGAGGATATCAATCCCCTCTCAATGGTTGCTTATACGACCGATGGCGCGCGGCACGAGGCTTTGGCGATCAACGAAGTGAGCCTTTTGCGGGCGGGTCCGCAAGCTGCAAAACTTCGTATTTCGGTCGATGGCCGTTTGCGTCTTTCCGAGCTGGTCTGTGACGGTGCGTTGGTTGCTACGCCCGCTGGCTCTACGGCTTATAACTATTCTGCACATGGTCCAATCCTCCCCATTGGATCGGATGTGCTTGCCCTAACCGCGATGGCTGCGTTTCGCCCCCGCCGCTGGCGTGGAGCGCTCTTGCCAAAGTCGGCCAAGGTGGTCTTTGACGTGATTGACCCCGCCAAGCGCCCCGTTATGGCGGACGCCGATAGCCGTTCTGTCCGCAATGTCGTCAAGGTCGAGATCGAGAGCCGTCAGGACATCACGCATCGCATCCTTTTCGATCCGGGACACGGACTTGAAGAACGTCTCTTGCAGGAACAGTTCGTCTAAGAGCACTTGTGATACCAGTCTGCCCGTGCTTTGAAAGCGCACAAGCAGACCAAGGTTTCCGATGCTTCACGTTCTTACGCACAATATTCTGCCTGTTTTCTCGATGCTCGCGCTGGGCTTTTTGCTCGGGCGTCTTGGCAAAGTCTCGCGTCAAGAAGCGGCAGCGGTAAATCGTGTTGCGTTCCTCGTCCTTCAGCCAGCTCTGATCTTTCCGCTGATCAACGGGCTCCATTGGGAAGAATTTCGGCTCGATGCGCTCGGCCTCTACGCCTTTGCCCAGCTTTTGGTCTTCTTGCTGACCTTTGTCATCGCGACCCGCGTTTTCAAGCGCGAAACCCCTGAGGCATGGCTTTTGTCCATGGCAACCATTTTTGTGAACACACTGCTTTACGTGTGGCCGATTTCGTTCCTGATCTATGGGGCAGGGGCGGTTTTGCCAATCACGGGTATCGTGGCGTGGGACTCGGCCTTTTCGTTCGCGTTCTTCATTGTCACGACGGACCTATTGATGAACCGGGAGGCGACAGCGCTCCAGTCGCTCAAGCGCGTTGCGAGTAATCCTGTCCTGATCGCGATCATTCTTGGCGCGATCACAAATGCATTGGGCATTGCCACGCCAGAACCCGTTCTGACTGGGATGAAATTCGCAGGAGCGGCAGCTGCCCCGCTGACGCTCTTTGCTTTGGGAGTGATCCTATCCGGTCATGCGATGAAGCCAAGCGGCACGATCCTAACCGTATCTGCCATTAAACTCCTCGTGTTCCCGCTCATCGTTTGGATGCTGCTTGGGCTCGGGACGCGCCCACAGGAATGGAGCGATCTGGTGCTTTTGACTTCGGCAGGCCCGTCAGGTGCGATGGCCTTTGCCCTTGCTATGCTCCACGGCGTACGCACGGATCAGATCGCACCTGTGATTATTTGGACCTCGGTGCTCTCTCTCATCTCGCTCGCGGTTCTCGCATAAATCTTGGAACCTAACGGCTTCGTTCTCGTTGTCTCTTCGAAGCGCCGGTGATGGCGCGATTAGAGATAAAGGAGTTTGTTATGAACTGGGATCGTATTGAAGGTAATTGGAAGCAGCTCACTGGTTCGGTCAAGGCCAAGTGGGGTGATTTGACGGATGACGAGATTGCCGAGGCTGAAGGCAACCGCGATATTCTCATTGGTAAAATTCAGGAAAAATACGGCATTGCGAAAGATAAGGCCGAAGAACAGGTGGATGAATTCGCCAGTTCGATAAAGCACTAATTTTCGAATTGCTCAAAGAAGACGGGCGGCAGGATCACCTGCCGCCCGTCTTGTATTATTTGGCGTAGCCGAGAGGGATGAGCGCCTCGCGGATTTCATCGAGGATCGCTGGATCGTCAATGGTTGCAGGCAGCTTGAACTCTTGGCTGTCCGCGATCTTGACCATAGTCGCGCGCAAAATCTTGCCGGAGCGGGTTTTCGGCAGGCGATCAACGACCACAGCCAGTTTGAAGGCTGCAACAGGGCCGATCTTGTCGCGAACGAGCTTCACAACTTCTTTGACGATCTCGTCATGAGGGCGATTGCAGCCGTTGTTAAGGCAGAGGAACCCGAGCGGCATCTGACCCTTAAGATCATCCGACACGCCGATCACAGCGCATTCCGCAACATCAGGGTGTGACGCCAGAACTTCTTCCATCGCACCAGTCGAGAGACGGTGGCCGGCGACGTTGATCACGTCATCGGTGCGGGCCATGATATAAAGATAGCCGTCCTCATCAATCACACCTGCATCGCCCGTCTCATAGTAGCCGGGGAAGGTGTTAAGATAGGATTTCTTAAAACGTTCTTCAGCGTTCCAAAGTGTTGGGAGGGTACCCGGAGGAAGCGGTAGCGGTGTAACAATCGCACCAAGCTCGCCACGTGGAAGTTCCTTGCCGTTCTCATCAACAACCTTGAAGTCGTAGCCAGGCATCGAAACCGAAGGCGAGCCAATCTTGACCGGAAGAAGTTCGATACCGACGGGGTTACAGACAGCAGGATAGCCAAGCTCTGTCTGCCACCAATGGTCGATGATCGGTTTGTTAAGCTTTTCTTGTGCCCAAATGATGGTGTCAGGGTCGGCACGTTCGCCTGCAAGGTAAACCGTGCGGAGTTTGGAAAGATCGTACTTCTTAACGAATTCGCCCTTGGGGTCCTCGCGCTTGACGGCGCGGAACGCTGTTGGAGCGGTAAAGAACGCACGGACTTCATATTCTTCGATGATGCGCCAGAAGGTGCCTGCATCCGGAGTGCCGACCGGCTTGCCTTCAAAAACGATGGTGGTGTTGCCGTGGAGGAGCGGGCCATAGGTAATGTAGGAATGACCAACGACCCAACCCACATCAGACGCGGCCCAAAAGACTTCGCCTGGTTCCACGTTGTAGACGTTCTTCATCGTCCAGTTCAGTGCAACGCAGTGACCCGCAGTGTGGCGAACAACGCCCTTGGGCTGGCCGGTCGTGCCCGAAGTGTAAAGGATATAGGCAGGGTGGTTGCCTTCAACGGGAACACATTCCGCGGGCTCGACACCTGCTTGGAACCCGTGCCAATCATAGTCGCGGCCATCGATCAGTTTGGCCACTTCCTGTTCACGCTGGAAAATGACGCAAAATTTGGGCTTGTGCTTGGCGAGCTCGATCGCGCCATCAAGAAGCGGCTTGTAATGCACAACGCGGTTAGGCTCGAGACCACAGGAGCCAGCGATGATCGCTTTGGGCGTTGCATCATCGATCCGAACAGCGAGCTCATTGGCTGCAAAGCCCCCGAAGACAACCGAGTGGATCGCGCCGATACGCGCACAAGCGAGCATAGCTTCCAAAGCTTCGGGAACCATCGGCATGTAGATAATGACGCGGTCGCCCTTTTCGATGCCTTTTGCACGGAGTGCACCAGCAAGTGAGGCAACGCGTGCCTGAAGCTCACTAAATGTGATGATGTGCTTGGACTTGGTAATTGGGCTGTCGTGAATGATTGCGGCTTGATCGCCGCGACCGTTCTCTACGTGGCGGTCAACTGCATTATAGCACGCATTCAATTTGCCATCGGAAAACCACTCATAAATAGGCGCATTTTCGTCAAACAGTGCCTTGCTCGGCTTTTCGACCCAGTCGATTGCTTCGGCAGCTTCCATCCAGAATGCCTCTGGATTGGCCTTCCAGCTATCGTAAACCTCTTTATACGTCATAGGTGGTTCTCCTCTCACTTGGTCAAAGTGTTAGAGGATGTATTGAACTTTGGACAAGTTCCTTGATGTGTAGCGCGTCAGATTAGCGCGGAAAATTTGCAGAAATCACCTCGGAGTGTCTGCAAATTTTTGCAAACTTTGCGATAATTCGCTATTTTCTGTAGCAAGAGGTGGACTTTGCAAAGTTCTTGCCCCTGTTTGCGAATCCGACCCTATATGTTCTCAGGCGTGAAAAGTTCAAAGGCGAGGGTGGTTCGCTGCGTCCCTGCTTCTGCTCCTGCGCGCTTTGCTCGGATGAGTGTTGAAATCAAGTTTTCAGCCATCTTTTGCATCGGGTGCGATATGACAAGGTCCATCGTTCCATCGAGAAGTGCTGCGCGGGTCGGTGCGATGAGTTCGTAGCCAACGACAACTAGGTCTTTTGCCCGCCCACTTTCACGAAGAGCTGCAAGAACGCCGGTGATACCGCCGCCTGAGATGAATATCCCGCAAAGATCAGGGTTTTCGGCGATGATCTTTTCCGTCATTTCATGGGCAACGCTCGACGACTCAAAGGTGGTCTCTGCTTCAAGGAGTGTGAAATCGCATTTGTGTTCGCGGAAATACGAGCGGAACCCGCTTTCGTTTTGATCTTGGTTCTTAAAGCGATGGTGTCCAACCAACGTTGCGATTTTGCCTGAGGAGCGCGAAAGTCTGTCGAAAGCCCAAGCAGCGGTTCGTCCGACCTTCCAGTTGTCTAGGCCAACATATCCTACGTTCCCATTCGATAGGATTGGCGAAATGAGGGCGATGACGGGGATGCCTTTCGATGTCACTTCGTTGATTGCATCTACGATTGTCGGATGCTCCGGCGCCACAATAGAAATTGCGTCATTTCGTTCCGCCATGTCCCGAATAGCGTCGCTGATCGATTCGGGGAGGAGGTCCCGCATATATTCGATCTCAATCTCAATTTGTATGTCAGGGAATGCCGAGACGGCCTGACGAATGGCTTGCGCCAAGTCCTCATAAAATGTTCTGCCCTTTTGCTGAAGCAGAACGCCAAAGCGGTAAGTCTCTTGATTGGCTGAGATCGCACTTTTGATTGTGCCTAAACCATAAAATCCAATTTTTTCAGCAGCTTCATGGACGCGATCCATCGTCGGTTTTCGCACTTCTCCAGCGCCGCGCAGGATGCGGTTTACCGTAGAAACGGATACATTTGCGGCATCTGCGAGGTCTTTGATTGTGGGTCGTGCCATATCAGGAGTGTCTCAAAAAGTTTCATATATTCAGCAAAATTTGAAACGAAAGAGATGAAATTGCAAGCGAAGTTTGACTCCACTTGATTTGATTTAGGTCAAAATGCACCAAATGACTGACATCAAGCAGGACAAGCGCCTGCTTGCGGATGGGAGCACTAAAATGGACGATTCCAAGTTCGGTACACGCGACAAGCGCGGCAACTGGACCCCGAACGAGACGCTCGAGATAGCGCCGTTCTGGCGTGGAAAATTTGGCGAAATGGGTAAATTCCTGATAGGCTATGTTTGGCCATGGAATGCATTCCATATGGCAACTGCAATTCTTTATTGGATTTTCATCATCCCTGATGTTGAAACCATGAAGACCCTTTCGTGGGACTGGGCGCTCTATCTATTCGCCGTGAATGCCGTTGGGGTATTCCTACTCTTTGGCGGGATTGAGTTCTTCTACTACGTGAAGCGCAAGCAAGAGACCCGCTTCAAATATAACGGCAAGTTCCCTTCGGAAAATCCGTCTGACGTGTTTTGGTTCAAGAGCCAGAACCTCGACAACTTCCTTCGCACTTATGTTTTCTCGGTACCGCTTTGGACCCTTTGGGAAGTCGGTGCGCTCTGGGCCTTTGCAAACGGCTGGGCAACTTGGCTTAACTGGGAAGAAAACTGGCTCTATCTGTCGTTCTTGGTACTCTTGGTGCCTGCAATTCACGAGATCCACTTTTTCCTGATCCACCGTCTGATCCACACCGAGTTTCTCTATAAGCACGTTCATTCTGTGCACCACAATTCGATCAATCCTAGCCCGTGGTCGTCGCTATCCATGCACCCAGTCGAAGGATTTCTCTATTTCTCGGAAATCCTGTGGTTCATGCTGATCCCGACCAATCCGATCGTTATGCTGTTCAATCTGCATTCGACTGGCTTTGGGGCGATTAACGGTCACATCGGTTTCGACAAGCTCGAACTGACCGAAGAAACCACCATGCCGAGCCATGCCTACGCACACTACCTTCACCACAAATACTTCGAGGTGAATTACGGCGGCGACGGTCTCATCCCGCTCGATAAGTGGTTCGGCTATTGGCACGACGGCTCGAAGGAAGCCGACGAGCAAATGAAAGAACGTTTCCGCAAGAAGAAAGCAAAGATGAACGCCAAAAAGGCGACATCTACACCTGCGGAATGAAACCAAGTGGGTGTCCGTGGAGGATGGGCACCTGCAAAACAACCAGCCGAATAATCGGCGCAAAAGCTTCAATGGGAGGAAAAATCATGAAACTTTTGAACGTACTTGCAACGACCGCTCTGGTCACTGCTGCAGCTTCGATGGCTGCTGCAGAAGGCGCAAACATCTTCGTAATCGGCGGTAAGCCCGATGACCCGTTCTGGTCGCGCGTTAAGATGGGCGCAGAAGATGCTGGCAAAGTTGCAGAAGCACAGGGCGGCTCGGTTACCTGGCTTGGCCCGCAGAACTATGACAACCTCGGCCCGGATGCTGCTGAACTTATCCGTCAGGCAATCGACCAAGGTGCAGACGCAGTTGTAGGCCCGGATTGGGTTCCTGAGGCTATGGACCCGGCTTTTGAAGCTGTTGTCGCTGCTGGCATCCCGCTTGTTATCTATAACGCTGGTGGCATCGAAGCCGCTGACCGTCTCGGTGCAATGAACTATGTTGGCGCAGTTGACTACAAGTCGGGCTATGCTGGCGGTGAATACCTCGGTAACAACGGCCACAAGAATGGCGCTTGCGTAAACACTCTTCCGGGTGCAGCGAACATCGAAGCTTTCTGTAATGGCTTTAACGATGGCCTTGCAGCTGCAGGCGGCACCGGTTCGGTACTCCAGCTTCCTGCAACCGCTTTCGGCGACGCGACCGAAG
>JAYPUF010000111.1:0-8131 GCA_038133925.1 Marivivens sp. | reverse complement strand
TCTGGACGCCCACTCATAGCCCTGCAATGAGCGCGATCCACGCATCTTCGTCAATAGTTTCAATGCCGAGTTCTTCGGCCTTTTTTGCCTTTGATCCAGCGCCTGGCCCAGCAATAAGAAGATCCGTTTTCGCGCTTACCGATCCCGCAACTTTGGCTCCAAGTGCTTCGGCACGTGATTTGGCTTCGGCACGGGTCATCTTCTCCAAACTTCCTGTAAAGACGAGCGTTTTACCCGCGACGGGGCTGCCACTTGTGTCGCGCACTTCGGCATCCTGTACTTCAAGCTGGGCGACCAAGCGGTCAATCGAAGCGCGCTCCGCTTCTTGGTGAAATGTCGTGACAACCGAAGCCGCAAGCACAGTGCCCACCCCGTCAATGCTCACCAACTCTTCCCATTCGGGACCCGCTCCAACCTTGGCGGCAGTCATAGCGGCCTCAAAGGCCGACCAACTAAGATAATGGTTCGCCAAGAGCGCACCACCGTTTTCGCCCAAGTGCCGAATACCCAAGGCGAACAACAGTCGTGAAAGCGGTATCTTTCTTTTATCTTCAATAGCTTCAAAGAGTTTCTTCGCGCTCTTTTCGCCAAAGCCATCTCGATTTTTCAGCTTTGCCAGATTGAGCGCATCTCGCTGAGCAAGTGTGAAGATATCAGCTGGTTCTCTGATCGGAAGGACTTCATCATGAAAGAACATCTCGACCTGCTTTGCACCAAGGCCGTCAATATCAAAAGCACCGCGCGAAACAAAATGTTTCAGCTTTTCAATCGCTTGCGCAGGACAAATCATCCCGCCCGTGCAGCGCCGAACAGCGTCACCTTCTTCGCGAATAGCGTCTGATCCGCACTCAGGACACTTAGTCGGAAATTGGAACGCTTCCGAAGTATAAGATCGCTTGGCAAGATCGACATCCGCAATCTTAGGGATCACATCACCCGCGCGATAGACCTGAACCCAATCACCTACGCGGATATCCCGACCTTCGCGGATTGCATCGCCCTTGCTATCACGGCCTAAGATGTAGTCTTCGTTGTGAAGCGTAGCGTTAGAGACAACAACGCCCCCAACTGTCACAGGTTTAAGACGCGCTACTGGGCTTAGAGCACCTGTTCGGCCAACTTGGATGTCAATCGCTTCTAAGGTTGTCCAAGCGAGCTCGGCCGGAAACTTATGGGCCGTAGCCCAACGCGGCGTTGTCGAACGGAACCCAAGCCGATGCTGAAGGCTCAACGCATTCACTTTATAAACAACACCATCAATATCATAACCAAGCGTGGCGCGCTGGGCCTCAATACTCTTGTAGTGTGCGAGCATCTCCTCGGGCGTTCGACAAAGTTTGGTCAAAGCATTCGTCTGAAAACCCAGTGCGTTCAATCGTTCAATCGCGCCAAACTGCGTCTCGGCCAATGGCGCACTCAGATCACCCCAAGCGTAGGCGAAAAAGCGAAGCGGACGCGCTTCGGTGATTTTCGGATCAAGCTGACGCAAGGAACCCGCCGCTGCATTGCGAGGATTAGCAAAGGTTTTGCCGCCCGTTTCGGAATGTCTGGCATTGAGGGCAGCAAAATCGGCGTGGGACATATAGACTTCGCCGCGAACTTCCAGCACCTCAGGTGCGCCGCTGATCTGATGCGGAATATCCTTAATCGTCAGCGCATTAGCGGTTACATTTTCACCCACATCGCCATCGCCGCGCGTTGCCGCCTGAACTAGTTTACCGTTCTCATATCGGAGCGAAAGCGAGAGACCGTCGATCTTTGGCTCCGAAGTATAGGCCAGCTCTTCACTTGCGTTTAGATTTAGGAATTTGCGAATGCGTGAATCGAATTCTGCAACTTCTTCGTCCTCGAATAGGTTCCCAAGCGACAGCATGGGAATGATATGACGAACTTTGCCAAAACCATCTGAGGGTGCGGCGCCCACTTGGTCAGATGGGCTGTCACCTCGCTTGAGCTCGGGAAAACGCTCTTCAAGCTCAAGGTTTCGCCGTTTTGCCGCGTCATAATCTGCGTCCGAGAGGATCGGCGCATCTTCGGTATGGTAAGCCAAATTTGCCTCGCCAAGCAGACGGGCAAGGCGCGCAAGTTCGGCCTGTGCTTCCACTTTAGAAAGTTCGCTTACTGATCTGCTACCGAGCGTCGCTTCGTCCACTATCGTCCCCAAGTCAATTCACCGCAAATCCGGTTCTTGACTAGTTTTAGGGGCAGCCTCTCGCCTCGTAAAGCGGAACCCTTACGCGCTCTTTGCCAAAGATGATGGCTGCGGATCGCGCAGAACGTACCCGCGACCCCAAACGGTTTCGATATGGTTTTCGCCGCCCGTCGCCTCGGCAAGCTTCTTGCGCAACTTACAAATGAAGACGTCGATAATTTTCAGCTCCGGCTCATCCATTCCCCCATAAAGATGATTCAAGAACATCTCTTTGGTCAGAGTCGTGCCTTTACGCAGCGATAACAACTCAAGCATTTGATATTCTTTGCCCGTCAAATGGACCGTGCAGCCATCCACATCGACAGTTTTGGCATCAAGATTCACATTCACGCGGCCTGTCTTAATGACTGACTGCGAGTGACCTTTTGAGCGCCGAATAATCGCATGGATCCGAGCCACAAGCTCCTCTCGATGAAACGGCTTGGTCATATAGTCATCAGCACCAAACCCAAAACCCTTGAGCTTACTCTCGGTGTTATCATCACCACTTAAGATAAGTATGGGAGTTTCGATCCGCGCCATCCGCAACTGTCGCAGAACCTCGTGCCCGTTCATGTCAGGCAGGTTCAGATCCAGCAAAATCAAATCATAATCATAGAGTTTAGCAAGATCGATCCCCTCTTCGCCAAGGTCGGTCGAATAGACATTCACATTGGCATGAGTGAGCATTAGCTCAATGCTCTTCGCAGTCGTAGGATCGTCTTCAACAAGCAATACGCGCATCGGTTTCCTCGTTTGAGCTCTGTTTCGAAAACCACACTACCAACCAAATGGTTAATTACCCGTTACCATGGTGGAAGCATTGCATACACCACTTAGGGTTGTCTATAGCGCTGTAACGCTGTCGCTCTCAGAGCCCCTTCGCCATGAGATTTCACCGCAGTCTCCCATTCGGAAAACTCCTCGTCACTGAGCGAATATAGCTCAAGCGCCTCGATCCTCTCAATCAGTCCCGCACCAACGGCCCGCACAACCGCCGCCTTGCGCGAGGCCACCCAGCGCCGCACCCCAGCTTTTGGTAGGTCAGCACGAGTCATCGTTGTTCCATCAGCCAGCGTGACGATCCGCGGCCCGTTCACCTTTTTCAGATACATGTCTCACCCCTTTGTGATCTGTATGCAGAAAATTACGGTGCGGAATTTAACGAGACCTGAAACCGCCTCTTGAGAGTATCTCGCATTTTCATATATTCCGACGCACCTCGGCCCTATGAACAAGGAGAGGCCCATGCCCCTCGAAACGCCCCTCAACTCCCTTGGCTTTGCCAAGCCGCCCAGCGAAACCCGCGTCGTCGTCGCGATGTCCGGCGGGGTCGATAGCTCGGTCGTGGCCGCCCAGCTTGCCGAAGAGGGTTATGACGTGGTGGGCGTCACGCTCCAGCTCTATGATCACGGGGCCGCTCTTGCGAAAAAGGGCGCCTGCTGCGCTGGACGTGACATCCATGATGCGCGCCGCGTGGCCGAGGAAATGGGCTTCCCCCATTATGTGCTCGATTATGAAAACATCTTCAAAGACGCGGTGATCGACGAATTCGCCGAGAGTTACCTTGCGGGCGCAACCCCTGTGCCTTGCATCCGCTGCAACGAGCGCGTGAAGTTCAAGGACCTTCTCCAGACCGCCAAAGACCTTGATGCGGACTGCATGGCAACAGGCCATTACATCCAGCGTAAGATAGGTGCCAGGGGCCCCGAGCTGCACTGCGCTACGGATGCGAACCGCGACCAGTCCTATTTCCTCTTTTCCACCACGCCCGAGCAGCTCGATTACCTGCGCTTCCCGCTGGGCCACCTGCCCTCCAAGGCCGCAACCCGCGAATTGGCGGCGAAATACGGGCTGGCCGTGGCGGACAAGCCCGACAGTCAGGACATCTGCTTTGTGCCCAACGGCAACTATGCCTCGGTGATCGAGAAACTTCGCCCCGGTGCCGCCGAGGAAGGCGAGATCGTCGATACCGAAGGCAACGTCCTTGGCACCCATCGCGGCGTGATCCACTACACCATCGGCCAGCGCCGCGGTCTGGGGATCGGAGGGCTTGCCGACCCGCTCTATGTGGTGCGGCTCGATGTGGACAAGAAACAGGTGGTGGTCGGCTCCAAGGACCTCCTCGCCACGCGGACGGTCCCCGTGCGCGAGATCAACTGGCTTGGCGACGAGCCATTCGAGAGCCGCAAGGAGTGGCACGTCTCGGTCAAAGTCCGCTCGACCCGCCCGCCCGCCGAAGCCATCATCCGCCCCCTCTCGGCCACCACAGCCGAGGTCGAGCTCATGACCGCCGAAGAAGGCGTCTCCCCCGGTCAGGCCTGTGTGTTCTACGAGAGCGACAGCAGCAGGATTCTAGGCGGCGGCTGGATTTGGCGGGGGTGGTAAATGACCCTAAAGCATAGCGTTTAGTAGCCCAACGCGTTCTGGTCTGAATAAAATATTCCCCTTAAAAGTCTCATATAAAGACTTAACGGGAGTGCTCCTCCATGCTGCGCAATATTTGTCCTACTATTGTGGTTCTGTTTGTCGCCGCCTGTACCAGTGACCCTGCACCAACGAATACATATTCAACAGTTGCGGTTTTTTCCGATGGCTATGGGGTCACGCGTTCCGCAGTAGAGACAACAGCTGGCAATCTTTCAATCGTAGGAATTGGCCCCGACGCTGCCGCATTAGATGGCCTGAGTGTTGACGATGTGTCTCCCGTATACTTTGATACAAACAGCTTAACGTACACTGGGTCAGACAACTTCGGATATTATTACACCGGAAATGCCTACATTGGCCCGACTAGAATAACGGCGACTGTCTATTTCCTCGACGACTTTGAAACTTACGCCGTCTACGGTCAATCGGCCTATGGTAGCGGCATCGCTACCGCTGGACCTCTGATCACCAATCAACCAACTGAAGGTGTTGCGAGCTATCAGGGCAATTTCGTCATCGGTGATCGTTTTGGTGGCGGCTTTACCGAATTTGGTTCATTTGCAATGGATGTTAACTTTAACACCAACCTCGCGCGCATCCAAGGAAACACCAACAACTCAAGCCTCACAGGGCTGGGCATGGCGGTTAATAGCGATGGAACAATAGATGCAGAAAACCTGACTCTCGTTGTGAACTCATCATCTTATAACGCCAAGCTACATGGCAACCTACACGGTGACGGAGCAACTTCAAACTCCGGCGTTTTCTATGAAGACTCTGCCAATCCGCTCTACGCCGGCGCTTTTCTAGGCAGATAGTAGCGCTAGATTTAAGGTGCCGCGCTGCCGATCATTTGGCGACTTCCCAGACGCAGCATCAGTTGCCTGAAGTTCCATCAAGCAAAAACAAGCGTATCGTAAAATATTTAGGCAGACTTCACCTTCTCCGCCAAATCCCTCGCGATCGCGAACGCCCCTTTGATCTTATCCGCGTCCTTCACCCAGTCGCGGCGGATGACGATCTTGTTGTCTTTGACTTTGGCGAGGCCCTTCTGGTCGTTGATGAACTCCACAAGACCCGCAGGGGATGCGAATTTGTCGTTGTGGAAGCGGATCGTCGCGCCTTTGGGGCCGCCGTCGAGGTGGCTGATCCCTGCGCGTTTGCACATGGCCTTGATCCGCACGATAAGGAGGAGCGTGTTGACCTCTTTGGGGAGTTTGCCAAAGCGGTCGATCAGCTCGGCGGCAAAACCTTCGAGTTCCACCTTGGTCGACAGGTCCGAGAGGCGGCGATAGAGCCCGAGACGCACGTCGAGATCGGGGACATAGCTCTCGGGGATGAGAACGGGCACGCCGAGGTTGATCTGCGGCGCCCATTGGCCCGTGTCGTCGCCCAGCATGCCTTCGCCGCCGCCTGACTTGATGCGGGCGATCTCGTCCTCGAGCATCTGTTGATAGAGTTCAAAGCCGACTTCGCGCATCTGGCCAGACTGCTCCTCGCCAAGGAGGTTCCCTGCCCCGCGGATATCAAGGTCTTGGCTGGCAAGGGTGAAGCCTGCCCCGAGGGTGTCGAGGCTGCCGAGCACGCGCAGACGCTTCTCGGCCTGCGGAGTGAGTTTGGCGCGCGGTTTGGTGGTCAGATAGGCATAGGCGCGGATCTTGGAGCGGCCCACGCGGCCCCTGATCTGATAGAGCTGGGCAAGGCCAAACATATCGGCGCGATGCACGATCATCGTGTTAGCGGTCGGAATGTCGAGACCGGATTCCACAATCGTGGTCGCGATGAGCACGTCGTATTTGCCGTCGTAAAAGGCGTTCATGCGGTCATCAAGCTCGCCCGCCGCCATCTGACCATGGGCAATGACATAAGATACCTCGGGGACCTCGCGTTTGACCCAATCCTCGATCTCGGCAAGGTCAGCGATGCGTGGCACCACAAAGAAGGACTGGCCGCCGCGATAATGTTCGCGCAACAGCGCCTCGAGTAGGGTGACGGTGTCGAACTCGGAGACATAGGTGCGGATCGCCAGACGGTCGATGGGCGGCGTGCCGATGATCGACAGCTCGCGCACGCCCGAGAGCGACAGCTGGAGCGTGCGGGGGATCGGCGTTGCCGTCAGCGTGAGCACGTGGATATTCGAGCGCATCTGCTTGAGCCGCTCTTTGTGCTGAACGCCAAAGTGCTGTTCCTCGTCGATGATGAGAAGGCCGAGGTTCTTGAACTTGACCGACTTGGCAAGGAGCGCATGGGTGCCGATGACGATGTCAACCTGCCCGTTCGTCATGCCTTCGCGAGTGCGGTTCGCGTCGTTGGTCGAGACAAAGCGTGAGAGCGGCGCGACATTGATCGGAAAGCCACGGAACCGCTCGGCAAAGCTCTTATAGTGCTGACGTGCAAGGAGCGTGGTCGGTGCGATCAGAGCAACTTGCACTCCCGACATCGCAGCGACAAAGGCGGCTCGGATCGCGACCTCGGTCTTACCAAAGCCTACGTCACCGCAAATAAGTCGGTCCATTGGTGCGCCGCTGTCCAGATCCTCAAGCACATCCGAGATGGCCTGAAGCTGATCATCGGTTTCGGCATATGGGAAACGGGCAAGGAATTGATCCCACATCCCGTCAGGCGGCGTGAGCACGGGCGCTTTTCGCAGGTGACGTTCGGCCGCGACACGGATAAGCCGCTCGGCCATTTGGCGGATGCGTTCTTTGAGACGGGCCTTTTTTGCCTGCCATGCGCCGCCGCCGAGACGGTCGAGAAGCCCCTCTTCATGACCAAACCGCGAGAGAAGTTCGATATTCTCGACAGGCAGATACAGCTTGGCGTTTTCGGCATATTCGAGCGCAATACATTCATGTGCCGCGCCAGCCGCCGTAACCACCTCGAGCCCGAGGAAGCGGCCGACGCCGTGATCGACGTGGACCACGAGATCCCCCGGAGAGAGGCTCTGGGTTTCGGTGAGGAAATTCTCGGCGCGGCGCTTTTTGCGGGTCTGGCGGATCAGACGGTCGCCCAGAACGTCTTGTTCGGAAATAACCGTGAGGTCCTTTGTCTCGAACCCGTGATCGAGCGGCCAAACGGTCAGGTAGATACCGGTTTTCTCAACGCGCGAGTGATCGGAGACTTCAATCGTCTCGCCTATTCCCTCGTCTTCGAGAAGCCCCATGAGACGTTCACGTGCGCCTTCCGAATAAGATGCAATGACAACAGGGCCTTTATCGAGCTTGGTCTTGATGTGCGCGGTGAGTGAACCAAACAGACTGATGCTCTCTTGCTGGCGCTCTGGGGCGAAATCACGACCAATACGACCACCGGCATCTATGACACCAGGCCCCAGAGACTGAGGCAATGCCGTGTATTGCAGAACGCGGCGCGCACCAACTTTGGCATCCCAAGCAACATCGTCGAGATAAAGCGTTTCGGGCGGTGCAGGCTTATAGACACTGTCCACGCGGGCTTTTTGCTTAAGCGCGAACATGCGTGTTTCGTATTGATCCGTGATCGAGGTCCAGC
>JAYPUF010000110.1:0-8169 GCA_038133925.1 Marivivens sp. | reverse complement strand
CAGCTTGAGCACGACTCTAGCTTTCAGATGCATTCGCCATTCACGCGGATGGAAGAATTTCTGCGTCTCGTCGTCGAGGGTTTTGACAAAGGTGCACCGCAGCACCACCATCTCGTTTTCAAGGCACATCCACTTGAAAATGGTCGAAGCCCGATCCGGCGTATTCTGCGTGATCTTGAACAAGAGTACGACCTTTCTGGTCGCATCCATTATGTGCGCGGTGGCAAATTAGCGACGCTTCTCGATCATGCTCGCACTGCCGTCACTGTGAATTCCACTGCGGCCCAACAGGTGCTCTGGCGGTCCATCCCACTCAAGGTCTTTGGCCGTGCCGTCTATGATAAACCCGAATTCGTATCGACACTCCCACTCGAAGACTTCTTTGCGCAGCCCGGACGCCCCGACAGTATTGCATATCGTGATTATCGCCGTTTTCTCCTCGAAACGAGCTAAGTACCTGGCGGTTTCTACTCTTCTCGTGGACGCCGACAACTCTTGCGGCAAGTCGTCGATATGATGCTCGATAGTGACGATCCTTATGATGCTCTCAAAGCTGGCAAGGCTCCTCCACGGCAGGCTTTGCGTGTCATTAGCTAACCGCCACAACGCCTAGTGGTTGGCAACGGCCTCGCGGCACAATCGCAACACATAAAGCCGCAGCCGCGGGCTGCTATGCTTCTAGCTAGATTTTCCCATCACATTTCGATACTTTAGAGACAAAACTTGAGGCAGAATAACATAGGTCGAGGAGACCGAGCAGTGAACTCCAACCGTTTGCGCTTCGCACGAGGCGCGGCACTTGTTGCCGCAGTTGCCCTCACCGCATCTTGTGCGGCATTGCCCCGTTCCGGTCCTAATAAGTCGGAAATCTATGCAGGCTCCGTTCTGTGAGAAGGCGACAGCTTTATCATCACCGTCGATGACCGTGTGAACTACATCGCATCCGTCGCCCCCGCTTATGGATTTGACGATACCTTCTTAAACGCCGGTATCGTGGGCTCTGACACGATCCAGCCGGGCGACGTTCTTGGCCTTACCATTTGGGAAAACGTTGACGATGGCCTTCTTGTCCCGCAGGGCCAGAACGCGACCGTCCTAGACGAAGTGCAAGTCGATGGCGCAGGCTTTATTTTTGTTCCCTACGCGGGCCGTGTCCGCGCTGCGGGCAACACACCCGAAGCCATTCGCCGCCTGATCACAGAAAAGCTTGGCGATCAGACACCCGACCCGCAGGTTCAGGTCAGACGGCTCGCTGGCGATGGCGCAACCGTTTCTATCGTCGGTGCATCTGGTCAAGGTGTATTCCCGATTGAGCGTCCGACCCGCACCCTTTCGGCCATGCTTGCCGCTGCTGGCGGCGTCAGCATCGAGCCGGAAATTGCATTGGTCAAAGTTGTGCGTGGCGACAAAGTCGGCAAAGTCTGGTTCCAAGACCTCTACGACCACCCTGCCAATGACATCGCTTTGCGCGGCGGGGATCGCATCATCATCGAGGCGGACCAACGCAGCTTTACAGCTATGGGCGCAACTGGCTCGCAGACCGAAGTTCCTTTTGAAAGCCGCACGATCTCGGCAATCGAAGCACTTGCGCAGGTTGGTGGCCTCAGCTCATCGACCGCTGACCCAACGGGCGTGTTTGTTTTCCGCAACGAGCCTGCCGAAATCGCCAACCCGCTTACAGGTCGCACCGATCTAAGCGGCTCGCAGCGCGTTGTTTATGTTTTAGACCTGACCAAGCCAAACGGCATGTTCATGGCACGAGACTTTGCAATCCGTGACGAAGACACCGTCTACGTGACAGAAGCTCCGATTGTTCAGTTCAACAAGACCATTTCGGCACTCACAGGTACGTTGAGTTCTGTTACTGGACTGACCTCGTCAGCGAGCAGCTCACAGTAATGCCCAACTGGAACGACCCCTTTGGCGCTGCCGACACCCCTCGGCGGCGCCTTTTTGTTTATAATGGCGGCTTTCTGACTCAAACTAGGATACGCCGAATTCTGGACCTTGTTGGGTTCGACATCACCCTTGGTATCCCCAAAGGTGACGACGATCTGATCGGCGTCTGGGGTCAGTCTCCTACCTCCCCAAGAGGTGAGACTGTCGCAGAAAAAACGGGTCACAAGATCATTCGGGCCGAGGATGCCTTTTTGCGTTCTGTTCTTCCCGGGCGCATCGGCAAGGAACCCCCTCTCGGCCTACATATCGACAGTTCAGGGCTTCATTTTGACCCCGAAGTCCCAAGCGATCTCGAACACCTGCTCAAGACGCACCCTCTTGATGATACGCAACTTTTAAACCGTGCGAGATCTGGCATTGAGCGGCTTCGCCGTTCGCACCTGAGCAAATACAACAACCACGACCCAGAGGCTGCGGCTCCACCTCCGGGCTATGTGCTGGTCATTGACCAAACCAAAGGCGACGCGGCTGTGACGGCAAGTCGTGCGAACCGCAATACTTTTCGGGAAATGCTCTTTGACGCTCGCGAGGCCTATCCAAACGCCACTATCCTCGTCAAAGCACATCCCGAAACGCTGGGCGGGGCCAGAGAAGGCTATCTGACGCCCGAGGATTGTGACGCTCAAACCGAATTCTTCGACCAGAATGTCTCTACGCACAGCCTGCTCGAAGGGGCCATCGCCGTCTACACTGTGTCTTCACAATTGGGGTTCGAAGCCATACTTGCCGGTCACAAACCT
This sequence comes from Marivivens sp., assembly GCA_038133925.1. Classification (GTDB taxonomy): domain Bacteria; phylum Pseudomonadota; class Alphaproteobacteria; order Rhodobacterales; family Rhodobacteraceae; genus Marivivens. The sequence goes on along the minus strand of JAYPUF010000110.1, from coordinate 5,470 downwards.
CGAGTTTACGGGCAACCTTTTTACGCCGGTTGGGGCCTAACAGAAGACCAAGTGCCGCTTGCGCGCCGCCAGCGTTCGCTCACGCGCGCCCAACTATTCGCCGCTGCAATGATCCTTTATCCGATATGGTATGACCCCTATCGGGATACACTGTGTACATTCGAAGATGCGCTAAACACGCTCGAAGCAGAGGTCAGAGCTTGGCGGGATGATCATCGCGGTTGGGTAGCAACCAATATGCGCCTTTGGAAGCGCAAACCGCTGCAGAGGTTCTTTGGGGATACAAAAGCGATCCGCTTTGCAAAAACCTCCAAAGCAGCGTCGATCGCCGAGCGCCGCAACATGCGGCTCATGAGTTGGGCGGGCAAAACAACCGTTGAATTGCACGATGCGGGCGCCGTGGGGGTCGAAGACGGATTCCTACGTTCAAGGGGCCTTGGTGCCGCGCTCACGCCCCCACTCAGCCTCGTGCTCGACGATCTTGGCATCTACTACGACCCCAGCCGCCCAAGCCGTCTGGAAGAATTGATCGAGGCATCCACCGCGCTTCCCAATCACGCCCGCCAAAGAGCCGAAACGCTTCTCCGCGCCATCACAAAGAACAACCTAAGCAAATATAATCTCGGCGGCGCGGCCCTGCCTGCGGGAATACCCGTAGGAAGACGGATTCTCGTACCTGGTCAGGTCGAAGACGACGCCTCCATCCGTTTGGGGACACAGGACATTTCGACAAACCAAGCGCTGCTAGAGGCGACACGTACAGCTAATCCAGCAGCTGTAATTCTCTATAAACCACATCCCGATGTCGAGGCGGGTCTTCGGGCAGGCTGTGTCGATCATGCCGAGACATTTGCAGATGCCATCTTGACCCAAACGGACCCGATCACCGCTCTTTCGGCAGTGGACGAGGTGTGGACGATGACCTCGACCCTTGGCTTCGAAGCCCTTCTACGAGGCAAACGGGTCACCTGCTATGGTCAGCCATTTTACAGCGGCTGGGGGCTAACGGATGATCGCACTTTACCGGTACTCCGACGGACCGCACGGCCCGATCTCATCGCTTTGGTGCATGCAGTCCTGATTGATTACCCAAGGTACTTTGATCCCGTCACTGGGCGGCCCTGTCCACCAGAGGTTGTCATTGAGCGGCTTGCACATGGCGAGCTGCACGACATTACATTGGGCAATAGATTTCTCTCAAAGCTTCAGGGAATTTTTGCAAGTTTCGCACCTTTGTGGCGCTAGGCTTTGCACCAACGTGTCATCACGTCGTCGCCGACATTCTCATGGCTGATCATCGTAAAACTCGGAGCATCCACGAGCCGTTCAAGTCCCAAATCGCCAAGACCCGCTCGACCATCCGCCCCAATGGCTTTTCCGGCCGTAAAGAGAACCAATTCGTCAATGAGACCCGCATTTAGGAGCGAAGCAGCAAGCTGCCCTCCACCCTCGCAATAAACGCGCGTGAGCCCCAAAGTCCCAAGCGCACTCAACGCCTCGGAAACGTCATCACCCTTTGAAAGTGGCACCGAAGTTACCCCTTGCATGGTCCAAGCGCTGACATCAGAAGTCGCAGAATGGCAAAGAAAAACAGGTATTTCTGATGCCGTTTGCGTTAAATTGCAGGTCTTGGGGAGTTTCCCGCTGCCGCTGATGACAACTCTTGCCGGTTGGCGCTCGATCCCAATGCCGCGCACTGTAAGCGAAGGATCATCCGCCCGCACCGTCCCTGCTCCGACCATGACCGCGTCATGCGTAGCGCGTTGCATATGAACGCGGCGGCGCGCCTCTGGCCCTGTGATCCACTGGCTCTCACCGCTTGAAGTTGCGATCCGCCCATCGAGCGTCGTAGCGAGCTTAAGCGTCACAATAGGACGACCACGCTCCACCTTGCTCAAGAATCCAACGTTGTCGCGCCGAGCCTCTGCTTCGCAAATCCCAACGGTAACGTCTATTCCCGCAGCGCGGAGCATTGCGCTCCCCCCGCCATTGACCCTTGGATCTGGATCTTTGCAAGCGATCACGACACGCGCCACGCCAGCCTCAATCAATGCATTCGCGCAAGGCGGGGTCTTGCCGAAATGAGCGCAGGGCTCGAGCGTTACGTAGGCGGTCGCCCCTTTTGCAGCAGTGCCCGCCATGGCAAGCGCCTGAGGTTCGGCATGGGGCCTCCCACCGTCGGCAGTGCGACCACGTCCAACGACCCGCCCATCTTTAACGATCACACATCCGACAGAAGGGTTCGGCCAGACACGACCAAGACCCCGTCGCCCGAGCGACAGGGCCATTTGCATATAGCGCTCGTCAGTCGCTTTGTTCACTCGTCCGGCTTAGTATCTGGTCTGAGTTCGTCGATGAATTTATCGAAGTCGCCAGCGGCTTGGAAGTTCTTGTAGACACTTGCAAAGCGCACGTAGGCAACGGTATCGATCCGAGCGAGGCTCTCCATCACGATCTCGCCAATAGTGCTCGAGGGAATATCGGTCTCGCCCATACTTTCCAGACGACGCACGATACCCGAGATCATCTGATCCATGCGTTCAGGCTCTACTGGACGTTTCTGGAGCGCGATGCGGATCGAACGCTCAAGCTTGTCACGATCAAAGTCTTCACGCCGTCCGTTAGATTTGATTACCACAAGATCACGCAGCTGCACGCGTTCATAGGTTGTGAAACGTCCGCCACACGCAGGGCAAAAACGACGGCGTCGTATCGCGACGTGATCCTCTGCGGGACGGGAGTCTTTTACTTGAGTATCGACGTTTCCACAAAATGGGCAACGCATAGGCCTGTCCTCATTCTTTACCGCTCTTATTGATGTCGAGTTATCCCCCGACTTATCCACAACCACTATAGGGGAGCATCTACAGTTTGGGTAGAGTCTTTTTCGAGCCGCAAGATTGAGGGGCCTACATTGACTAATGGTCGCTCTCATGAGTGCGACCATAGACTTAGCGATTAACGTTTCGACCTTGTTGCAGACCTGAAATGAAGGCTGCAATGAGTGCCCCGCTCATCTGTTGAGGGGGTGGAGGTTTGGAGGGCCTGAATGCGAGCACAAGCAAACCGCCCCCCAGAAACACAGCACCGATTACAAAATTCGCCATCTGAGCGCCGTACTGATCCGCAACCAGAGCCCAGCCAGAAGCTGTCAGAAATCCAATCCCAACTGCAATCAGAATAGCCCCGGCGACGGCCAAACCTGCCTTTTTCGAACCAAAGGCTATGCGGTCACTCAAATAGCTCATATTATTTTCGACCCAGAAGAAGCCCCGCTAGGAAACCCACACCGCTAGCGAGTGCGATCGCGGCACCGGGGTTTTCCTGCACCGCAGCGCTTGCCTGACGACCGCGTACAGCAGCCTCGGACGCAAGAGCCTCATACTGTTCGTGACCCTTTGCTTTGAGCTTTTCGCCTTCGGCTTTGGTGAGCTGCGCAACGCTAGCCGCCAGTGCCTGCACGTCAGCGGAAAGGGTTTCAAAATGTGCTTTAAGGTCTTCGGGGGTTTCTGCTTTTGCAGCCATCGTACGCTCCTGTTCTATCAGATGTGCCGCTCAATCATCGCGGCTTTCACAGATACAACCATGACGGTGCAGAAAAGTTCCCTCAGTTATCCGATATGTGCCGCAATCCGGCGCGAATGCGGCCTATCGCGATGCTCGAAGAGATAAATCCCCTGCCATGTACCAAGTGCCGGCAGTCCACTAAAAACAGGGATTGAGAGGCTCACAGGAAGCAGCGCCGCTTTGATATGCGCGGGCATATCATCAGGGCCTTCATAGGTATGCGTCAGATAAGACATCGACGGGTCGGTCGTCGGAGGTACAAGCCGTTGAAAGTATTCGCGCATGTCCACTCGCACCTCGGGATCAGCGTTTTCCTGAATAAGGAGCGAACAAGACGTGTGTTGAACAAACAGCGTCAGCAGCCCTTCCCGCACACCCGTCCCTTCGGCCCAGCGCATAACGTCACGGGTAAACTCATAAAGACCCTGACCACGGGTCGATATTTCAAAAAGGGTGTTCATTGGGCATCAGCTCCCACAACGGGTGCCCCAATCTCCTGTTTCAATGCAATAAAAGAGACCTGCGGCCTCACGCGCTTGGAAAAGGGGATAGAAGTCACTGGCAGAGATACTATCGGTATCGCATGTGAGCGTCGCGATCTGCTCGACACCTTGGAAAACATTGATTCCGCCCTCGGTCGGTCGATTAGGATCATTACGATCAAAACTATAACTTATTTCATAGCTATAGCCGTTATTAGGGACGATAACCGTTTCTCCGACATAACGACCGATACCTGCCCATGGGATATAATCTACATCGGTGACTTTCAGGCTCAGGGCGAGCTCGGGCTGTCCACCATTTGGACCATAAGAATAGTTAATGAGGCCGCCTCCAAGGCAAAGCTCCACCGATTTTTTCCCATTTTTGAAAGTACATAAGAATAACGGATCCGAGCCAACGCAGTCAGCAAAACTTACCGTTGGAAATAAGATTACAGTTGCTAGGAGTGCTTTCATGCGAGGTCCTCGCCACCAAACTGGTCAAAGTTTAGGACAAATCGCTCTGTGAAGATAGTCAATGTGATGACCAAGCAAAAACGCCCCCTTTCGGGGGCGCTATAATCACTGGTCCAGGAAGCTGCGCAGTTTGCGCGAGCGGCTCGGGTGCTTGAGCTTGCGGAGCGCCTTGGCTTCGATCTGACGGATACGTTCGCGGGTCACGCTGAACTGCTGACCGACTTCTTCCAGAGTGTGGTCGGTGTTCATGCCGATGCCGAAACGCATACGAAGAACGCGCTCTTCACGCGGGGTAAGCGAGGCCAGAACACGCGTCGTGGTTTCCTTGAGGTTTTCCTGAATAGCGGAATCCAGCGGCAGGATCGCGTTCTTATCCTCGATGAAATCGCCAAGCTGGCTGTCTTCTTCGTCGCCGATCGGCGTTTCGAGCGAGATCGGCTCCTTGGCGATCTTCATCACCTTGCGGACCTTCTCGAGCGGCATCTGCAGCTTTTCTGCAAGTTCTTCCGGTGTCGGTTCGCGGCCGATTTCGTGCAGCATCTGACGACCGGTGCGGACCAGCTTGTTAATCGTTTCGATCATATGGACCGGAATACGGATCGTGCGGGCCTGATCAGCGATCGAACGGGTGATCGCCTGACGGATCCACCATGTCGCGTAGGTCGAGAACTTGTAACCGCGGCGATATTCGAACTTATCGACTGCCTTCATCAGGCCGATGTTACCTTCCTGAATAAGGTCAAGGAATTGCAGCCCGCGGTTGGTATATTTCTTGGCAATAGAAATCACGAGACGAAGGTTCGCTTCGACCATTTCTTTCTTGGCCTGACGGGCTTCTTTCTCGCCCTTCTGTACCTGCTGAACGATGCGGCGGAATTCGCTGATGTCTACGCCGACATACTGACCGACTTGGGCCATTTCATTGCGAAGCTCTTCGACCTTGT
>JAYPUF010000109.1:0-8204 GCA_038133925.1 Marivivens sp. | reverse complement strand
ACCCGAATATGTAAGTCAAAAGGGGCCTTCGGGCCCCTTCACTTTTGCGGGAAGCTGCGTGTTCTTGATCGGCAGAGATTGCCCCTCCTGCCCCACAGCGCTACGTTAAGTGCAACACTTGCCCCAAGGACAGCTCTGTGCCCAAAAGACTTACTCGCGCGATTGCGCTCTGCCTTTCAGCCCTTCCATTTCTAAGCACAAACGCTTTAGCAGAGGGAAGCCTTGGCGCTTATCTCGCTGCCCGTCAGGCTAATTTTGATCGCGACTTCCTGTCTTCAGCTGAATACTTTGAACGTGCTCTACAAGATGCACCCGATAACCTCGGCATGCTCGACAGCACTGTTTACACCTACTTGTCACTCGGAGCGTTCGAGGCCGCGGTCCCCCATGCGCAAAAACTGCGCGACCTTGAGGTCAACAGCCAAGTCGGGAACCTTGCATTCCTCGTCAGCGATGCGAAGAACGATGCTTGGGACGACGTTCTGGAAGATTTGGAAGAGGGCCAAGAGATTAGCCCGCTGATCGACGAGATCGCAAAGGCTTGGGCGACCTTTGGACAGGGTAAAATCACCGAAGCACTCGCAGCTTTCGATGCCGCCGGTGAAGTGCCAGGGATGACGCATTTCGCAGTCTTCAACAAAGCCTTGGCATTGGCCTCGGTTGGAGATTTTGAAGGAGCCGACGCGCTTTTATCGCAAGAGGGCAATGAGAGGATTCAACAAACGCGACGCGGAACTCTCGCTCATGCACAAATCCTGAGCCAGCTTGGCCGCAACCAAGATGCACTGGCACTTCTTTATCAGGTGTTTGGCGGTGAGTTCGACGCCTCGGTCCAAAGCCTCGTTGACGCTCTAGAAAGCGGCGAACGTGTCCCCTATTCACTCGTTTCCGGCCCAAAGGAAGGACTCGCTGAACTCCTTTTCACCTCGGCAAGCGTGATGGCTGGAGAGGCGGACCCAACATACACAATCCTATTCGCACGCGCGGCCAATGCGCTCTATCCGAACCATATCGAAGCTCTACTGCTCACTGGTAATCTCTTTGAGCAGATAGGTCTTTTTGATCTCGCCAATGACACCTATGCCTTGGTGCCACAGGATGACCCGGCCTTTGTCGATGCAGAACTTGCGCGGGCAGACGCATTGCAACGTGCAGATCGACTTGAGGCCGCGACCGAAGTTCTTCAATCACTCGCTCGCAATTTTCCTGAACTCGCAGCTGCTCACGCCTCTTTGGGGGACGTTCTACGTCGACGTGATCTTATGCGCGAGGCTAAGCCTGCTTATGAACGCGCGCTTGAACTCTACGCTGATGATAACATCCGCTGGTATACGCATTACATGCTCGGGATCATTAACCATGACCTCGACCTTTGGCCCGAAGCGGAAACGCATTTCCGCGCCGCGCTCGAGATCGTACCGACACATCCGTCAATTTTGAATTACCTCGGATATTCATTGGTTGAGCGTGGCGAGAAACTTGATGAAGCGCTCTCCATGATCGAAACTGCCGTGCAGATCGAACCAGATAACGGTGCGATCGTCGACAGCCTTGGCTGGGTTCAATTTCAGCTCGGCAAATATGACGATGCGATAGTCCAGATGGAACGCGCAGCCGAACTCGAACCAGTTGATCCTATTGTGAACGACCACCTTGGCGATGCTCTTTGGGCTGTTGGGCGCAAAATCGAGGCTGACTTTCAGTGGAAGCGGGCCCTTTCATTTGGCCCCGAGGAAAGCGATGCCATAAGAATCCGCAGAAAGCTTGACGTCGGATTGGACAGACTTCTTGAAGAAGAGGGAGCTGACCCGCTCTCGCCCTCTGGTGAATAAGGTACAGCGCCTCGCGCGCGCAAAAATCAATCTTGCGCTTCACGTGATCGGCAAGCGTTCAGACGGATATCATTTGCTCGACAGCCTTGTGGTTTTCGCAGACCAAGGTGATCTTCTGACGTTTGAAGATGCCAGAGACCTAACGCTAGAGGTAGACGGACCGTTTGCAGAAGGCGTGCCCACGGACGAACGGAACCTAGTTCTCAAAATCGCGAATATGATGCGACCCGAGGGAAAAGGCGCACTTATTCGCCTCACTAAGAACCTGCCTCATGGCGGCGGCATCGGTGGCGGCTCATCGGATGCGGCAACAACAGCGCTTGGTCTTGCTCAGTTGTGGGACATAGCTCCGCCTTCCAACGAAACACTGCTCACGATCGGCGCTGATGTCCCCGTTTGCGCAATGGCCCCTAGGCCTATGTTCATGCGAGGCATCGGGGAGTCACTTGCATCTGCGCCCGCTCTACCGAGACTGTGGTGCCTCTTGGTAAACCCGCTGGCGCACGTGCCGACCAGAGATGTCTTTGAGCATCTCTCTGTGCACTTCAAGACCGACAACGCTCCACTCTCCCCCCTAGAAGGTGACTTCGTCGTCTGGCTAAAAGAGCAGAGAAATGATCTTGCACCAAGCACTCGTGTGCTTGTTCCGGCTGTTGACACGCTTCTGGATCGACTTGCCAAATTGAGCGCGCTTCATAGCGAAATGTCCGGCTCGGGGAGTACATGCTGGGCACTCTTCGAAACACAAAAGGCTGCAGACGAAGCTGCAGCCCTATTCGGAGATCAATTCTGGACGATGGTCACGCCGATCGGCGGTTAGGTGATCCGCGCAACAACATAGTCCGTGATATCCGAGAGCATGTCGCGGATATCATGCGTCGGCAGCACGTCGAGCTGCGCCTTGGCTGTTTCTGCCCATTTCAGAGCTTCGACTCGCGTTTCTTCCAGAGCGCCGTGACGCTTGAGAATTTCGAGAGCCTGCTCAAGGTCACCGTCTTCTTGCTTACCCTTCTCTATGGTGCGAACCCAGAAGCTACGCTCGGCGTCGTCAGCTTTGGCGATGCCCTTTATGAACGGTAGCGTCAGCTTGCGCTCTCGGAAATCGTCACCAATATTCTTACCCGTCGCCGCAGTGCCACCGAGATCAAGAAGATCATCTACAGTCTGGAATGCGATGCCGAGCGCATCACCGAAATTGTAGAGCGCCTCGTTGTGGGATTCATCAGCACCTGAAATGACGCCGCCCACCTGCGTAGCCGCGGAGAAGAGAGCGGCTGTCTTGCCACGAACGACCTTGAGATAGGTTTCTTCGGTGGTCGCCAGATTTCGTGCGGCAGTCAGCTGGAGGACTTCACCTTCGGCAATTGTAGCGGAGGCATTCGCAAGGATGTTCAACACACGGAGTGAACCCGTTTCGACCATCAGCTGAAAGGACCGCGAGAAAAGATAGTCACCAACGAGAACCGAAGAGGTATTGTCCCACAATAGGTTCGCAGTCGGGCGACCACGGCGTTGTTCACTCTCATCGACCACATCATCATGAAGCAGCGTCGCGGTGTGTATCAACTCGACCGTGGCGGCCAAATGGATGTGATAAGGTCCCTCGTAACCACAGAGTTTTGCAGCCGCGAGCGTCAACATAGGGCGAAGTCGCTTGCCACCTGCTTCAACCAAATGTGCCGTTACTTCGGGGATTCGGGGCGCATGCTCCGACGCCATCCGCAGACGGATCATCTGGTTCACAGCTTCCATTTCGTGGGCCAGCGCGCTTGCTAGCTTTTCATGGGGCTTGGTTGCAGCGGCATCCAGACTCATGCGGTTTTGCTCCGGCTTGTATTGGCAAAGACCACGGACGGCCTTAGGTCTAATTCTATGAAAGAGCTTTTGCGCACAAACGATCCAACTGTCATCGCCTATGCCAAGGTACTCTTGGACGGTGAGGGTATAGACTGCTTCGAGTTTGACGTAAATATGAGCATCCTCGACGGGAGTATTGGCATATTGCCGCGCCGTCTTGTTGTTCACGATGATGATTACACGAATGCTCGGGAAATTCTCATCGACAATGAACTTATGGACGAGACATGACTGAGCAGACCTGCGACGAATTCTTGGGGGGAAAACTTCGTCTCTTGCAGCCCAAGACTGGTTATCGTGCTGGAATAGATCCTGTCCTTCTTGCTGCTTCGGTTCCTGCAAAGTGCGGTGAAACGGTACTCGAACTGGGATGTGGTGCGGGGGCGGCAAGCCTTTGTCTCGCTGCCCGTATTGAGGGGCTATCGCTGACAGGGATCGAGCTTCAGCCCTTTTATGCAGACCTGTGTAGACAAAATGCCACCGCGAACAAGGCGGATATGGAAGTCGTCGAAACCGATCTCTCTCGATTGCCGCAGGACATTCGGAACCGCAGCTTTGACCATGTCATAATGAACCCGCCCTATTACGATCGCGATGCCAGTACATCGGCAAAGGACATCGGTCGCGATATTGCACTTGGGGGCGAAACACCGCTTCAAACTTGGATCGAAGTTGGGGCGAAGCGGCTCAAGCCGAGAGGCCACTTTTCACTCATTCAAAGGATCGACCGTTTACCTGAGACCTTGGCCTTTGCGGCGCAATTCTTGGGGTCTATTTGTGTTCTTCCCATTCAGCCCAGAACAGGAAAACCGGCAGGTCTTTTCATCCTCCAAGGACGCAAAAATGGAAGAGCACCGTTCAAATTGCTTTCGCCATTGATTCTACATCGCGGAGAGCACCATGAAAGGGACGCGGAATCCTATACGGATAACGTGTCGGCCATTTTACGAAGCGGAGCGCATTTAAGCTTTTCTGACTAAATCGACTCGCGACTTTTCATCGAAATCGGCTGAAACAGGCTCAATGCTGCGATGCAACGTGACAGATTTATGAAAGCGTGATTCACTCACCTTACCCACAACAGAGGAGTACGACTATGAGCCTAAGTTCGCATATCGAGGAACTTCGGAAGAAGCATCAAAGTCTCTCGAATGCTGTCGAAGATGCGATGAAATATCCAGCTTACAACGATCAGGAAGTGGCACGACTTAAAAAACAAAAGCTTCAGGTAAAACAAGAAATCACGAGGTTGACGGCGCACTAACAGCGCCTCCCACAGCAAACAAAAAGGGCCGGTCCATTAGACCGGCCCTTTGATTTTGAGCTTACGCTATTTTTAGACGAAATACTGACCGCCGTTTGCAGTGATGGTCGAGCCGGTAACAAAACCAGCGTCATCCGATGCAAGGAAAACAACGCAGCGCGCGATCTCTTCTGCTTCGCCAAGGCGACCAACTGGAATCTGACCAATGATCGATTCACGCACTTTTTCGGGCACAGCCATAACCATCTCGGTTGCAATGTAACCAGGGCAGATTGCATTCACAGTGATACCAGCCCGTGCGCCTTCCTGCGCCAACGCCTTGGTAAAGCCAAGATCACCCGCTTTTGCAGCAGAATAGTTGGCTTGGCCGAATTGACCCTTCTGACCGTTGATCGACGAGATCGAGATGATACGGCCAAATTTACGCTCGCGCATGCCTGGCCAGATTGGGTGGGTCATGTTGAAGAGTCCAGACAGGTTCGTGTCCATGACTTCCTGCCACTGCTCGCGGGTCATCTTGTGGAACGGAGCGTCGCGAGTGATACCAGCATTATTCACGAGCACATCAATCGGGCCAAGTTCTGCTTCGACCTTGGCAATACCAGCAGCACATTCATCATAATCGGCAACGTTCCACTTGTAGGTCTTGATGCCTGTTTCAGCGGTAAAGGCAGCGGCCTTTTCGTCATTGCCTGCGTAGGTCGCAGCGACGGTATAGCCAGCATCCTTAAGAGCTTTTGAAATTGCTGCGCCGATTCCACGGCTACCGCCGGTGACGAGTGCTATTCTGGACATATGTATTCCTCCAACCAGAAAATTTCTTGTAACTCTATTACCCAAAATAAAAACACTGCGCAATATTATTACTCGGTCGAATTGTCGCGCTGCAGCATGCAAGCACGGGACCATGGTCGCAGTATGACCGCACACTTTGATAAAAATAACAATTTTGCGAAATGCAGTCGCAGCAAAGAAGCGCCTCAAGTTTTCTGCAACCGCAAAGAGAACGGGCGCGGAAAATTCCGCGCCCGTTCTTGGTCAATTTGTTCAAAAATTAAGGACGTTCAACGCAAAGCGCGACACCCATGCCGCCGCCGATGCAAAGCGTTGCAAGACCACGCTTGGCATTGCGACGCTTCATTTCAAACAGAAGGGTATTGAGAATACGGCAGCCCGAAGCGCCAATCGGGTGACCAATCGCGATCGCACCACCGTTTACGTTTACGATTGCTGGATCCCAGCCCATGTCCTTGTTCACAGCGCAGGCCTGAGCTGCGAACGCTTCATTTGCTTCAACGAGATCAAGGTCATTTACCGACCAGCCGGCTTTTTCGAGCGCCTTACGCGACGCCATGATCGGGCCAACGCCCATGATCGACGGATCAAGGCCAGCTGTCGCATAAGAGGCGATACGTGCGAGTGGTTCGATTCCACGACGCTCGGCCTCATCGGCGGACATCAGGAGCGTAGCGGCTGCACCGTCATTCAGACCCGAGGCGTTTGCAGCAGTGACCGAGCCGTCCTTAGTGAACGCAGGGCGAAGTTTTTGCATCGCGTCGATGGTTGCGCCATGACGGATATACTCATCGCTATCAACAATGATGTCGCCCTTGCGGGTGGAGATAGTGAAGGGGGCGATCTCGTCAGCGAACTTGCCTGCTTTTTGAGCGGCTTCGGCTTTGTTCTGTGATGCAACCGCCATTGCGTCCTGCATATCTCGGGTGATTTCCCATTGATTCGCCACGTTCTCAGCGGTTTGACCCATATGGTAGTTGTTGAAAGCATCCCAAAGGCCATCACGGATCATCGTGTCGACCATCTTCAAGTCGCCCATCTTCTGCCCAGCGCGCAAATAAGCGGCGTGCATTGCGAGGGACATGTTTTCTTGACCACCTGCGGCAACAATCGAAGCGTCACCAAGTTGGATGTGCTGCGCACCAAGGGCAACTGCACGAAGGCCCGAACCACAAACTTGGTTAATGCCCCAAGCAGCCGCTTCAATCGGAAGACCTGCATGAATATGAGCCTGACGTGCGGGGTTCTGTCCCTGACCAGCGGTGAGAACCTGCCCAAGGATGGTTTCACTAACTTCGGCCGGATCGATGCCTGCGCGTGCGACTACTTCTTTAAGCACAGCAGCGCCAAGCTCATGTGCTGGCGTGTTTGCGAACGAACCTAGAAAGCTACCTACTGCGGTACGCGCAGCAGATGCGATTACGACGTTGGTCATTGGGAACCTCCCTCTGGAAATTTTGCAGATGCGAAAAAGTTTCTGCGACTGCACATTGTTTAGGGGTTACGTTCCGTTTGAGCAATAAAATTTCACTGTGACGTTTGTTCACACAACTAAAGCATAAGGCTAGAGCTGCAATCGCGGAACGCCAAAGTGATAACCCTGCAAGCAGTGGACCCCCAATTCCTGCAGTATTGCTGTTTCCCGCTCGTTTTCAACGCCTTCTGCGACGGCGAACATCTCGAACTGTTTTGCGACAGAAACCAAAGCCTCTGTCAGCACCTGATTTTCAGGGTTTTGGTCAATGTTATGAATAAAACAACGGTCGATCTTCACCAGATCAAAGAAAAAGTCCTTGAGGTGTTTGAATGCCGTCATCCCCCCGCCAAAGTGATCAAGCGCAAAACTAACGCCCAAAGGCTGCATCTCTGCCATAAAACGTATGAGAACCTCGTGGAGGAGCATAGCGGAGGATTCGCTGATTTCGAGTATGAGGCGTTCGGCAACCTGAGGGGAACGAGCAAGACCCTCATCCAAGGTGCGACGCCACTTACCATCAGCCATGGATCGCGCCGACATGTTTATCGACAACCGCAGATTCGGATACCGACTGAGCGTTGCGATCCCCAACCTTAGAGAGGCGCAGTCAATTTCGCGCCCTAAATCATGTTCCTCTATTCGGGACATGAACTGTTTCGCAGGGATGATACGGCCCATGTAGTCACGGACCCGAATGAGACCTTCGTAAAATGCGACACGATCGGTGGCCTCTGCGGTTACGATTGGTTGAAACGCAAGTTGCGCGTTCTGCGCCTCTAGCGCATAGCCGACGATAGAAAACACGTCCTGCTCGCGCGAAGCAATGGCCTCCTTCAAAGGATCGCTTGTCCCCAAATCGAAATTCTCGGCCGCCTGCATAACTATCCTCTTTTCAACCTAAGAGGCATTGAAGCGCACCGATAGCTAAAGCAGAGTAAAGGAACCGAAGTTGAATAAAGTTGAAAATATTATGTGTGAA
>JAYPUF010000108.1:0-8320 GCA_038133925.1 Marivivens sp. | reverse complement strand
CCCTGCCCGTCCATCGCATCGCAAACAAAACCGGTTGGGACATCGCGAAAAGCGTCAATCTGCGCCTTGGTTGGACGGGGAAAGCTTTTGCGAAGTGTGAGCTGGCGTGGTTCTTCGATCATGGTTGTCCCTCTTAAATTGGCGCGCTTAATTGAAAGCTTTGATGCGGGTGAGGATCGCGACATAGACATTGCCGACGGTCATGGACTGGCACTGCGTTTTATAGAAAGCGATCACGTCGCTCGGCAGGTCTGATGCGGCAATCGCGAGCTCTTCGTTACGATCGCAAGCCTGTAGAGCTCCGAGTAAATCATATTTGGCGTTGATCTGAAGTTTGACGAAATCGCCTTCTTGGATCGACGTTGCTGCACCAGTCATCGCTTGGCCAATTGCGCCGGACCAGCTGTCTTTGGCCTCTGTATAACAAAGAAGTGCGGCATTCATTGCTTCGGCAGGATAGGATGCGCATTCGGCATGTGCGGTTTCAACGCAGGACAGTTGCTCGCCGGTGGCGACCTTGGCGTCAAAACAGGTCTGAACGGCCTCGATGTCGATTTCGGCAAAGGCCGGAGCGGCCGCGAGAATCCATAGCGCAGCGCCAAGCGCTGCGATCTTGCATTTCAACATTCATCTTCCTCCCTTGGGCGATGATTGCCCTTGCATTTGGTATACCAAATTGGAATTGTGTCACAAGTCTCCTGTGCGCGGCGGAGTGCATTCGGAGAAATCTCAGGGAGGATTCTGATGTCTGATACCCGCGCGAACAAGCGGTTCCGCTCGCAAGAATGGTTCGACAACCCGAACAACCCGGGCATGACGGCGCTCTATGTAGAGCGCTATCTGAACCAAGCGTTCACGCGCGAAGAGTTGCAGGCAGGCAAGCCGATCATTGGCATCGCCAACTCTGGATCCGACCTTTCGCCTTGTAACAAGATCCACGTTTTCTTGATGGATCGTATCAAGGCAGGCATCCGCGATGCAGGCGGTATTCCTATGGAATTCCCTGTGCATCCGATCTTTGAGAATGCCAAGCGCCCCACAGCGGCGCTCGACCGGAACTTGGCCTATCTGGGTCTGGTCGAATTGCTTTACGGATATCCCATCGACGCCGTTGTCATGACCACAGGCTGTGACAAGACCACGCCTTCGCAGCTCATGGCGGCTTGCACAATGGACATCCCTGCCATTGGTTTGAACGGTGGCCCGATGCTTGACGGCCATTGGAAAGGCAAACTCGTCGGTTCGGGCACTGTCATCTGGGAAAGCCGCCGCCTTCTGTCCGAAGGCAAGATCGACTATGATGAATTCATGGACCGCGCTTGCGCCTCTGCGCCTTCGCTTGGTCACTGCAACTCTATGGGCACCGCTTCGACGATGAACGCCATGGCCGAGGCGCTTGGCATGACGCTGACCGGCTCGTCGGCCATTCCTGCTCCTTTCCAAGAGCGAATGGCGATGGCCTACAAGACCGGCCAACGCATTGTGCAAATGGCCTATGAGGATCTCAAGCCCTCGGACATCCTTAGCCGCGAGAGCTTTGAAAACGCGATCCGCGTTTGCACGGCCATCGGTGGTTCAACCAACGCTCCGCCGCACCTTCAGGCGATTGCGCGTCATGCAGGGATCGAACTGGATGTGAAGGATTGGGAAACCGTTGGCTATGACGTCCCGTTGATCGTCAACATGCAACCCGCCGGTGAGTATCTGAGCGAGGCCTTTTATCGTGCGGGCGGCGTTCCTGCGGTTATGGCCGAGCTTGAAGCCAACGGCAAAATCCATAGCGGCGTGATGACCGCGACGGGCAAGACCATGGGCGAGAACCTTGAGGGGATCGAAGTAACTGATCGCCGCGTGATTTGGCCCTATGATGCACCGCTCAAAAACAAAGCGGGTTTCCTCGTTTTGTCTGGCAACCTCTTTGATAGCGCATTGCTTAAGTCCTCGGTCATCTCTGAAGAATTCCGTACGCGGTATCTCAAGGACGGCACCTATGAGGCACGTGCCATCGTGTTCGAAGGACCAGAAGACTATCACGAGCGGATCAACGACAAATCGCTCGAGATTGATGAAAGCTGCATTCTCTTTATCCGCAACGTGGGTTGCGTGGGTTACCCCGGATCAGCCGAAGTGGTGAACATGCAGCCACCAGATGATCTTATCCGCCAAGGTGTAAAGCACATGCCGACCGCAGGCGACGGACGCCAGTCCGGCACTTCGGAGAGCCCTTCTATCCTTAACGCCTCGCCCGAGGCTCTTGTGGGCGGAGGACTTGCCTATCTGAAAACCGGCGACACGGTCCGGATCGATCTGAACACCTCTTCGATGAACGCCTTGGTGGACGAGGCCGAATGGCAAGCTCGTAAAGACGCTTGGGTGCAGCCCGAAATCGTGAGCCATACTCCATGGCAGGAAATCTATCGCAAAAACGTGGGCCAGCTTGCCCAAGGCGGCTGTCTGGAACTTGCGACCGCGTATCAGCGCATCGCCAAGAACCTGCCGCGCGACAACCACTGACCCTGAAAGGACTTTGATATGAAATCAATTATCATCACCGGAGCAGGATCCGGCGTTGGACGCGCAACAGCTAAGGTATTTCTTGATGCAGGTTGGCGCGTAGGCCTCGTGGGGCGGCGCGTTGAGCCACTTGAGGAAACGGCCAACGGCAACGCAAATGCTCGCGTTATGCAATGTGACGTGACCAATGAGGCGCAGGTGGAAGAGGTTTTCGGCGCTGCCGCTGCCGACTGGGGACATCTCGATGCGATCTTCAACAACGCAGGTGTGAGCGTCAAAGGCGCACCTGTGGACGAGCTTTCAGTCGATGACTTCCGCAAGCTGATCGACATCAACGTTGTCGGCGCATTCATCGCAGCGCGAGCCGCTTTCGGCATTATGCGCCGTCAGGACCCACAGGGCGGACGCATCATCAACAACGGCTCGGTCTCGGCCTATGTTCCGCGCTGGGGCTCAGCGCCTTATACCGCATCCAAGCACGCGGTTCTCGGCTTGACCCGCACGATCTCGCTTGACGGACGCAAGTTCAATATCGATTGCGGCCAGATCGACATTGGCAACGCGCTGACCGATATGGCTCATGCAATGACACAAGGCGTTCCGCAAGCTGACGGCTCCATCGCGGTCGAGCCTGTGATCGACGTCAAGCATGTTGCTGAATCGGTGTTGCACATGGCGGACCTTCCGTTGGGCACCAACGTTCAGTTCATGACGGTCATGGCCTCGGGCATGCCCTTCATCGGTCGCGGTTAAGTTCGATTGACTTATTGAGAAGGCCCCCAAGTTGGGGGCCTTTCTTATTTGGTGTGCGCCGCTTTGATGCGTTCACGTTGCCAAATATAGAGGCCCGAGCCGATGATGATTGCAGCGCCCACTGCAGTCCAGATCGTCGGCCAAGTATCAAAGAGCACAACTCCAACCAGCGTCGCATAGAACACCTGAGTGTAAACCACGGGTGCAAGCGTTGATGCGCCGGCCAGACGACTTGCCCAAGTGGCGAGGATGTGACCCATCGCGCCAAAGAAGCCGATGATACAAAAGATGATGATCTGTGTCGGCGTTTCGGGCCAAACCCAAACATGGATCGCAAATGGCATGAGGACCAGCGCGGCAAGGGTCGAGGACCAGACTTGCTGGGTCGCATTATGTTCGATCCCTGCAAGCATTCGCGTGAGGATGAAGTAGAGCGAGGCAAAGGTCAGCACGACGAGACTGAGAAGCATCGCGGGCTGGAACTCGGCGCCCCAAGGTTGGATCACCACGACAACACCGACAAAGCCCACAATGATCGCGGCAAAGCGACGGATGCCAACCTTTTCCCCCAAGAAGATCATAGCGAGGACCGATATGAGCACGGGTTGAGCGAATTGGATCGTCGTCGTCACGGTGATGGGGAGGTACTTGAGGGCGATGAAGTTTACTAATGTGCTTCCCAACAAGAAGGACGAGCGCAAGAACTGTCGCTTGGGCGCGTTCGAGCGAAGCATCGACCAACCTTCTTTGGGGAAGAAGTAGATAAAGGAATAAACCATGTGCCCTGCGTAGCGGGCGAAAACGATCTGCACGACGGGAAAGCCAGCAAGGGCGAGCCATTTGGCCGAGGTGTCGATGCAGATGAAGAAGGCAACAGCCATCGCCATCAACATGACGCCAAAAGCTGTTTTTTCTTCGCGGGGCAGGACGGCGCTCAAATGAACCTCAAGAATAAAAGGCGGGTAGTGTCCACTCTTGAATCAAGAAGGGCCGGCGTTTTCACACCGGCCCTTGCTCTTATCTTATAGGAAGATCGACACGATCGGGGGCCAGACCAAGAGCACACCCAGCGCAGTCAGCTGGAGCGCCATGAACGGCAGGAACCCACGGAAGATATCGGTCAAGGAGATGTGCGCCGGAGCCACAGACTTCAGATAGAAGGCAGCGGGGCCGAACGGCGGTGAGAGGAAGCTCACCTGCATGTTCATACAGAACACCACACCAAACCAGATCGAAACGTGCTTGGGATCAAGGCTACCGAAAACGCCAAGTTCCTGAACTGGAAGCTTAAGCACGATCGGAAGGAACACGGGCATGATCAGAAGAACAATGCCGATCCAGTCCATAAACATACCCATGATCAGGAAGATCACCATCATGACGAGGATGATGCCCATCGTGGGAAGTTCAGCCGCGACGATCAAGTTCGCAACATAGGTCGGACCACCTGCCAGCGTATAGGCAGCAGCAAGAGCCGATGCACCGATGGTCACCCAGATGATCGTACCGGTGGACTTGAGCGTGCGCATCAAGCTGTCCCACACGATGAGGAAGGTCATCTCGCGGCGCAAAAGGCCGATGACGAACACGGCAACGACGCCCATACCCGCAGCTTCGGTGATGCCCGTGATACCCATGTAGATAGAGCCGAGAACCACGCCGATCACGATGATCGGAGCAACGAGGCCCTTACCCATTTCCCAGCCAGTGGCGACACGTTCTTTGCCAACGAGGAAGTGCATGGTGACAAAGGAAAGTACGAGTGCACCTGCAAGATACGGAAGATCCGAGACCATGCCGAGAGCAATAGGATCAACGCCTTCGATGACTTCGTTTTGGCCGGTTACCGTGAAGAACAGGTTACGGACAAGAAGTGCAGCCGAAGCATAAACGGTGAACTTCGACAGGAAGCCAAGGAACATCATCCCTTTTTCGGCGCCCTTGGGTGCCGACGGATCTTCGGGCGGCAAGGGAGCGAGGGAATGATCCATGCGCGTGCGCACAAGGATGTAGATGATGAAGAACGAAGCAAGCATAAAGCCCGGCAGGAACGACGCGGTGAAGAGCGCTTTGATCGAAGTTTCGGTCACAAGACCGTAGAAGATCAAAACGATCGACGGGGGGATCATGGTGCCGAGCGAGCCCGACGCACAGATCGTACCGATCGCGAGGTTCTGGTTATAGCCAAGACGAAGCATCTGTGGCAGGGCGATGAGGCCCAAAAGAACCACTTCACCACCGATGATGCCCGACATCGCAGCCATGATAACGGCCATGATCGAGGTCACGATAGCGATACCGCCACGCATACGGCTGAGCCAGAGGTTCAGCGAGCTATACATATCCTTAGCGATGCCCGAACGCTCGAGCAGGGCCGCCATAAAGATAAAGAGTGGCACCGAAATCAGCACGTAGTTCGTCATCTGACGATAAACCGCCTGACCGAGAACCGAGAGCGGGCCTTTGCCAAAATCACGGAACAGTAGTTCCGGGCCGAACTTCATCACGAGAACCATAACCGCAAGGAATGCCGAAGCAAAACCAAGGGGCATACCAATCGCGAGAAGCGCGAACATACCGAGGAGAAGGAAGACGCTGAGCGTGCCAACGTCGCCGACCTTCATCCATGAGAAAAGTTCTAGGAATTCCATTTAGTCCTCCAGCGTCCGGCGGATCATTTCGATCTCGGTCTCATCGACCTCTTCACCACCAGAGTGGGGCTCTTTGTTCCAGTCGGCAATCAGGTTCGAGATGGCCTGAACGGACACGAGCACGATAAGAATGAGGATCGCAGGCTTAACAACGCCGGGAATGGGTGGATCCCACGCGGTGCCAAAGGTCTCCATCCTCAAGAGGCGGGTTTTGGCGTCGGCATAGCCGCCCCAGACCAGCGCAAAGGTGAAGGCCAAAAGAAGCAAAAGCGAAATAACGTCAGCGGCCTTTTGCATCCAACGAGGCATCATGTCGTAAATGACATAGATGCGGATGTGGCTACGCTGTTGCATTGCGTAGAGGCCAGCAAACAGAAGAACGAATGCCGCAATCCATAGCGAAAGCTCGTTTGCCCAAAGTGTCGGACGCGAGAACACGTAGCGCGAGACAACTTCGTAGAACATCACGACCACGATCATGGCGATCATGACCATAGCAATGCGAGAAATCACGAGCGAAAAAATGTCAAAGAAGCCATCGGGCTTCTCTTCGATCATGCCGACTTCGTCCGAAAGGTAGACGCCAGCAGAAAACACAGCAACGAAGAGACTAATTAGCATCACAGAGACGATCGGATGCCCTTCGGGGCGGATCATCTCGTGCATGCCAAGGGCGTCAGCAACAAACAGTTTGTTAATGACCAACCACGCGTAAACAAGGACAGATACGGCGGTCGATGCGATAGCGATCATGCGGACCGGCTTGCGAAACGAGCCGAGCCAAACGCTTTCCTTTTCCATGAACCCTCCCGAAACCAGATAGGTCTGGTTTAAGTTTGAAGATGGCCCCCCGTGATCGGGGAGCCATCGAAAATCAAAGACTTATGTCTTTGAGATTAGTTGAGCAGGCCGAGTGCCTTGAGGTAGGTCTTGTGGCTCTCGAGGATCTTGCCAGCTTCCGGCGAACGGGTACCCCAGTCAGCCCAAGCAACCTGAGCTGCCTGACGGAATGCTGCGCGATCTTCAGCGGACCAGTCGTAGAGGGTCACACCAGCTTCGGTAAGAGCTGCTGCTGCTTCCGAGTTTGCTTTCTCGTTATAGAGAGCGATCTGGAACGCAAGCTTCTGCCATGCGGTGTCGATGATGCGACGCTGACCTTCGGTCATGCCGTTCCATACGTCGAGGTTACAAGCAAGGTGGTCCGACGGCATCGAGTGGAAGCCCGGGTAGGTTGCGTGCTTCACGATGTCGTAAAGGCCGAGACCAACGTTGTTTGCGAGACCCGAAGCGTCTGCACCGTCGATGATACCGGTTTCAAGAGCGGTAAAGATTTCGGTGAAGTCCATAACGATCGGCGATGCGCCGAGTTCCTGGAAGATTTCGGTTTCCATGCCCGGAGGCGAACGGAACTTCCAGCCCTTCAGGTCTTCGAAGCCACGGAGCGGCTTGGAGGACGAGAGCGATTCCTGACCGTAGATCGACCAGCCGATGAGCTGCATGTTCTGAGCGTTGTAGAGCTCCTGAGCAGCTGCATAGCCGTCACCGTGGTAGAGCCACGAGTACTGCTGCCACGGGGTGTCATAGCCACCCATGATGTCGCCTACGAACTGGAACGCAGGGTTCTTACCGGTCTGGTATGCACCGCCGGTCGCGTCACAGTCGAGAATGCCGTTGATCGCAGCGTCGAAAGTTTCGGTCGTTGCAACAACGGAAGACGAGTAGAACATCTCGATGGTGATGTCGCCGCCAGACATGGTCTGAACGTCGTCAACGAACTGGGCAAGGCGCTTGCCGGTCGGGTGTTCGGTTGCATAGTGCGTCTGAATACGCAGGGTGATCGGGTCAGCCGATGCAGCACCTGCGAGAAGTGCAGCAGCACCAGCAGTCATAAGGATCTTGGAAAGTTTCATTAGGTTTTATCCTCCCTTGGCAGCCGTAAGCCACCGTTTCGTTTTTTGCGTTTCCTCAAACGCGCTTTCCGAGATGGTATACCATCTGCAATGAACGCTAACGACCATTCTGCTCACAATCAACACATTTTGGTATACCAAATTCATTTAATGCGATGTAGCGTAGCTTAAGGATGGAGCGCGAAGGAGGAGCACGCGCCTTACTCCATAGGAAACAAGGCTCACGTGGCGGAGGAACGTGGAAGAAAATCTGTCGATAAGCATCGCGAACGAACTACGTAAGGACATTCTAAGAGGAAGTCTGCGTCCTGGTGATGCGATTAAGGAACGAGATTTTGCATCGAAAATGGGCGTGAGTCGCACCCCGATGCGCGAAGCGATTCGTCTCCTCGGGAACGAAGGATTGGTCGAATTGCGCCCCTCTCGGAGCCCAATTGTTGCGAATCAAAGTAAGAAAGTTGTCTCGGATCAAATCCGTCTTTTGGTGGTCCT
>JAYPUF010000107.1:0-8324 GCA_038133925.1 Marivivens sp. | reverse complement strand
ACGCCGACATACTGACCGACTTGGGCCATTTCATTGCGAAGCTCTTCGACCTTGTCGCTCGACTTCTCAACGAACATCTGCCAAGCGCGTCCACCCTTCTCGCTCATCCGTTCGAGCCAAGTAGGGTCAAGTTCTGCGCCCTTGTATTCTTCGATGAACTCGCGGCGGTTGATACGCGCTTGGTCGGCAAGCTTCACCATGTTCGAGTCAATCGACATGATACGACGGTTGATCCCGTAAAGCTGGTCGATCAAAGCTTCGATACGGTTGTTGTGAAGATGCAGCGAATTCACTAGCTCCACGATTTCCGAACGTAGCTTTTGATATGTCGCTTCGTCGTTTTCCGAGAATGATCCATCCTCATTGAGTGTCGCAGACATACGCGCATCTTGCATATCCGACAGGGTCGCAAAGTCGCGTGCGATGATCTCAAGTGTTTCAAGCACGCGAGGCTTGAGAGCGGCTTCCATAGCCGCAAGGCTCATGTTCGCCTGATCATCATCTTCGTCGTCATCGTCGCCACCCATGATCGGGTTGCCATCAGCGTCGAGCTCGGGCTCGTCTTCTTTGTTCGGTTTGGCAACCGACGCGGAAGAGGTGTCAACAACGCTCTCCACATCGCCATCTTCGTCACCGAGCTGGTTACCAAAGGTGGCTTCGAGGTCGATCACATCGCGCAACAGAATGTCTTCGGACAAAAGTTCGTCGCGCCAGATCGTAATAGCTTGGAAGGTCAGCGGGCTTTCGCAAAGACCAAGGATCATGGTGTTGCGGCCAGCCTCGATACGCTTTGCGATCGCAATTTCGCCTTCACGGCTCAGAAGCTCAACGCTGCCCATCTCGCGCAGATACATGCGCACAGGGTCGTCGGTCCGGTCGAGCTTTTCTGTTTCCTGCCCCGCGAGTGCAACATCGCGGTTTCCGCCGGTTGTGACCACGGCAGTGGATGCATTGTTGTCATCAGACTCTTCGGACTCGTCGTCTTCGGTCACCTGAATGCCCATTTCGGAGAGCATCGACATAACGTCTTCGATCTGGTCAGACGAAACCTGATCCGGCGGAAGCACCTGATTGAGCTGATCGTAGGTGATGTAGCCACGCTCGCGCGCATCGGCGATCATACGTTTGATAGCCGCCTGACTGACGTCCATCGAGATATCGCTGTCCTGATCGCTGTCCTTGGTTTCTTCGTTATCTTTTGCTGCCATTTTGGCTCTCCTCAAACGATGAAGGGGCGATCATCTGATTCGCGTTGATTCGGTTAAAGTCGAATCAATCCGCCCAGCGAGAGATTCGCAACCACTTAGGGTCGTTTTCCTAGAAATTTATGAATAAAACTCAGACTCACTCCTTTGAGTTGCCTGACATTCCGATTTGTCGAAGGAGCGAACTAAAGGCTTCACGCTCGTCTCGCTTCATACGTGCGCCATTTGCCCCCACTTCATATTCCGCCTTGTCTTCCTTGTCCTCACCAGCGCCGCCACCCTCGAGTGCGCGTGCCGCTTGGCTCAAACGCCAAGTCAGCCCCTCGTCGGCAACACCTTGCAGGTCTTCCATTGCCTCGCGAAGCTCGCGGGCGTGGCCACGTCTTGCATTCAGCTTTGCCAATTCCTCGGCAAGTGACATCCGTGCAAGATCTTGATCACCGGCACGCCGCACCGCGGGGGTGATTGCGACATGGCGTTGCGCAAACAGATTTTCAAGGGCGCGCTCTCCAATTTCGGAAGCGATTGCAAAGCGTAAGTCTTCTTGATGGGCGTGTTTAAGAATGGCCGAGCGGAGCTGCGAATGCTCACTTGTCGAGCAGACCATCCGTTCAATTTCACCCTCGAATTGCCCCAACACTGCGGGGTTTGAGATCGCGGTCGCAAGGATCACGGCCTCGCGGAGAGCATCCTCGCTCGCCGCTTGGTTCGCTAGGATCGAAGTTTTCGTCGTGGTCAGCGGAGACTGCGGTGCATTCCAAGGACGGCGCGGGCCATTTCCCGAACGCGGCGCTGAAGCTCGAGGTTTGCGCCCAAAAAGATCGTAACGCAGATCCTTGATTGCTTCGCCATAATGCGTCCGAATTGAGGGGTCTTTGATCAGACGGATTTTCTCGCGAAGAACTTTATCAAGCGCGGCTCTGCGCTCTGGGCTATCGAAATTTTTACCTTCGGTCTCTCTGCGCCAAAGCAAATGAACCATTGGCATGGCCTGATCCAGCACCTCACGAACCGCGTCGGCGCCCTTTGCTTTGATCAGATCATCGGGGTCCATCCCGTCAGGCATGATGGCGAAACGCAGCGACTGCCCCGCTTCGAGCATAGGAAGCGCGAGATCGACGACCCGCATAGCAGCGCGAATACCTGCCGTGTCCCCATCGAGAGCAATGATCGGCTCAGGTGCGATGCGCCATAAAAGCCGAAGCTGGTCTTCCGTCACTGCGGTACCAAGTGGAGCGACTGCAGCTCCGAAACCAGCCTCAGAAAGTGCAATGACGTCCATATAGCCTTCGGCAACAATGAGCGGAGCCCCCTTGCCCGCTGCTTCGCGCGCTTTGCCGTGATTAAAAAGACTGCGTCCCTTGTCAAAGAGAAGAGTTTCGGGCGAATTCAGGTATTTGGCATTGTCGTTAGGGTCCATCGCACGACCGCCAAAGGCAATCGCGCGACCCCGCGCATCACGGATAGGGAACATGATCCGGTTGCGAAAGGTGTCATAGGGTTTCTTGCCGCGGTCCGAAGCCTTGGCCAAACCTGCGTCGATCAAGAGTTTTTCGGGAATACCTTTGCCTGTCAGAGCATCGTAGAGCCCTTGCCATCCGTCAGGGGCAAATCCGATTTCCCAGCGGTCCTGTGCGGCCTCACTCAGTTTGCGCTTGGCAAGATAGGCCCGAGCCTCCGAGCCAGCGCCTGTTTTAAGTTGAAGCCGGTAGTACTTCACCGCCTCTTCCATGACCTTGCCAAGTTCGGTGCGGTGGTCTGACCTTTCTTGCGCTTTAGGATCGCTTTGCGGGACGGGCATCCCAGCTTCGCTCGCGAGGATTTGGATTGCCTCCATGAAGCTCACATTTTCTGTTTCGCGCACAAATGAAATGGCGTCCCCTTTGGCATGACAGCCGAAACAGTAATAATAGCCTTTGCGATCATCCACATGGAAAGATGCGCTCTTTTCCTGATGGAATGGACATGGGGCCCACATATCGCCTTTGGCCTGATTGGACTTTTTCATGTCCCACATCACTTTGCGGCCGACAACTTGCGTCAGCGACAAACGATTTCGCAATTCATCCAAGAAGGTGGGGGGCAGACTCATACCCTGTAATATCGGCCCCAGCCGTTCCCATGTCTAGGGGGAGGCGACCAAGAAGCGCCTCAGACAATTCGCAAACTAAAATGACCCAACTCTTCGGTCTCCTAGGTGCATTCATCACGAATTCGAAACAATCATGTCAGGCCAAGCTTAATGTCATGAAATGAACAGGTTTTCACTCAATTAGAGCCGCAGTTCGCCTCATTTCCGCCATAGCCCTTAGTATATATGAGCCAACCAATAGTGTGTCTCGGCGAATTTTTATCGCCATTTTTAGAGATTTGATTCGAGGAAGAACATTATGAAACGGTCACTGCAAACGGAGAAACTAGCGCTCCGCGATAGGACCAGAGCCTTTCTAAAGAGGTTCCATAACGAAGAAGACGGCGTATTTGTAATTTTCTCGCTGTACGCCTTTGTTATGATGTTCATTTTTACTGGAATGGCAGTTGACGTTATGCGCGTCGAGACACGCCGCACTGAACTTCAAGCCCTGGCTGACCGTGCTGCGGTCGCCGCCGCTGACATGCAGCAGACCATTCCGGGAAACACTATCATTGCCGACTACTTTGCGAAGGCTGGCCTTTCAGACACGTTAAAAACTTATAATACAGTTTCGACAGTTTCTTCGCGCACAGCAACCGTAGAGGCCGAAGACAACGTTGAAATGATTTTTGGCAAGCTCGCCGGAGTCTTCACCGACGAAGCGGGGCCTTTCTCTGGGTCGATGAAGGTCAAAGTCAAAGCTGTTGCCGAAGAGCGCATTGAAAACGTTGAGATTTCACTCGCGCTCGACATCTCTGGTTCGATGGCGAGCTATGGTCGGATCGGGAACCTGAAAACAGCCGCAAAGTCCTTTATCGACACGGTTCTTGCGAACAACGCGAGCAACGGGCTCGTGACCGTGAGCCTTGTGCCCTACTCTGAGCAGGTCAACATCGGCCCAGACCTATTTGGTCAGATCCCGAACAGCCAACTGCACAACTACTCCCATTGTGTGGATGTCCCCGACAACCAATTCAACCGCGTGAGCCTTGATTGGAACCACCAGTACCAGCAAGACCAGCACTTCCAGTGGAACTGGGGCGGTCATTACAACGAGATGGACAACACTGTTTGCCCGCAGCAGACCTATGAGCGCATCACGCCGTGGAGCCAAAACGCTACTGCTCTCAAGTCTCAGATCGACAAACTGCAACCACGTGCAGGTACAGCGATCTACATGGGAACCAAATGGGCCGCTGCTCTGCTTGATCCTTCAACGCGCCAGATCAATACCAATCTGGTGGCAAATGGCAAAGTCGCATCGGGCGCTGCAAACCGTCCACTGAACTACAACACCAAGAACTCCATCAAAGCGATGGTTCTGATGACAGACGGTGAAAACTCGACCTCACAACGGATTTCGAGTTGGGCCTATCAGGAATCTAGCCACTACAGCCATTGGAACACATATAACTTCAACTGGTATCTATCGCGTTACGTTTACTCCCATCAGCGCCCCTACTGGTATTACACGCGCTACACGACGCAGCTTGCCGACCAGCTCCAGGCCAATATCTGTCAGGCCGCAAAGGACGCCGGTATCATGATCTGGACCATCGGGTTTGAGATTTCGGACTCTGCCGCAAACAAAATGCGTAGCTGCGCAAGCTCTCCTTCGCATTTCTACCGCGTCGCGGGCGCCAATATTAACGATGCGTTCAAAGCAATTGCATCTGACATCAATGAATTGAGGCTGATCGAATGATCATGGTTAGCAACTTATTTTCCAAGACCTTAGGCAAGGCGCTACGCCGCTTTGCCAGAAACGAAGACGGTGGACTGTCAGTTGAATTCGCACTCGTTTTTCCTGCGCTCATCTTTCTGACATTGTCGAGCTTTGAGCTTGGTATGGTCATGCTTAGAAACGCTATGCTTGATCGCGGCGTGGACAAATCCGTGCGGGCTGTAAAAATCGACACAAGCAGCACGATCAACGTCGATGTGCTTCGTCAGTCAATTTGTGACAATGCAGGCATCATACCTGATTGCATGAACCAGCTTCGTATCGAGATGCGGATGGTCGACCTCCGAAATTGGCAAGACTTGCCTGCGACCTATTCGTGCAACGATCGCTCACTCACAACGCAACCGCTGTCAAAGTTCACCCCTGGTGGTGCCAATGACGTTATGATCCTGCGGGTTTGTGCCCTATTCGAGCCGATCTTCCCGACAACTACACCGTTCTTGTTTCACCCACCGGAACACAATGGTGGCGCCTACGCACTTACCGCGTCCAACGCTTTCGTAATGGAGCCTGTCTGATGTTCATGAGTGCTCAACGCTTCGTAAAGAAGTTCACCCGTTCCGAAGATGGTACGATTGGCGTCGAAGCCGCCATCACGATGCCTCTCCTTCTGCTCACCTTCGCGATGTCATTCGTTCTATTTGATTCGGTTCGCTCTCAGGCTCAGTCGCTCAAGACCTCTCATGTTTTGGCGGACATCCTGAGCCGTGAAACCAACCATGTGACGCCCAAGTATTTGGATTCGCTCTGGAAGGTTCAGGAGGAATTGAACAATGCAGATGCCGATACGGAACTGCGCATCACCGTTGCACGCTGGAATAAAGATCAGAGTAGTTACAAAGTAGTTTGGTCAAAGGTCCACGGCAGCAAGCCACCACTTACCGATGCAACGCTTAAGAGCGATGTTGAAAAGGCGCTCCCATCAGTTGCTGACGGCAAAATCGTGATCGCTGTGGAATCTTGGGTTCCACATACTCCCGTCGTGGAAGTCGGCATCGATCCGTTCATCTTCCACCAGATTGCATCGTCGCTGCCTCGCTTCACGACCAGCCAGCTCTGCTGGAATGACAACGAAGACCAAGGCGTCTCGACACAAGTTTGCTAATAGAAACGCCGCCGAAGCCATGTTCGGCGGCGTTCTTCATAGGCGAGAATTAAACCAAACGCGTCTGGATTGCTTCTGCAAAAGCCTTGGCTTGTCCCGCGGAAACAACGCCGCCAACTCCAATCCGATCACCCATGCGCCACCATAGGCCAGGGGCCCAGCCGAACGGCGCTTTGGATTTCAGAATGATAGAAAACCCATTCGAAGGTTTAAGCGCAAAGGCACCGCGCTCTACCTTTTCAATATCGGCCAATGCACAAAGCACGCGGCCAGAACTGTCCCGTACCTCAGAAGTCGTGAACTCGAGCGTCAAAGCACTGGCTCGACGCAAGCGCTCTGCGAGATAGAGCGAGCCAAGACCTAGGACGAAAAGCATGATGATCCATATGGTCGCCATGCCGCCTCCGAGAGCAAGCAGAAGAAAAAGCGCACCCAAAAGAGCGATCGCGACGTACGCGACTGTTCGACGGAAATGATTTGGCGTGATCCTAGCGATGACACCAGCCTCGTCGGGTTGGAAGAGTTCGAAGTCCAAGATATGTCCCCTTTATTCTAGCGCCTAGCTAGAGAGCATGCGCGCACAAAACAAGCCAACTCCTGCATCTACGCACTTTACCTGTGCACTGAACTGAATTGCCCAAGCGTCTCAACCGCACTAGTTTTGAGGTAATTCCAATGGAGATGAACAGATGACTATCCGCCCAACCGTCGAAACCCGTAAGGCCGTTCCCACAATGGAAGGTGCAGGCGTGCGTCTTCATAGGGCATTCGGTTTCCAAGACCCGACCGAGTTAGATCCTTTTCTGCTCTTCGATGATTTTCGTGGCGATCATCCCTCGGATTACATGCGTGGTTTTCCATGGCATCCGCACCGCGGGATCGAGACCATAACCTATGTCCTCAACGGCACGGTCGAACATGGCGACTCGCTCGGCAACGTGGGCAGCTTGGGAGCCGGTGACATCCAATGGATGACCGCAGGTTCAGGGATACTTCACCAAGAAATGCCCAAAGGAAACGCCAAGGGTCAGATGCACGGTTTTCAGCTTTGGGCAAACCTGCCCTCCTCGCTCAAAATGACCGCGCCTCGTTATCAAGACGTCAAAAGCAAAGAGATCCCCGAAATCATTGATGACGATGGCACCCGTGTCAAAGTCGTGATCGGTGAGTTCTGGGGCAAGCGTGGCCCAGTAGACGGTATCGCCGCCGATCCTCAGTATCTCGACATCTTTGTACCTGCCGGAGTGAAAAAGACGTTCAAGGTCGACACTTATCGCCGTGCCTTTGCCTATGTCTTTGAAGGCGCAGGTGCATTTGCAGACGCATCCAAACCAGAAGGCGTGCTTCTTGAAAAAGAAGTTATGGGTCAAGAGGTCAATATTCGCGATCTCTCTGGCAACCGAACTCTTATCCGCTTTGGGACGGGCGATGAAGTCACGGTTCAGGCTGGCGAGGAAGGCATCCGCTTCTTACTTATTTCAGGCGCACCCTTGGAAGAACCCGTCGCATGGCACGGCCCCATCGTGATGAACACGCAAGAAGAGCTGCGCACCGCAATGAGAGAACTGCGAAACGGCACCTTCATCAAGCCGGCACATTGATCAAGTAAGGGCGCCTTAGGGTGCCCTTTTCATTTGCCTTGGCGAGTTGCCGTGCGCGAGCTAAAAACGCCTTACGATCTTGAAAGGCCAATTATGTTGCGCACGGTTTCTATTTTGCTCGTACTTGCAGGATGTGGACAATTCCCAGACCTCGACGACACTCTTTTGCCAGAAGCAAAAGCAGCCGACTATCCGCAGCCTACTTCGATCGCACCAACTCTCGCCGCTGCATCCGAATACCAATCGAAATCGGACAAGATCCAAGCTGCGACGGCTTTGCAGGTCTCAAGGGCTAATGCGTTACAGTCACGCTAGGCCGCTGAGATAGTTCTTTGGCTCAAGCTGCGTTGCGCTGACCAAGCTTTCGGGGTAACAGCGCTCTAAGTATTTATCTAACTCGGAATCTTTCATGTCAGACGTCCTTCGCCTCGGTATCGCTGGTCTCGGAACGGTTGGTGTTGGTGTTATCCGCATCGTCCAGAACCAAGCGGAGCGTCTGGAAATGCGCACCGGCAAAAAGATCGAAATCACCGCG
>JAYPUF010000106.1:1766-8430 GCA_038133925.1 Marivivens sp. | reverse complement strand
CCAAGGTCAAACTGATGCAAGCCAACTGGATCGGCAAATCGCGCGGTCTCCAGTTTGCGTTCGAACGCACCGATGGCGGCGACAATATCGAGGTTTACACCACCCGCCCCGACACTCTCATGGGGGCGTCCTTCGTCGGCATTTCACCCGACCACCCCCTTGCCAAAGAACTTGAAGCTCAAAACCCCGAGATCGCGACCTTTTGTGCCGAGTGCCGCAAAGGTGGCACGACCGAAGAAGCTCTCGAAAAGGCTGAGAAGAAAGGCTTTGATACTGGTCTAAAGGTCAAACATCCCTTCGATAGCTCTTGGGAACTTCCGATCTATATCGCGAACTTCATCCTGATGGACTATGGCACGGGCGCGATCTTTGGCTGTCCTGCACACGACCAGCGCGACTTTGACTTTGCGACCAAGTATGATCTTCCGATCAATGCTGTGTTCACCGCCGAAGGCGCTGAAGATGCAGCATTGACCGAAGCCTATGTGCCGCTCAAATCCGAAAAAGTCCATTACATCCGCGGTTTCGCCGGAGCAGACGTTCAAACAGGAGAAGAGGGCGTTAACGCCGCCATCGACCACTGCGAATCCAAGTCCATCGGAACGGGCGTGACCAAATTCCGCCTGCGTGACTGGGGCCTTTCGCGTCAACGCTACTGGGGTTGCCCGATTCCGGTTGTCCATTGTGACGATTGCGGAGTGGTGCCTGAAAAGAAAGCAAACCTTCCCGTTCAGCTCCCCGATGACGTCACCTTTGACGTTCCGGGCAACCCGCTTGACCGTCACCCGACGTGGCGCGATTGCGCCTGCCCGTCTTGTGGCAAGCCCGCTAAGCGCGAAACGGACACGATGGATACCTTCGTGGACTCGTCTTGGTATTACGCGCGCTTTACTGCGCCGCGCGCCAACACCCCGACCGTGACCGAGGATGCCGACTACTGGATGAACGTCGATCAATATATCGGCGGTATCGAGCACGCGATCCTTCACCTACTGTATTCGCGATTCTTCGCACGAGCGATGAATGTCACTGGCCACCTACCCGAAACAGCGCGCGAGCCCTTTGACGCGCTCTTCACCCAAGGCATGGTGACACACGCAATCTATCAAACCCGCAACGCCGAAGGCCGCCCCGTCTATCATTACCCCGAGCAAATCGAGCTCCGCGACGGCAAAGCCTATGTCATAGCAACAGGTGAAGAAGCCGAGATCATCCCATCGGCCAAGATGTCCAAGTCCAAGAACAACGTTGTGGACCCGCTTAACATCATCTCTTCGTTTGGTGCGGATACCGCCCGCTGGTTCGTTCTTTCTGACTCGCCGCCCGAGCGCGACGTTGAATGGACAGCAGCTGGTGCTGAAGCGACAGCCAAGTACCTTGCTCGCGTATATCGCATCTGCGCCGAGATTGCCGACCTCCCCGAAGGCACAAACGATGGTGACAAAGAGCTTCTAAAAGCGACGCACAAAGCAATCTTTGATGTCACTCAAGGCGTTGAATCCTTTGGGTTCAATGCTGCAATCGCTAAGCTGTATGGTTTCACCAACGTGCTTTCCAAGTCGAATGCTGGTGGCACTGCCAAGAAAGAAGCCGCCAAAGTTCTCTCTCAACTTATGTCGCCGATGACACCTCACCTCTCTGAAGAACTTTGGGCTCTTCTGGGCGGAGAAGGTCTCGTTACGGTCGCGGCTTGGCCAGTTGCTGACGATGCGATGCTTATCGAAGATGAGGTCACGCTGCCGATCCAAATCAACGGCAAGCGCCGCGCGGAAATCAGCGTGCCAGCAGACATGTCCAAGGAAGAAGTTGAAAAACTCGCCCTCGCGCACGAAGCTGTCATCAAAGCACTTGATGGCGCCGCGCCCAAAAAGCTGATCGTTGTTCCGGGAAGGATCATTAACGTTGTCGTCTAACGCAATTCTCAGCCTGTCACGTCGTACCGCTCTTTTGGGGGCGTTCGCTCTGGCAGGCTGTGGATTTGCACCGGTCTACGGACCAAATGGCGGTGGCTCCAACGTCCAAGGTCAAATTGCGTTCGCGCTCGGTGATGATCGGTTTGATTATCGCCTGCGCGAACAGTTGGAGCGGCGCCTTGGTCGTACCGAGGTTTCAAAGTTCACCCTCTCAGTAACGACCAATGTCATCGAAAGTCCGGTGGCCATCGCGACCGATAACACAGCGACTCGCATCAACCTTCCCGCAACGGCGCTCTACGAACTCCAAGATGCCTCGGGACAGATTTTGACCCAAGGCACCGTGCAAACCTTCACGAGCTACTCAGCGACAGGCACAAGCATCGCAACACGCACCACTAAACAAGCGGCAGAAGACCGTCTTGCGGTCATGGTTGCCGACATCGTTGTTGCTCGCATTCTCGCAGAAGCAGGGCAAATCTCGGAATGAAGCTCAATACGCGCGAAGCATCTGCCTACTTCAAAAAACCTGACCCAAATCGAGCGGGCATTTTGATCTATGGTGCGGATGCGATGCGCGTTGCGACACGCCGCAAAGAAGTCATTACAGCCTTGGTTGGGCCGCAAGCCGAAGAGGAAATGCGCCTGTCTCGCATGAATGGTGCGGAGCTTCGCAAAGATCCGGCGCAGCTCATCGATTCCATAAAAGCACAGGGCTTTTTCCCCGGACCTCGCGCAACTTTCGTAGAAGACGCAACAGACGGGCTCTCAGACCTATTCACTGCGGCGTTAAACGAATGGCAAATCGGCGATGCACAGATCATTGTGACTGCCAACCAGCTCACAGCAAAATCTGCACTTCGAAAAGTCTTTGAAAGTCATCCAAACGTTTATGCGGTCGGAATCTATGACGATCCTCCTGGCCGCGACGAAATTGAGGCCGCTCTGGCAGCCGCAGGGCTCAAAGACATTGCGAGAGAAAGCATGGACGCGCTCATCGCACTTTCTCGGTCACTCGATCCCGGTGATTTCCGCCAAACCGTCGAGAAGATCGGCCTTTATAAGCAAGGTGATCCGCGGCCACTTTCGGTTATGGACATCGAAGCCTGTGCCCCGCAATCGACCGAAGCTGACCTAGACGAAGTCCTTAATATCGTCGCTGACGGTAAAGCGCAGGATCTCGCACCTATTCTGCGTCGGCTCTATGCCCAAGGCGTTCAGCCCGTTGGTCTTTGCATCGGGGCTCTTCGGCATTTCCGCACCCTACACAGCGCGTCTTCTGATCCGGGTGGACCCGCTGCGGGTGTAGGAAGGCTTCGTCCGCCAGTCTTCGGGCCCCGTCGCGACGCAATCGTTCGCCAAGCAAGCACTTGGGGCCGGAGCAAGCTCGAAACAGCAATCAGCGAGCTGATCAGTACCGATCTTCAACTGCGTTCAAGCACCAAAGCTCCACAAACAGCTTTGATCGAACGTAGCCTTATTCGTCTTGCAATGATGGCGAAGCGGTAAGACAAATATGTCTAACGAAGGGACGATATCCACCTTTCGTTAACTTTTTCGGTGCATGATGTGTCTATGATAATATCGCATCGGTTCAAATTCGTCTTTTTCAGCAATCCGGAGACCGGCTCCGACGCGGTTTTCCGTATACTTTCGCCACTTGCTGAAGAGCCCGTGGTACCTTTCAACTCACAATCTCCTGAACGCCCCTACTACATGTGCATGTCGCCGTCCGAGGCTTCAGTTGCATTCCTCCAGAACAACCACAACCTCGCCGACTATGTGTGTATTTCCAGCATCGAAAACCCCTTTACACGCTTACCGCGGATCTATGATCGGATCTTGGATGAGGATAAATTCAAGTCACTAAGACGCCTCATCGGGCAGTCTCCACCTACTTTTGACCAATGGCTTGTCAAAAGTCAGACCAGAGGAAAAGGCGGCGGCGGTTCACTTCAAGAACGTTGGAGAAGGTTTGGCACTTGGACTTCGGCAAATTGGAGTGCGGGTTTCGTAAATCACTTCATTCGGCGCGAGCACATGACCGAAGATCTCAACCATGTGATATCCGAACTTCAGCTTCCGATCCCGATGCAGAAACCATTGCCGAGCAATCTGACCAGTGCGCGAGAAATCGGTCGGAACGCAAGCGAGATCATCTCCATTCGCTATCGCGATGACCTCAAGGCGTTTGACTATTGTCCCTCAAGCGCGAGCGATGCAGCCGCATAATCGGCTGCTGCTTCGCCCGCCATTCTACCTGTCGCAAAACACGCCGTAAGGAGATAGCCGCCCGTTGGCGCTTCCCAGTCCAACATTTCGCCAGCAAAGAACACACCCGCGCGGCGACGAGACATCAGCTTTTCGTCCACCGCATCAAATCTAATCCCACCCGCGGTGGAAATTGCCTCTTCCATTGGGCGAGGTCCGTTATGTCTAATCTCAAGCCTTTTGATCCGCGACGCGAGATCATCACCAAAGGGTCTCGCAAATTCGTTGAGCAAAGCCACTTTCACCGGATCAAGTTTCAAGACCTTACGCAGCGCACTCGAAAGACTGTCCTTACTTCGACGTGATGCAAGGCGCCCTGCGATTTCGACCTCAGTCAGATCGGGGGTCAGATCAAGCATCAGCGGCGCTCCCTCGCGCATGGCTCGCGAGACCGCATAAATACCGCCGCCTTCGAGACCCCGCGCTGAAATCACAAACTCTCCGCGCGAGGCGACATCGCCTGCGATCAGCTCGACCCCCTTAACAGGTGTGCCGAAGTGCTTTTCCATATGCTCGGACCAATCGGCAAGAAATCCCATATTCGCGGGTTGAAACTCTGCCATTTCGTCTTTGAAGTGCGCGGCCCATTTCCCATCCGAGCCCAGTCGCGACCAACTTGCACCGCCCAGAGCCAACACTGTTACATCTGCGTCCAGCGATTGAACCCCATCAGGGGTATCAAATAGAGCGCTTTTGCCTTTCCATCCCGTCCAACGCCAGCGCCGCTGGAACGTCACGCCCAAGGTCTCAAGCTTCAAAAGCCACGCTCGCAGCATCGGTGAAGCTTTCATCACAGTTGGGAATACTCGGCCA
This sequence comes from Marivivens sp., assembly GCA_038133925.1. Taxonomy (GTDB): domain Bacteria; phylum Pseudomonadota; class Alphaproteobacteria; order Rhodobacterales; family Rhodobacteraceae; genus Marivivens. The sequence continues at coordinate 3,433 of JAYPUF010000106.1, read as the reverse complement.
CTTGTGCCGCTGAAAACCTCTTGTCCAAGAGACTGTGCAAACGCCATTACTTCCTTTGGACCAAAGGCTTCGAGAGCTCGCGTCAAAACCTCAGAAAGCGGACCATAGGCGTCTTGAAAGGCGTCCATCGGCTCATTTTTGGTCAGATTCAGACCAGACTTACCCGCCATCAGGAACTTACGCCCAAAGCTCGGCATCGCGTCGACGATGGTCACCCTATGCCCACGTTCTGCCAAGACGGTCGCAGCCATGAGACCCGCGGGGCCGCCTCCGATGACAAGAGCAAATGCCAAAATGAAAGTCCTTCTTTTCGCAAAGGTCTGCCTATGCAGCGTTCACCATCGATTTGATTGCAGAAATATGGGAATGATGCGCACTCAGCGCTGCCTCCGCAATTTCTTCGACTGAGCCGCTAAGATCATCCGTAACACGATCGATCAAGCCCATAGCAAGCCCCTCGTCAGCGCTCACCTTGACGCCACCCATAAGGATCAACTTGGCACGAGCAGGACCAACAAGCTCGGTCAAACGCTTTACATCGGAAGGCTGCGGCAGAAAACCGAGCTTCATGACCGGATAAAAGACCTTTGCAGAAGGGACGGAAACGCGAAGATCGGAAGCCAGAGCCATTCCGCAAGCCCCACCCGCAAGCGTCCCGTTCATGGCTGTGACGGTAAGGCACTCAAGACCGGCTATGGCAGAAGAAAGCTGTTCCCAAAGCGGGCTCGTGGCAAGACCTGCGCGCGCCGCTTCAAGATCGGCACCGGCGCTAAAAACCTTTCCTGTGCCCGTAAGGACCAAACACTTCGCGGCGCGGGCTTCACGAACGCGTGCAAGAAGTTCACCAAGCATTTCGGATGTGAGCGAATTGGCTTTCTCAGGCCGATTGAGTGTAATCGTCCAAAGGTCACCTGCCTTATCAAAACCGATCATATGAGCCCAACTTTCTTTCTAATGGCTTCGTCTCTGAGCATGACATCCTGACCCAGAAAATCGTCAGCCTCTGCTCCGCACATCCACACAAGCGTCCGTGCTGGCCACTCGGGGGGAATATGATCGCTCCACTCTAATTTCGACACAGGGCCAAGTCCCGATGCTTTGATGTCGCGCTGCATCTGCGTTGCGACTGTTCCTGGAGAAAGACCAAGCGCTCGGATACTTTTTGAAGCGTACTCTCCATGCGCTGCTTTGGTCAGCATGAGAGCCCCAGCCTTCGAAGTACAATAGGCCGACCACGCAGGATACGCGTTATACGCGGCACCTGAGGAAATCGTAATGATCGTACCACCACCTTGCGCGACCATTACTGGGATCGCGGCACGCATGCCGTGGAAAACGCCCTTGGTGTTTATGTCAATCGTCTGGCCGAAAGCCTCAGGATCAGCCTCGGCGAGAGGGGCCATCGGCGCAATAACACCAGCATTCCCGATAAAGACATCAAGCCGGCCAAAAGCTTCCAAAGCACGTGCAACTGCTTGTTCGACGTCAGAGAATTTCGCTACATCACATTGAACCGCTATCGCGCTCGAACCGATCTCGGCTCCAATCCGTTCGATCTCGGCGATGTTACGAGCCGCAAGAACAATCTTTGCGCCTTTCTTTGCAAATTCATATGCCGCAGCTTCGCCGATCCCACGGCTTGCGCCTGTAATCAAAACAACTTTTTC
>JAYPUF010000106.1:0-1666 GCA_038133925.1 Marivivens sp. | reverse complement strand
ATGCCGCAGCTTCGCCGATCCCACGGCTTGCGCCTGTAATCAAAACAACTTTTTCGCGCATGTCTGCCTGTGTTTCCGCAATCAAATATCATTTCCCCCTTACATGCTGGGATTTCTACATTACTTTTAGAAGCATGTCTTTATACGGCGCCACTCCTCCAAAGTGCGCCGCCCGATTATTCGATATGAAAGGTTGCTTTATGTCCTACTCCAAAACCGCCCGCCTTACCGTTTGCTCAGCGGCACTTGCCCTAAGCGCCAATGCCGCCTTTGCTGATGTTGAAGCGAATGACGTTTGGGAACAATGGCAAGACCAATTCACCATGTACGGCGACAGTATCACGTTCGGCGAAGTAATTGAATCGGGCGACACTCTAACTGTCTCCAGCATTTCCATCGATGCAACCGACGACAAGGGCATCTCGACAGTAAAAGGTCAATTTGGCCCACTCATTCTAACAAGTCAGGATGACGGCACTGTCGACGTTGCAATGCCTTCGCTGCTTGAATTTAGCGTCGTGGAAAACAGTTACCCAGATAGCGCCGTGAACTTCATAGTCTCGATCACCGGCCAAAAAATGACGGCCAGCGGCGTTCCCGGAGAAATTAATTACGATTTCGCTGCTGACAAATACGGCATCACCCTCGGCCAGCAAAAGATGACAGACGAGGACTTCTCTGTCGCGGTCGATATGGCCCTCAACAACGTCTCTGGTACCTATCTTCAAAAAGGCACCCAAACGATGGGCGTATCGACGACTTCGTCGATCGAAGCTACGCTTCTGACCTATCTTGTTGGCTTTGAAGACATGGGAGAGCGCTTTGACCTCTCTGGCCAAATCACAGGTATTAGCGTGACGTCTTCGAACGATCTGCCTGCCAACTATAACGCTTTGTCCTCAGACTTTGGCCAACTCAAGGCCCTTCGCTCGTCACTGGAATTGAACAGTCAGGCTGCTATCGCTCATGTGGATTTTGACTCCGCAGCGGATGGCGCAGGTCAAGTCACAATGACAAGCAATGGCGGTTCCCTTGGTTTTGCACTGGCCGACGGCAGCTTCAGCTATGATGACCTTTACAACGATTTCAGCCTTCAGATTACAGCGCCTGAAATGCCCTTTCCGATTGCGGCAACCGCCGAGCAGCTTGGCTTTGGCATCACTATGCCCCTCGCCCAAAGCGAAACTTCGCAACCCTTTGGTCTTAGCACAGACATCGTTGGCTTGAATCTTGAGGAAACCATCTGGGCACTCTTTGACCCAACCTCATCGCTTCCACATGATCCAGTGACACTCAGCTATAACCTCGAAGGGACCGGACGCCTCTTGATCGATTTTGGCGACGAAGAAGCCATGAACGGCGCCTTCGATGCAGGTCAGTCTCCGTTTGAACTCCAGACGCTGTCGCTCACCTCGTTCCTGCTTTCTGCCGTTGGTGCAGAAGTCAAAGCCGCCGGCGACTTCACCTTCGACAACAATGACCTCGTAACCTTCGAGGGCTTCCCCGCTCCCGAGGGCCGCGTCGACCTACTTGCGATTGGTGTGAATGGTCTCTTGGACAAGGTCGCTGCAATGCCGCTCGGACTGTCGGAACAGATCATGGGCGCTCGAATGATGCTCGGCATGTTCACCACCGTAACTGGAGAAGACGAGCTAACCTCAACGAT
>JAYPUF010000105.1:0-8469 GCA_038133925.1 Marivivens sp. | reverse complement strand
TGTTTCGCGAGTCTCTGCGGCTCTATCCGCCAGTGCCGATGATGGTGCGCGAGACGACTTGTCCCGAGGACTTTAGGGGCAGGGCGGTCGCTCCTGGCGCTCAGGTGGTGCTTAGCCCTTGGCATCTTCATCGTCATGAAAGGCTGTGGGAGCGGCCTGACGATTTTGACCCGTCACGCTTTGAAACGGAAAACGGACGCAACTGCCTGCGCGAAGCTTACATGCCGTTTTCTTCAGGTTCGCGTGTCTGCACCGGTGCAGGTTTTGCAATGGTCGAGGGGCCGCTTTTGCTCGCGATGATCCTGCGGGCCTATCGTTTTGATTTGGTCGAAGGGCGCGAGCCTGTACCCGTGGCTCATCTTACAGTGCGGGCAAAGGACGGGATTTGGCTACGCGTTACTCCGCGCGTTGACGCGCTGAAATAACCAGACACGGATCGCCGAGGCCAAACCCACATCACCGCGATCTTCGTCGATTATTGCCGCAAGTTCATTCAGCGCAATTCCGTCTTCTTTGGCAGCTTTTCGAAATGCATTCCAAAACACGTCTTCGAGTGACACAGAAGTGCGGTGACCTCGGAGCGTCAGAGACCGTTTGACGGGGCGCTCGGTCATTCGTCTTCGAACTTGAGCTGATTGAGGTGATTGCGCATTTTGTCTTCGCGCGCGGCCTCAAGTAGCCGCTGGGCTTTGGTACGTCCGAACTTTAGCGCATTAGCGTCAGCCTGTGCCTTTTCCTCGGCGCGATCGCGCTCTTTACGTGCTTTATTCAAGTTGAAGATCGACGCCATGTTATCCTCGGTGAGTCTGCGGAAGCCCAATCTAGCGCGGCGTGTGGTGTTCTGCCAAGCGGGGGAGCCGCACTTTCCTGTGGATGAAAGCAGCAAAACGAAAAACGCCAGCCTAATGAAAGGCCGGCGTTTTTGAAAAACTATTTGATTTCCGTTACTTGCGGAATTTGTCGAGACTGACCACTTCGGCCTGATGTGGTTTATCGGACTTTTCTTCCTCGGCATCGACTTCCATCGGTGCCTCTTCATCCTCGTCATCATCCTCGTCGTCGCCGAAATCCTCTTGGGTTTCAAAGCGCAGGCCGAATTCAACCGAAGGGTCTACAAATGTGCGGATAGCATCATAGGGGATATAAAGCGGCTCTGGGCTGTCGCCAAAGTTTAGCGTGACGGAGAAACCGTCGTCGGTGACTTCAAGGTTTTCGAACCAGTGCTCCAAAACGATGGTCATATCACCCGGATAACGATCAGAGAGCCAGTCGGCTAATTCGACATCTGGATGCATTGTGTCAAAGGTGATGAAGAAGTGGTGCTTCCCTGGGAGGCCGGTCTTTGACACTCCAGTCAGAACCTTTTGGATGAGGCCACGCATCGCCTCGTGCATCAGGTTACCATAATCAATTGAACGGCTCACTGGATCCATCCCTTGTTAGTCTTTCCCTCAACATACGGGATTCGATGGGGGATGAAAGAGGCGAAAGTGCGAACGCCTTGGTATTCGGGCCCAAAGTCCCGCGCAGATTTTGCCCCGAACCTATATGTGAAACCCGCCCAAGCGGGTCTGCAAAGTGAAGGTTCAAATCGTCTCTAAAAGCGGTATAATTATTGCAAGAGACTGGGGGGCATCATTGGTGCAAGAGGTCTCGATGACAAAAATAGTGGTATCAGCCTTAGGCGGGATCGTTCTTGTCGGGCTTATGTTGATGCTCTTCTTTTCCGATTTGTTCTCCGAAGGCATTCGGAGCAAGGAAAAAGTTGCGCGGCTGCTAACCGCGCAGCACCAAGCGTTTGAGGAAATGGAGCATCTTCCTTGGGACAGCGACGCCCAGATCATCTCCGTACGCAGTGATACGCTCCAACTCACGATCACCTTAGACGCCTTGCCTCCGCCTGACACGATGGTGCGTTCGACCGTCTGTAGTTATCGCAAACTGCGAGAGTTGGTTCTGTCCGATGTCCTCGTTCGTCTTGTGTGGACCCCAGATCGGCGTTCGGTCACCGAGATTACCAAGATCGAGACGTGTCAAACTCTGAGATCCTAATAGCGAAAAGTCGCAGTTTGTTGCATCTTTTGCATTGCTCCTTGGGGGAGGCAGGGAATAACCTCTCGCAAGAGCAGCATGGGGGAATGGCTTTGCTTGATGTGAGTGGGTTTGATATCAATAAGATAGGCGCGGATTTTATCAAAGAGCCTTATCCGACGCTTCATGCGCTCCGCAGTCATAGCCCTGTGCACTATAACGCCGATGGGTCGGTTTTTCTCACTCGGCATGCTGATTGTACCCGCGTTTATAGTTCACGTGACATGCTTTCAGACAAGAAAGAGGAATTCGGCAAGAAGTTCGGCAAGTGCCCCCTTCATACGCATCATACGACAAGCCTGATCTTTAACGATCCGCCATATCACACCACGGTTCGCAAACTGATTTCAGGAGCCTTCACGCCTCGTAAGCTCGTCGAGATGGAGCGATTGATTGACGGGATCGTGGATCGGCTCTTGGATCGTGTAGAAGAGCTCGGGGAGCTCGACCTGATTGATGATTTTGCCAAGGTCCTTCCGACAGAGATCATCAGCTTTATGCTTGGTATTCCAGAGGGTTATCGGCCAAAGCTGCGTGGTTTTTCGCTCGCAATCCTTGGTGCGCTTGATCCTGTTGTTCCACCCGAACGGATGGCGGCCGGCAATGAGGCTGTCACCGAGTTTAGCGAAATTCTGTCCGAACTGATTGACCATCGCCGCAAGAATCCCGATGGCGCGCTCGAAGGTGAGGTTCTCGAAAGCCTGATTTTTGGTGAACATGATGGGCAGCGTTTGACGCAAGAAGAGCTTGTTCAGAACTGTATTTTTCTCCTGAATGCTGGGCATGAGACAACGACGAGCCTTGTGGGCAATTCCCTTGGGATGCTACTTGATCATCCTGATCAGCATCGCCTACTCCTTGATAATCCTGATCATATTGGAACAGCAGTCGAAGAGTTCCTGAGGTATCAAAGTCCGCTGCAAATCGGCAACCGATTGGCGGGCGAAGATGTTGACCTTGGCGATCATGTGATCCGCAAGGGGACTTATATTCATACTTCAATCGGTGGGGCGAACCGCGATCCTGCGGTGTTTGAGAACCCAGATGTATTGGATATTACCCGCAAGCCGAACCGCCATATTGCCTTTATCACGGGCATTCATGTGTGCCTTGGGGCAACACTCTCGCGGATAGAAGGCAAGATTGCATTGGGGAAATTCGTTCAGCGCTTTCCGAAGCTTCGTGCAAATGGAGTGCGCGAGAACCTTCCTTTGGCGCGTTTTCGCGGGTTCAAAAGCTTGCCGATTTCAGTGAGGTAAGTGGAGGTTTCTGTTGCCAGGTACCTCCGAACCCCGCCTTAAGCTGCTAGGCCTAAGGGCTTAATTTTCGGTGTTTCGCACTGCTTACGCAGCGAGAGCTACCGGAGCACGGTTGTCATTTGCAACTATACTTTTTGAACCGATAACGGTGGTATCTCACCGAGACAAAGCAAAACCCCTTTAGACGTTCGTCGATCCTGTTTCGTCCCCATGATCCCCAAATGAAGGATGTTTGGTGGAGCCGCCGGGTACCGCCCCCGGGTCCGATCCGCTTATTACGAGCGCGTTTATGTCCATAGTCCCGAAGGACATCTTTGATATATGCGCCCACTGGTGCGATCTCAAGCCCTCACATTCATTGTTGAAAAATTGTTGGAACCTTTTGCGCTTGGCTCGGGTTGGAAAGTCAGAGACCGAATTTTGAAACAGGAAATTAATATGACACGTATATTTATTCTCGCTTCGAGCATTGCTGCCTTTGCCGCTGCTGGCTGCACGATGAACAATGACGCGCGCACGGTTGCGGGTGTTGCGGGCGGCGCGGCTGCCGGATTGATTGCCGCAGAAGTTTTTGATGCCAACGATGATTGGAAGCTGATTGCTGCTCTGGGCGGAGCTGCTGCTGGCACCATGGTTGCCCAGAACTCGGCGACCCAGCAATGCGCTTATGCACGCGGTGACGGCACCTATTACACCGCCGCGTGTTAACGTTTTAGTAAGTGGTTTTGGTTAACGATCAAACAGTTACGAGTTTGGCCCTGTCCGGTTATGGATGGGGCCGTTTTGTTTGCGGCAATTTGGGCGTTGTCGAATGAGGACGCGCAGGTCTATAGCGATCTCATGACTGATACCTTGCCGCCGTGCCCCGAATGTTCGTCCGAGTTTACCTATGAGGTCGACTCGCTGTTTATGTGCCCTGAATGCGGGCACGAGTGGTCTGCTGCGGCATCGGAAGAGGGCAGCGCCGAGATACGTGACAGTGTTGGAAACCTGCTTGCGGATGGTGACACCGTCACTGTGATCAAGGACCTCAAGCTCAAGGGCTCCTCCACTGTGGTCAAAGTCGGCACGAAGGTGCGCGGTATTCGCTTGGTGCCGGGTGATCACGACATTGACTGTAAAGTGCCTGGGATCGGGCAGATCGGGCTCAAGTCTCAGTTCGTGAAAAAGGTTACGGAATAACAAAAAAGCCCCGCAAATCGCGGGGCTTTTCGTTTTGACCTTTGGTCGGTCTTACTTCTTGAGGATCGAGCGACCAGCGTATTGTGCGGTCGCACCGAGCATCTCTTCGATGCGGATCAGCTGGTTGTACTTGGCTAGACGGTCCGAACGCGAGAGCGAGCCGGTCTTGATCTGGCCGCAGTTCGTTGCAACAGCGAGATCCGCGATGGTCGCATCTTCGGTCTCGCCCGAACGGTGCGACATGACGTTGGTGTAACGCGCACGGTGCGCCATATCGACAGCCTTGAGCGTTTCGGTGAGCGAGCCGATCTGGTTCACTTTGACGAGCATCGAGTTGGCAACGCCTTTTTCGATACCTTCGGCAAGACGGGCAGGGTTGGTCACGAAGAGATCGTCACCCACGAGCTGGATCTTGTCGCCGAGACGCTCGGTCAGGAGCTTCCAACCTTCCCAGTCGTCTTCGCCGCAACCGTCTTCGATCGAGATGATCGGATAGTCGTTGCAGAGCGCTTCGAGGTAATCGACGTTCTCTGCCGAAGTGAGCGAGAGACCTTCGCCCTTCATTTCGTACTTGCCGTTCTTGAAGTACTCGGTCGACGCACAATCGAGCGCGAGATAGATGTCTTCGCCCGGCTTGTAGCCTGCTTTTTCGATCGACTTGAGGATGAAGTCGAGCGCTTCGCGCGACGAAGCGATGTTCGGAGCAAATCCGCCTTCGTCGCCGATGCCTGTCGCAAGACCCGCATCGTGAAGCTCTTTCTTAAGAGTGTGGAAGACTTCCGAACCCATGCGAACAGCTTCTTTGATGTTCGAAGCCGACACCGGCATGATCATGAATTCTTGGATGTCGATCGGGTTGTCTGCATGCTCGCCGCCGTTGATGATGTTCATCATCGGAACCGGAAGCACGCGGGCCGAAGTGCCGCCGATATAACGGAAGAGCGGCTGAGTGGTGTATTCAGCAGCGGCCTTGGCTACAGCCATCGACACACCGAGGATTGCGTTCGCACCAAGGCGGCCTTTGTTCGGGGTGCCGTCAAGCTCGATCATGGCTTCATCAATCTCAACCTGCTCGGTTGCGTCCATGCCGATGATGGCTTCTGCAATTTCGCCGTTCACAAATGCGACTGCTTCAAGAACGCCTTTGCCTTTGTAGCGGGACTTGTCACCGTCACGCAGTTCAACCGCTTCATAGGCGCCAGTAGATGCGCCCGAAGGGACAGCTGCACGGCCCATAGTGCCGTCTTCAAGGATCACGTCAACTTCTACGGTGGGGTTCCCACGGCTGTCGAGAATTTCGCGGGCGTGAATGTCGATGATAGTGCTCATTAGGCAAGTCCTGTCCTGCAAATGCGGTTGTCTCGGGTGCTCTATAGTCCCTTAGTTCGTGCGTGTGAAGCGCGACTACTGGATTCTCGGTAGAGAGTGTAAAGACCAGATGAAATAATTATGATAGCGCCAACATAAGTGTAAATATCGGGTCTTTCGCCAAAAACGGTATAACCGATGAAAAGCGCGAAAATGATCCGTGCATATCGGAAGGGGGCGATAAAGGCCATGTCACCGATCCGAGTTGCGAGAACCAAAAGGTAATAACCCGTAACTCCAACTGCGACCGCAAATGTCATGCGGATGGCCGAAGCCCCGCCCACGGCTCCAAACTCATGCCCCATAAAGAGCATCATGATATAGCCTACTGGAATAATAAGCAGAAACGCCCAGCTCGAGACTTGGAGGCTATCTATGTGTTTGGGCATGTTGCGCGTTACAACGTCCCTCATTGATAGACCAAAAGTCCCGATAACAGCGAGAAGGGCAGTGAACTCGATGCCGTCAGTGGTCGGGCGGATAACAATAAGAACACCGATGAAGCCGACCCCAATTGCGCTCCAACGCCGCCAGCCGACCTTTTGGCCAAGGAAAATCGCGGCCCCAAGCGTCACGAAAAGCGGCATCGCCTGCGCAATCGCAGAAGCGGTCGTGAGTTCAGACAACGTAAATGCGAGCACATAGCCGCCCGTTCCGAGCATTTCGAAAAAGTTCCGTGCCAGAACATTTCGTTGAAAGAAATCGCGTGAGAAAATGGACTTGCCCCGCGCTTGCGCGATGAAGGCAAAGACCAAGCCGCCGCCCAGACCGAGCATCATTAACACTTGCCCAGTTGGAAGAACCCCCGAAGTTTGCTTGATGAACATGTCCTCAAGCGCGAAACCCGCCATGGCGAGCACCATCAAGAGCGCGCCGCGTAAGTTATCCATCGATATTCCCCAAATCAAATTGATCCGCCTAGAATACGAATCTTGATCGAACCGTTTACCGATTGGTCAAAAGGCGCAAGGGCAAACTCCTAGAGCCAGCGCCTCCAACGCAGATAGCCAAAGGCGCCTATGGCGATTGCCGCAATGGCTACGCAAAGGATCGCGAAAGCTGCGGGGCTGTTTGATCCCGGAATGCCGCCAAGGTTTACGCCAAAGAGACCGACGATAAAGCCAAGGGGGGCAAAGACGCCTGCGAGCAGCGACAGGACATAACTGTTTTTGCTCAAACGCGTTGCTTGGACGAGGTCGAGATGATCAGCGAGTGCGGTTAAGCGCTCGCGTATTTCCTGAAGCTCTTCGACCGAGTGTATCGCTCGGCTCGCGTTTTCACGCAGTTGCGGACCAAGTTCAATTCTGAGAAGCGGAGTAGTCGTTGTCGTCAAGCGCTCCATTGCTCGGGCCAAAGGGCCAACGTGACGGTGAAGCTTGATCACGCGGCGGCGAAGCGCAGGGAGGTCGGGCATATTGTTGTTATGCTCGTCAAAGACCTGTTCCTCCATACGGTCAGCGATTTCATCTAGCTCAAGCGCGATCTGTTCCACGCGGTCGATTAGCTTTTCGGAAATGCACGAAAGAAACGCACCCGTGCTCAGAGGCGCGTTGCCTGCGGCGATCTCTTTGCGGAACTCCTCCATCGCGTGGACGCGGCGGCGGCGGACGGTGATTATGAGCGTATCGGTGAGCCAAAAGCGCAGTGCAACCATATCGGCAATGTCTTGGCCTTGGTTCAAGTTCACGCCGCGTAGCGTTACGATCAAACCGTCCTCGTGGGGTTCAACCTTGGGCCGTGTCTCAAGCGCTTCTAGCGAAGCCGCGGCCGGCGCAGGGAGATTGGCATCACACCATTCGGGCACATTTTTGTCGCGTAAGTCTAAATGAAGCCAGCGATAGATTGCACCGTCCTGAGGCTCGAGCCCCATGCCCATCACGGCCTCGGCACGGCCATCGGCGAAAATGTCATAAGCGGCGACTGGAACAGGCTGGGTCATTTTGCGACTCCTTTTCTCTTTTGATTGAGTCTGCGGCTTTAAACTGGTGCGTCAAACAAAAAGGGCGACCAGAGGCCGCCCGTTCCGCAAACTCTAAAACCTAAGATCAACCGATCCGCACAAGTGCGTGGCGCTTTTTACCTGCTGAAAGCTTGATTGCTTCTGCAAAGTCACCGGCCGCAAACATTCGGCCCGCATCGGTGCATGTCTCGTCATTAACTTTGAGGCCACCCTCGGCAATCAGGCGCTTGCCGTCCTTGCCGGTCTTGGCCAGTCCAGAGCGCACAACGAGCTGAGCAAGTGAAATGCCGTCGGCAACTTCGGAGGATTCAAGCGACAGTGTGGGGAGGTCATCGCCCACGCCGCCCTTCTCAAAGACTTCGCGTGCGGTCTTTTCAGCGTCCGCAGCAGCCTCCGCGCCGTGGAGGAGTGTGGTAACTTCGTTGGCGAGTACGATTTTTGCCTCGTTGATCTGCGAGCCTTCGAGCGCGCCAAGACGTTCACATTCCTCAATTGGAAGCTCGGTATAAAGCTTAAGGAAGCGACCGACGTCAGCATCGGTGGTGTTGCGCCAAAACTGCCAGAACTCATAGGGTGACTTCATGTCTCCGTTGAGCCAGACCGCTCCGT
>JAYPUF010000104.1:0-8521 GCA_038133925.1 Marivivens sp. | reverse complement strand
GCTATCGCACGCCGCGCCATGAGCAATTCGGCTGGGCCGCTGCTCGGTTTGACGATGTGCTGAATTGGATACCTGCTCGGATCACGGCACTCCTCATTGCACTGACAACTCGACCACTCCCCTCGTTCGATGAAATCCGCGCCGATGCTGCGCTCCATCGCAGTCCAAACGCTGGCTGGCCCGAAGCTGCAATGTCCCGCGTGTTAAAGATCGCCCTCTCTGGTCCACGTTCTTACGAAGGCGAAATGCGGGACTATCCCTTTGTTAATTCCGGCGCACGGGAAAATGTAACCCCAGATGACATCAACCGCGCATGCCGCACCCTTTGGCAGGCTTGGGGGATCACATTGGTCGGCGTCCTTGTGCTTACACTCGTTTAGAGACTTGCACCCAAAACGCTTCACGTTAGGCTCCTATACAATTAGGAGGATTTCATGCGCACCTTTGTTCTCGCTACGACTGCAGCACTTTTTGCCCAAACCGCACACGCTCAATCATGCGGCGGAAGTTTTTCATCGTTTGTTGCCGAACTGAAGTCTGAGGCTTCGAGCCTTGGATATTCTCAGTCACAAGTCGATGCCTTCTTTCACAGCGTTTCTCAGGACTCTGCTGTGCTCAAGGCAGATCGTGCGCAGGGTGTTTTTCAAAAGAACTTTATCGATTTCTCACGTTCATTGATTTCACAGAACCGCGTCGACAATGGCCGCATTTATGGCGACCGCTTTGCATCGACGTTTGACCGAATTCAGCGTGAATACGGCATCCCCAAGGGCGTTCTCTTGGCTTTCTGGGCGTTCGAAACCGACTTCGGTCAAGTGCAAGGCAATTTCAACACGCTGAATGCACTGGTCACACTCGCACATGACTGTCGCCGTCCAGAATTATTCCGACCTCAGATTTTTGCCGCACTCGAACTTTATGCCCGTGGCGATTTTGATCCCTCGCGCACCACAGGAGCTTGGGCCGGCGAGATCGGTCAAGTCCAAATGCTCCCCAAGGACATCATTGAAAATGGTCGAGACGGAGATGGCGACGGCCACGTTGACCTTAAAGGATCTGCACCTGACGCCCTCATGTCAGGTGCGGCGATGCTCTCGTCACTTGGATGGCGTGCAAATGAGCCGTGGCTGGTCGAGGTAAGTGTTCCCCAAAACCTAGATTGGTCGAAAACAGGTCTGAACCACTCGATGTCAGAAAGTGACTGGGCCCGTCTTGGCGTGACGGCACGCACGGGATCACTGAAAAACCCCAATCTCCGAGCGTCGATACTTCTTCCCGTTGGCCGCAATGGACCCGCGTTCCTCGCCTATCCCAACTTCCACGTATACTTCGAGTGGAACAAATCGATGGTCTACGTGACCACCGCAGCTTATTTCGCCACCCGTCTTTTGGGGGCGCCCGCCTACAATGCGGGTTCACCCGAGCTAGGATTGAGCGGTGATGAAATCGTCAATCTACAACGGAAGCTTGAAGCGCGCGGGTATGACGTTGGCGGCGCAGACGGTATCATTGGCGAGATGACGCGCGAGGCCGTGCAAACAGAACAAGAGCGACTTGGTCTTCCTGCGGATGCATGGCCTACGCGTGAACTTCTGAACCGTTTATAACTTACCTATTAGTTAGAATCTTTGAGGATTGAGCTTTTTGATCCAAGCCTCAAAGAGGAACCGCAATTCCGATGTCAGCTTCTTCAATCTCGATGTCCTCCGGCACGAGACGGTAGTGCTTTAAGAAGAGAAGCGACACACGCCGCGCGTCCTGTCGAAAGTTGTGATGCAAGACAAAACTAAGCCTACCCTCGTCCAATAGACGCTTGTTCGTGCGATCCAGGTCGTGCGCGGCAAACACGTCGATAGAGCGACGCGCTTCGGCAAATGCCTCAAGGATCGCGCGGTTTCCCCCTCCGATGGAATATACGCAATCAATGTTGGGGTGGGCCCCCAGCGCGTTTAGGACCAGCTCTTTGGTGGTTCGGTTCACCCCAAGACCTTCGGAAACCGAAACGAATTCCTGATCTGGTTTTCGTCGCGCTAAGTAGTCGAGAAACCCCACTCTGCGCTGTTCTTCCCCGAGGAACATTTGGCTCGACAAAGTGAGAAGGATTTTCGATGCCCGAGGCGACTTCATTTGGTTCAAGAGATGCGCGGCGGTCGCCCCCGCCTTGCGGTTTTCCATACCGACGTAGGCGAGCCTTAAATCTGGGGCGACATCCGTAACATATGTGACGACAGGCACGCCCCGCTCTCTAATTTCGGCGAGACATGCTTCGATTGCCGCGGTCGCAGGCACCTTTAGAACGATCCCATGGCTTCCGCGCCGCGCAATTGCGTAAAGCTTGGAAATAATTTCACGCTCCTCCATGCGTTCCTGTAGATGAAACCGCATCCTAAATGCGGCAGGCCTCACAAGCGGCAATTCGGCCTCGAACGCATAACGCACCGCTTGCGAGAAACGTTCTGGGGATTGGATAAATACGTCGATTGTAAATTTGCGTCCTTCGAGGCGCGAGGCCGCGTATTGTCGATCCAATTCAATTATCGCTGCATCGACGCGATCTTTGGTAACCTGCCGAACACTTTCACGACCATGGAGCGCACGGTCGACAGTTGCTTGGCTCAGCCCAGCTTGAAAGGCGATTTCTTTGACGGTGAACTTGCGAGGCATTTCATTTTGAGGTGATTTTGAGGTGATTTCTGTCTATCGCTTTCCATCGCCTTACGTCACTTGTTTTCTCGAATGCGGGAGGAAATTCATGAACTTTCAGGACAGAAATACGCACGACCAAGTTTGGATTGATGCAAACAGTGGTGATTTTGAGGTCTTCAAGGCACAAGTTGCACAGACAACCAAAGCGACCGACGTACCACATGCCAAAGACATCATTCGCAATATTCCCATCTATTTAGGAGCAGATGTTGACAGGGCAGCTACTTCGCCCCACGACCGAAAAAGCCTTACGGCTGAATGGGCGCGAGTATTTTCCAAAGGTGCAGGTGTCATCGTCATAAAAAATGGCCAAAGCAATCACGCGGCCATTGATCGCGCGAGTGCAATTTTCGAAGCAATCATTGATGACGAAAAAGCGAACGCAATCGGCGGCGGTGACCACTTTGCAAAACCTGGCGCAAACGATCGCATTTGGAATTCGCTTGAAAAACACTGTCTCGCTGATCCTGCGAACTTTGCCGAATACTATAGTTCGCATGGCATTGCTCTTGCCGCAGAAGCGTGGCTGGGACCAGCCTACCAGATGACGGCGCAGGTCAACCGCGTAAACCCAGGTGGCGCCGCCCAAAAGCCGCACCGCGACTATCATCTTGGGTTCATGTCAAGCGCGCGGATGGCCGAGTTCCCTTCTTATATCCACGGAGTGTCGCCGCTCCTTACGCTTCAAGGCGCAGTTGCCCACTGTGATATGCCGATTGAAACCGGTCCAACGCTGGTCCTGCCGTTCTCTCAAATGTTCTATGAGGGTTACCTTGCCTTTGGTCGACCCGAGTTTCAGGATCACTTTGCACAGAACTACGTTCAACTTCCGCTCGAAAAGGGAGACCTCGTGTTCTTCAATCCTGCTGTGATGCATGGGGCAGGAACGAACCAAACGACCGACCGCTTTAGACTTGTGAATCTACTCCAAGTCTCGTCCGCCTTTGGCCGCGCGATGGAGACCGTCAATCGTACACGCATGTGCGAGGCGATTTATGACACTTTGAGCGAGGGTTCGATCTCGTTCGACCTTGAAAATGTGATTGCCTCTACCGCCGAGGGCTATCCCTTCCCCACGAACCTTGATCGGAACCCTCCGATTGGAGGGCTCGCACCGAAAACACAGGCGGACTATCTCCGCCAAGCGGTAGCGGAGCGATGGAGCAAGGCAAAATTTGTCCAAACACTCTCTGAGCTCGAACATAAAAACGCGACCTGAGGCGACCTGCAATGAACACAATGCATGGAAAATCGCGCTCGTGACGGGCGGGTCCCAGGGGCTGGGCGCGGCTATTGCACGTCAGTTTGCAGATACCGGAGCCGCTGGCATTGCGATTGTCCGTCGCAGTCTGAACAAAGGTGAGGCAAAAGCAAAGGAGATCACAGATGCCACTGGCGTTCCTGTGATCTTCCTCGTCGCCAGAGCTCTTTGACCGTCTAATGGCGATGAACGTCAAAGCGCTGTTCTTCCTGATGCAGGACGCCTGTAAGTCGATGATTGCGGCGGGCAACAGCGGCACAATTGTTAACATCGGCTCGACCTCTGAACGCGCGGGCCGACCCCTTCTATCGCCCTATTCAACAATCAAAGGCGCACTTGCTACGCTCACCCGAAACAGCGGTTTTGCGCTGTGCGAAATCGCAGCCGAGTTAATTAGCTTGATATCGGCTGTATGGCATCTGACGGCGCGCGCGCGCCTCAGCTTGAAGAGTCTGGGGACCCTGATTGGGAATAGAAAGCGGCGGCAGGGGTGCCATTTGGCCGCCTGATTGATCCAGCCGAAGTCGCAAAGGCAGTGCTTTGGCTCGCATCTGAAGACAGTGGAATGATAACTGGCTCAGTCATTCATTACGATCAGTCAGTCTGGGGCGGATACGACGGACAGGCACCCGCGCCAGCGGTTCCTCTTTCGGGTTAGTACTCGACGCCAATCTGAGCTTTGATCCCAGACCGGAACGGATGCTTTATCAGCTCCATTTCGGTCACAAGGTCAGCGAACTCGATCAAGTCATCATGGGCATTACGACCTGTGAGGACTACATGCGTCATCTCAGGCTTTTCATCACGCAGGAACGCCACCACGTCCTTGATGTCCACATAGTCGTAACGGATCGCTATATTGATTTCGTCCAATAGAATCATCGTGTTCGAGGGATCACGAATGAGATCCTTGGCCTTTTCCCAAGCGGCTTGAGCCATTTCGATATCGCGGGCTTTATCCTGTGTTTCCCAGGTAAAGCCTTCGCCCATCGTGTGAAATTCGCAAATCTCCGTGAATTTGCTCAGGATCAGGTCGCGCTCGCCTGTGGACATACCGCCTTTGATGAACTGCACCACGGCACATTTCATATCATGCGCAATACAGCGAAAGATCATCCCGAAAGCCGCTGAAGACTTACCTTTTCCCTTGCCGGTATGAACGATCACAAGACCCTTTTTGTCGGTCTTGGTCGCCATGATCTTGTCACGGGCGGCTTTCTTCTTAGCCATCTTCTGCGCGTGGCGTTCGGTATCTTCGGTCATCTGCTCCTCCGGTTTGAGTTTTGAATCTGGGGAAAGGGAGGGAAAAGCGCAAGATGCAAATGAAATGGGCGCCCAACTGGAGCGCCCATTTCTGTCTTGCGGGAAGGGAAAGGTTTATTCTGCGGGGACCGCAAGTGCTGCGGACTTAGTAAAGTGACGACGGTTCAAGTGCGTGACCAAGGCAATCATCGCAAGTTGGAAAGCCAGAGCGATGCCGACAATGATCCAATATGTGACACTGAACTTTGCGACGAGCCCAGCTGCAACAAGTCCTTTGTGCAGCCAGAACTGCGTCATCACCGACAGAGCGACACCAGGGCAAACAAGGGCATAAGAGCCAGCCGAGTTCTTTTCGCCCGTCAGAAACGTTGCAGCATAGCTTTGGCGGCGAAGCACAGTAAGGCCGAGCATCAGGAACAGGATTTGAACCGTAAAGAACTGGGTGAGCGTCATCAGAGTATCGATGTTCGAGCTGTGCGCCTCAAACGCGGCGTGAAGCCCATGGTTCTGGCGAAGTGTCATGATCCCGATAACGGTCATGAGAGGGATGACGATCATCAAGGTCGGTGCGGCTTCTTTTGCGGTACCATAATGGAGCATCGAGTTGAACGCGGTGACAGCGGCGACAGCGACATAGATTAGAGCAATGAGACCAAAGAAGGTCGACAAGATCAAAGAAGCCCCCACGACCGTCGTGCTCGTGGACATCGCAGCAGGTGCCGAAAGCCCAACCGCAACCATCGCGATCGCAAATGCCGGAAGGAGCTGTGCAAAAGAGTTGTGCGCCGTCACATCAAAGAGCCCACCTTCCGAGAGCACGCGCCCCAGGAAGTGTCCAATCATCCGCAACGCGATAAGACCCGTCAGGACAAAGGCAATCATCGCGGCGGGGAAAAGATACTCGACCACATTCCAAAGGTTGGGCACAAAGACAAGGCCAACAATAAAGAGCCCGTTGATGGACATCGCAACAGCAAGCGGCATCGCCAACAGCTGGGTTTCCCCGTTTGAGTGACGGAGCTCTTGATAGTTTTTGGTTTTCTTAAATTCAGAAAACTTGGTGAAATTCCAGATGAGATAGCGGATGTTCTGAAACGCAAAGAAAGCGATTCCGATCATCGCCGCTGCAATACCGAACTGCTGCCATGGATTTCCTTTGCCCCAAGCGGTGGCGATATCTTCGAATACAGGAACTGTTGCGTTGGGATGTGGCACCCAAAACAAGAGATACATGAAGAATGTGACGGCAAGTCCGCCCGCCCCGACAGAAGCGAGGAAATAAAGTGGCGACCAATTGTCTGCGGGTCTTTGGGAAACCGAGGTCATCGTGTTCTCCTAATACATTTTGATTTTTAAATATGTTACGGCGATCACCAAAACATTTCAAATAGAAAATGTATTATGCGGCATTCTGTCAGACCTCGGGGCTATTACCCTGAATTATAGAAGAAATACGCGCTCTCGCAGAATTGGAACGAGGGTTCCAGAGACCTCGGTCGATTGCTTCTGCGAGCCTTTCCGCGATCTCTTTGAGCGCAGAGGGATTATTCTCTTCGATGAATTCGCGCGTTCCTTGATCCTCGAGGAATGCGCCTTCAACGAGATCAAAGTGGTGGTTTTTCACTGCGCCCGTGGTCGCTGCAAAGGCAAAAAGATAGTCAACGGTGGCCGCGATCTCAAAGGCACCCTTGTAGCCGTGGCGCTTCACCCCTTCGATCCATTTTGGGTTTACAACGCGAGAACGAACGACCCTACCAATCTCGTCTTCGAGCGTGCGAATGACAGGACGTTCTGGGCGAGAATGATCGTTGTGGTAAATCGGGCGATCCTGACCTTGGAGCAACGAAATCGCAGCCGCAGCGCCGCCTTCGAACTGGTAGTAATCATCGCTGTCAAGGATGTCGTGCTCGCGGTTGTCTTGGTTCTGGACAATGGCCTCGGTCTGACTGAGACGCTGCTCAAAACCTTCGCGATCGCGCACACCTTCACCATCCGAGCCATAGGCATACCCCCCCCACTCAAGGTATGCGTTCCCGAGGTCCGCTTTATCGGACCATATACGCTCATCTATAAGAGCCTGTAGACCTGCACCGTATGCGCCGGGTTTGGAACCATAGACGCGCGCGGCGGCTTCGCCTGACCGCGTTCTCGCAGCCGCAGGGTTTAGGCTTTCATCCTCATCGAGGGCCTGCACAGCACGAGCAGCGCTATCGACCAAGGCGATCAGCTGCGGGAAGGCATCGCGGAAAAAGCCGGAAACACGTAACGTGACATCCACACGCGGGCGACCCAAGACGCCTTGTGGTAAAATCTCGAAACCTGTGACGCGGCGGTTGGCACTGTCCCATTTGGGCTTTACCCCCATCAGCGCCAGCGCCTGTGCAATATCATCGCCGCCCGTCCGCATATTTGCAGTTCCCCAAGCGGTCACAAGCATTGTCCGAGGCCAGTCGCCGTGATCCTGAAGGTGCTTTTCAATGAGCAGGTTTGCGGACTTCCAACCCAAAGCCCAAGCGGACGGTGTTGGGACCGCTCGGCTGTCGACGCTAAAGAAGTTGCGTCCAGTCGGGAGCACATCCATCCGCCCTCTCGTTGGCGCGCCCGAGGGGCCTGCGGGTATTGCACGGCCATCGAGCACCTTAAGGAACGCCGCGCCCTCTGCCGGACCACATTCCTCGACAGTCGGACGGATCACCTCGTTGATTTCGGCGAGTACCTCGGCCGAGCGCGGCCCAGTCGCTTGTTCTCCGTCAAGGAGCCGCTGAGACAAGAGCTCAAGCCGCTCGACGGTATCGCCAGCGGTCCGCCACGTCCCTTCGCACGCCAATCGCTCGGGCTTTGGCCCCGACCACACCTCGGCCAAGTCCGCCGAGAGTGGATCAAAGTCCAGCTCCAAATCATCAGCCAAAGCGCGGAGCAACGAAGCGTCTCGGCCATTCCCTGCGCCGCGCGGCACTCGCGCCAAAGCAATAGCCAAGTCGCGCGCCTGAACTCCGGTTGGGGATGCGCCAAACACATGAAGACCATCGCGGATTTGCGCTTCTTTCAGCTCGCAAAGATATGCATCGAGCTTGGCTAGATCTCCTTCTTGATCGCCTGACATCCCCACATCTGCGGCAAGTCCCGTTACCTCGGACAGCGAGAGGATTTCGCGACGAAGGTGATCAATTCGGCGCGGGTCTACTCCAGCAGCCTCATAATACTCATCGACCAAAGCTTCGAGATCACGGAGCGGACCATAGCTTTCGGCGCGGGTCAAAGGCGGGGTCAGGTGATCGATAATCACCGCCT
>JAYPUF010000103.1:0-8624 GCA_038133925.1 Marivivens sp. | reverse complement strand
CACCAAAGACGCCGATCTTTTCCAGCATCTGGGTGTGACGCCACAGGGCCTCGGCTTCGTCCGCCGTTTTGCCAACAGCGCGCCAGCCGGTCCAGGTGATGTAGGACGGGATCAGACCGATGTGGCCGATGACCGGCAGATGGTTATCTGCAAGGGTCTTCTGGATGTCGTAGGACGCCGAGCAGTAGTAGGCGTCGCCACCCATGGCTGCGTAATGGAACGCAGCGCGCAGGTAGTCTTCGACCGTGGCGAGCGGACGACCGTTAAAGCTGCCCCAGCCGCCAAACGGCAAGCCGACCTGCACAAAGCAGTCACCTGCGGCTTCGCGCATGGCGTTGTCAAAGAAACGACCCTCAATCGACAGCATGTGGATGCCGGCGGCATTCGCAGCGGCGGCCTCTTCCAGCGTGGTAACGTAAAGCATGGAGATCTTCTCTCCATTCTTTTTCATCTTGCGCAGGTCTTCGACGTGCGGACGGTTGTGGTACATACCCATGGGTTAGACCTCTACTGTAAATGCGTTGCGGAAAGCGGCCAGAGCGGTTTCGGGGTCGCCTTTGGCAAAGGCTTCCATACCGATAGGGCCGCGATAGCCCATGTCGTAAATCGCGCGCGCGATGTTAGGGTAGTGCATCTCACCGGTGCCGGGTTCGAAACGGCCAGGGTTATCAGCGACCTGATACTCACCGACCCACGGCATGCAGGCCTCGGCCCAGCGGATCACGTCGCCCTCGCCGATCTGGGTGTGGTAGAGGTCCAGATTGATACGCAGTTGAGGGCGGTTCACCGCCGACACAAGCGACAGCACATCAGCAGTCGAGCCGAACGGGCAACCCGGGTGATCGACAGGGTTGAGGTTTTCGAGCGTAAAGACCACGCCCAGTTCCTCGGCCATGTCGCAGATACGGTTCAGCGTATCGCGGGCACGCAGTTCCATCCCCGGCGCAAAGGCCGAAAGCTGCGGGATCGGCAGACCGAAATCGCCAAGGCCCGTGCCGTGTAGGTTCAGACGATCCACGCCCAGACGCTTGCCGACCAGCGCTGTTTCACGGGCCGAGGCCAGCAGCATGTCCGCGCCCTCTTTGTCGGACAGACGCCCGACCAGATAGCCGTTCATGATCGTGTAATGCGCACCGACCTTTTCGAGCTTATCCAGATCGTGGTTCGGCCAGTTCCACAGGCCGACGCCAAAGCCCATCTCGGTCAGGCGTGCGGCCCGCCATTCGATGGGCTTGTCCTGCCACAGCATCTCGGCGCAGGCAGCAAGGGGGAAAGTGTAGGCCATTCTTAGATCTCGATCAGAACGCGGCCACCTTCGACCTTGACGGCGTAGGTGTGCAGGTTTTCGCAAGCGGGCGGGGTTTCGACCTCACCGTTTGTGCAGTTAAAAATCGACGAATGTTTCGGGCATTCGATGGTCGCTTCGACAACCATACCGTCGGCAAGGTGCACATCCTCGTGGGTGCAAAGACCATCGGTGCAGTAGTAGTTGTCTTCGTGATCGCGGATGATCGCGAAGGTCCGACCGTTGTGATCGAAACGGATTACATCTTCTTCGTCGATGTCGTCCGCTGCGCAGGCATCAATCCATTCAGCCATTGTTCGCTCCTTAAATGTCTTGGGGTTTGTAGTCCGCAGGTGCGGACGGCATCACGTTTTGCAGAAGAGTCACGGACTTTTCCAGACCTTCGAGTGAGTTCAAAAGCACGTCCTCGTGCTCAATCGAAAGCCAGCCATCGTAGCCGCCCATCTTGAGGCGATAGCAGAACTGGCGCCACCATTCTTCGCCGTGACCAAAGCCCAGCGTGATGTACGACCAACTACGGGCGGGAATGTCCATCAAGCTGCCATTTTCAAGAAGGCTCGTAGTGGCCTGCTTAGGCGCGTTGAGGAAGGTATCTTTGGCATGAACGTGGTAGACAGCCTTGCCCAACACTTCAGCGGCAACAAGCGGGTCTGCACCCATCCACATCAGGTGGCTCGGATCAAGGTTTGCGCCGATTACAGGGCCAACTGCCTCGCGCAGTTTGAACAGCGACGGGACATTGTAGACGCATTGGTTGCCGTGCAGTTCCAGCGCAATCTTCTCGACGCCACACTCATTGGCAAGCGCGACGATCTCGGTCCAGAATGGGATCAACTTTTCTTCCCACTGGTAGCGGAGGATTTCCTGAGTCTCTGGGGGCCAAGACGAGACAACCCAGTTGGGCATAAGGTCATTGGCAGAGCCTGCCGGAAGACCCGACATCGTGATAACAGTCTTGATGCCCATCTCACCCGCAACGCGGATGGTGTTCTTGAGGCCTTCACCCTGTGCCGGATCGGTCGGGTGGAGCGGGTTGCCATTGGCATTAAGCGCAATGATCTCAAGACCACGGTTGTCAAACTCGGCTTGAAACGCTTTTTGAGCAGCCGCATTACCGAGCATATTCTTAAGATCAAAGTGCGGGGCCGTGGACCAACCACAGGTGTTCACTTCAACGCCAGATATGCCAAGGCGCTGCGCGTGATCCATCATTTCTTTGAACGACATACCGCCAAGGCTGTCGGAGACAAATCCGAGTTTCATGCGTAGAACTCCGGTTTAGCCATCATCGAGACGGGCAGTTTGACACCTTCGGCGAGCGCGCGTGCGCCCGTCTCTGCGACGACCGCAGCACAATAACCATCCCAGCAATCAGAACCAATTTCAGGGAATACGCCGGTACGCACAAAGTCGAGGAACGCATTATTCTGACGGCGATAAGCCTCTGCATAGCGGGTGCGCCAGTCAGCGTCATAACGGGTCGAATTGGAAAGTTTAATGTCGGTGCGAGTATAGGCGACATTGTTCATCGCAATCGCACCTTTTTCACCGACAAGCTCTGCACGAACGTCATAGCCGTAATTGGCGTTGTTATTGACCTCGATATTGACGATCTGGCCGTCAACCGTTTCAAGAACCATCACAACGGGTGCAACGACTGCATCCGAGCGCTTGGGCTGCCACACCGCGATCGAGGCATATTCAGTGCCAAGAACATGGCGGATCACGTCGAACTCGTGTGGTGCAGAGTTGGTAATTGCCATCGCACCAGTGAAGTCCGCACCGGGCGTTTCAACGTTTCGGTGGAAGTTGTGCATCATAAGCGCGCGACCAATGGTGCCATTGTTCAGCGCTTCTTTCATTTCGACGTAGGCTTGATCGTAACGACGCATAAAGCCGAGCTGAACGAATTTCTCGCCAGCGGCCATTTCGGCTTCCATTACTTCGACGCATTCTTTCGAAGATTGGGAAAGTGGCTTTTCGCACAGAACGCGCTTGCCTGCCGCGATGCAGGCTTTGCTGAGCGGAGCATGGGTGAAATCAGGGCTCGCAACGATCACAGCATCAACGTCCGCACGTTTGATAACGGCCTCGGGGTCGCTTGCAACGTCCTGAGCGCCCGTCACATCTGCCACCGAGCGCGCACGCGCGGCGTCCATATCGCAAATCACCTGAAGCGAAGCTCCAGGCAGTTCGTTTGCGACGATTTTGGCGTGATCGGCCCCCATAAGGCCTGCACCGATTACGGCAATTCTAATAGTCATTCTTGTTGTCCTGATGAGGATGATTGTTCTTTAGCAAGCCGCGTTTTCTTTTTGCGATACCGCTCTTTCATTATGCAGTCGCCTTCGGGGGTGCCATCATGCCAAGTCCCAAACCACTGATCGAGCGGAAGAAGACCATCTGAATAATTTACCTCGAAATACTTGTGATGCAGGTAATGCGCTTGTGCATGAGTTTGCACCGCTTTGTCTTGGGTGGTTTCGATGCGATCAAATCCAATATGACCTACGACCGCCCCTACCCCATTCAGTTGGAGATGGAAAATAGCAAGTAGCGGGTGCGACGGAAGGATCAGATGCACAAGGCTATCAGACCAATAAAACAAATGTTCGACGGGATGCATCGAAAGCGAAGACCACGGGCTCGGGTTAACCGAGTTGTGGTGTACCGAATGAATCCACTTGTAGAGAATTGGCACGTGGATCAGTCGGTGAATGAGATAAAAGTGCAAATCATGGATCACTGGGATCATGATTGCAAAGAGCACAAGCCAGACCGGGTTATCCCCGAACATTGCCCAAGGGCCGATGCCGTTTGCCCATGCCCAAAGATAAAACACCTCGTAGGCTGTCCAGATCGGCAGGCCAGTCCCAAAAGTACGAATGATGCTATCGAGCTGCTGATGTCCGAACATGAAAACGTTCGAACGACTATCGGATGGAAACGCAGGATTGTATTTGAAACGGTTCGCCTGCTTGCGCTGCACATAAAGTCGAAGCTCAAGCAAACCGAAAAACACGAGGATGATCGCCGAATTGCGCAAGAAAACGAATGCGATCCAGTCCAACGACAAAATTGTCAGAGTTTCCTTTGAAGGTGTCAGCCAAATCCAGCTTGCTGCTGCAAGGACGAAGAAAAACACGTTCCAAGGCAAGAAATAAGAAGGAAGCCAATTCAGCACGCGCTTCAAGCTCCATGGAAAAGCAAGAAGCGGCGACCCGGTCAGGGCGTCGTTGGGCCGCCAATGACCGCGCTTGTCTCTTGTGCCGAACTGAAGATCGTCCATCGAATTGGTCCCTTGAAAAAGAATGGCTTCGGTGCGTGGATAGGGATACCAGCGCACCGAAGCGGGAGGGAAAACTAAGCGTTAATCGACGCTTCAAGCTCGGCCATGTTCTCGCCACCTGCCATGAGATCAGCGATTTCCTCGCGGGTCTTTTCGCCCTTGCGGAAATCAGCAGCGATTGCACCGCGGATCAGAACGGCGAAATGATCGCCAACGGCCATAGCGTGCATAACTTGGTGTGTAATGAAAATCACAGCTAGACCACGACGCTTGGCTTCATTGACGATGCGAAGAACGTGTGCAGCTTGCTTTACACCCAGTGCAGCCGTCGGTTCGTCAAGGATTAGAACGCGCGCACCAAAATAAACTGCGCGAGCGATTGCGAGCGACTGACGCTCACCACCCGAAAGACCGCCGACCAAACGGTCGCCATCGTTGATACGAGTGATGCCAAAGTTACGCACTTCGCGGATTGCGACCTCGTTTGCGTACTTTCGGTCAAAAACTTTAAATGGACCAAAGCCCTTGGTAGGCTCATTGCCAGCAAAGAAATTACGCCCAATCGACATAAGCGGGTAAGTACCGCCGAACTGGTGCACTGTGGCAATCCCAAGGTCTTGCGCTTCACGGGGACGCGTAAAACTCACGGCTTGCCCATCCATTAGCATTTCGCCGCGAGTGGGTTGGTGCACCCCCGAAAGCGTCTTAATCAAAGTAGACTTACCCGCGCCATTATCACCGAGAAGGCACAGCACTTCGCCTTGATTGACCCTAAGATTGATGTTTTGAAGAACGTCGATCGGCCCAAAGCTCTTATCGACATTTCGCATTTCCAAGACAGGTGGCTTCACGGACATCTCAAGAGCCCTTCTTCTTACCGACGCTAGAAGAGAGCGCCATATTGCGGAAAGTATTGTTCATCAAAACAGCTGCGAGCAGCAGAACACCGATGATGAGCGACGACCAGTTGCGGTCAAAGTCGGTGTAGTAGATGCCTTGGTTCACAATGGCAAAAGTGATGGTTCCGAAGAAAATTCCGACAACCGAGCCAAAACCACCTGTGAGAAGAACCCCACCTACGACCACCGAAATGATTGAGTTGAAAATAAAGCTTTGTCCGCCGGAAACCTGCGCTGAGTTGTAAAGAATAGCTTGGCACATTCCGACAAATGCTGCCGACGTTGAGGACATCATGAAAAGCGCAATGGTCAATTTGCTCGTGGGAATACCGGCATTACGTGCAGATGCGCGATCGCCGCCCATCGCGAAAATCCAGTTTCCGTAACGCGAGAAGTGGACAAAGAAAACGTAGATAACAACGGCCGCAAGCCACCAGGCTACCATCGCCTGAAGCTGACTCCCGAAAATGAAATCACCAAAGAGCCACTTGGCAGTGCCGGTTGCCTTGAGCGCAACAGAAGTCGATTTGGTGATAAGAACGGTCATCCCGAGGACGATCCCCTGAACGGCAAAGAGGCTTCCAAGCGTGACAATGAGCGACGGCACAGCGGTACGCACCACCATGATCCCGTTGATCAAACCAACCAACATTCCGAAAATCAAAGTTGCCGAAACACCAATCCAAATGGACTGACCATAGTGACCAGAAATCACAGCGGTCGTCAGCGCGCCGAAAGGCACCATTGCACCAACGGAAATGTCGAGTTCACCTGCGATCATCAACAAACCGACAGGAATGGCGATGACACCAAGGCTTGCCGCCACATTGAGCCAGCTCGACATGCCAGCAGGTTTCAAAAAGGTAACGCCACCGAAGATGGTAAAGAAAATTAGGACAGCAAGCAGGCCGAGAAAGGCACCCGCTTCAGGACGGCGCAAGAGGCCGCCTAGCGATAAGGAGTTCATTGACTGGCTCCGATTAATTAATGAACGATGGCGGAAAGTTACGGTGCCTCGAAACATTGTCCGAGGCACCGTAGTTTAGTTTACGATCGGATTAGCGAGCGCCTTTTGCTACGCCTTCAAGGGTCGCAGCGATGTTCGAGCTATCGACAATACCTGGGCCAGTGAGAACCGGGAAGGTCGGGAGGCTCGTGCCGAAATCAATCGACGATGCGAGAAGGCTTGTTGCAAGGTAACCCTGGAGGTAGGGCTGTTGGTCAATCGCAAAGCCCTGATCGCCAGAGTTGATCCGGTCAAGACCTGCTTGGTTGAGATCGAACGAACCGAGCATAGCTGTACCGGTCTTGCCAGCCTGCTGAATACCGATGGCAGCGGAATCTGCGTCGCCTGCCGAAATGGTAATCACACCGTCAATCGCATCATCTTTGATGAGGGTCGCTTTGATGGCTTCAGCAACTGCGGTTGCATCACCGAACGAGGAGGAGGGAAGAGGGAGCTGTTCTGCCGAACCACCGCCCGCAGTCATACCGTCGATCACACCTTGGCAACGGGCTTCAAGGTTTGCTGCACCAGGGATGGTGTTAACGCAGATCACCTTGCTCTTACCTTGAGCAGCAAAGTATTCTCCACCTGCTACGCCTGCGAGATATTCATCAGAACCGACATAGTTGATTGCGCCAAGCTCACGTGCTTTGTCTGCACCACCAGCGTTCATCAGAATAACCTGAATACCAGCTGCCATTGCATCCTTGATCGCAGGATCTTCTGCTTCGGGCACCCAGTTCGGGATGACCAAACCATCTACTTCCATTGAAATTGCCGTACGGATCAACTCAACTACGTCTGGCGCGAAGTTGTTATAGTCCTTCAGGCGCAGGTAGTTGACAGAGCCGCCATTTGCCTCGATGGCAGGGGTAGCATCATCAAGTCCCTTCTTGATCAGATTCCAAAAAGCATCGTCATTGGAACCACCTACAACAGCAATATCAGCCGCCATAAGGCTTGTCGCTGTGGTCAGAGCAACAGCAGTCGTTGCGAGAATTTTCGAGATTTTCATAGTTTCCTCCCAAAGGGTTTTGCCGATTATTCGGCGGTTGTTATGTGGCCGTCCTTCCTCCTCGGGCAGCCACGGGTACTATTCCGCAGGTGTAGATGTCGCCTTTTTGGCGCTCATCTTTGCTTTCTTCTTGCGGAAACGTTCTTTCATTTGCTCGTCGGCTTCCTTCGAGCCGTCGTGCCAATAGCCGAACCACTTATCGAGCGGGATGAGACCGTCGCCGCCGTAATTCACCTCGAAGTATTTGTGGTGAAGGTAGTGTGCGTAGGCATGGCTCGGCATGGTGGTTTCTTCGGTCAGTTCGAGCTTGTCGAAACCGATGTGACCGTTAATCGCCCCAAAGCCAGTCGAATGCAGATTGAACAGCATAACGATCGGATTGGTCGGGATCAGCATGAACCACAGGATTTCCGAGAAATAGAGAAATCCTTCGACTGGGTGCATGGATAGCGACGACCACGGGCTAGGATTGATCGAATTGTGGTGCACAGAATGAACGTGCTTATAGAGAAACTCGGTGTGGATCAGACGGTGGATCAGGAAAAAGTGGATCTCGTGAATTGCAGGCACCAAGAGTACCAAGAACGACAGATAGAGCCAGTTTTCTTCCCAGTTAAGCCAAGTTGCCCAGCCGTTTGCAAAGGCCCAGAGCGCACCGACTTCCCAAAGGGTCCAAAGCGGCACTGAAAAAACATAAGTGCGAAGGAAGTTGTCGAGATTCTGGCTTTTGAACCAAAACACGTCAGACGGATTTTCCGAAGGGAACTTGCCGTTATATTTAAAGCGAGTCTCTTGCTTGCGCTTCACATAGTAGAAGAACTCAATCCCGCCAAAGAGCAGGAATACCGCAACGGCATTGACAGCATAGAGATAGAGCGCCCAGTCCCACGATAGGGTCTTCATGGTTGCAACATCAGGAATGATGAAGATACAATAAAGAATTGCAGTGGCCATATGGAATGCATTCCACGGCCAAACATAGCCAATCAGGAATTTACCCATTTCGCCCAATTTCCCACGCCAGAACGGCGCTATCTCGAGCGTCTCGTTCGGTGTCCAGTTGCCGCGCTTGTCGCGTGTACCGAACTTGGAATCGTCCATTTTAGTGC
>JAYPUF010000102.1:0-8651 GCA_038133925.1 Marivivens sp. | reverse complement strand
TCAGCACTGGAGGCGGGTTTTATGTCCGCACTTTCTTTCAAATTTAATTCGGCAAGTGTTACTCCCGGCCCCGTTTCCAATGATTTCTTTGGAATGAACACACTTTTTACCCGCGACAATCTCGTCGAGGGCGGGGCTTATGATAACTTCATCGAAAAAATGGGAACGACTTCGCTCCGTTTCCCTGGTGGTACGATTACCGAACAGCTGTTTTCGCCGGACAATGAGGTCAGCGAGCAGTTCTGGTCGCGCACCCCGTCGACCGATGCGGACCGTGGCACAGACATTTTCACAAACGTTCCTCGTTTCATCGAATACGCGAACTCGATCAACGCTTCGGTTGACTGGGTTCTGCCCTCTGAAAGCCTTCTTTCGGATGAGCGCGATGCCGACGGCGACCGCATTGTTTCCGACTATGCTGTTTACAACCTGCTTGATCGCGTCGACGCGCTGATCCGTGGCGAATACGGCCAGATCAACATCGACACCTTTTCGATTGGCAACGAATACTGGTACCACGACCGTATGACCTCGAGCGAATATGGCAAACTGGCCAACACGCTCTCCAAGGGTCTTCAGCGCGTTTTCGATAGCTATCGCGACGAGCAAGGCGAAGATGCAGACTGGAACGAGCCTAATATCGCCATTCAGACTTCGCTTTCTTACGATGCTGCCGGCGCTCAGGACATCATCGACGAGCTCGACATAGATGCCCGTGATGCAATCGATACCGTTGAGCAGCACTACTACATCAAAGACTATGACACTGCGAGCACCTCGACCAAGCACTTCGACCGCATGGACGACTTCCAGAATGCAGAAGGCTTTGGTGATCTGAACTACTATGTCTCCGAGTGGAACGTCCGTCTGGGCGACGACGCTGATATGGGTATGGAAGCAGCTTCTACCCTTATCGAGATGGCGCAGTCGATGCTTGAAGCCGGTGTTGATGGCGCATCCCTTTGGGGCACCGCCTACCAATCTCTCCAAGACCGCCTTGCGGCGCTCACCCCTGATGCAAACGAACCAGGTGGCTGGTCGCTCAGCTTCACCCCATCGGGGGAAGTCGTTCGTATGATGTCGCTTGGCCTTGAAGGCACCAGCGCGCTCGATCTCGAGTTCCCTGGTCAATACACCAACTCGACCGATGTCGATGGCGCACAGGATCAAGTTCTGCTTCATGCGTTTGGCAGCGAAGACAAGGTGGTATTCTTCATCTCGTCTCGTTCGGACCACGAAATCGACCTGACGCTCGATCTCAATGATCTCGTTGGTGATTATGCCCATGTTTGGGGTCAGCAGCTCTCTGCTGTCGACAACCCTGACACGCTGAAAGACGAAGGCGACGCAACGAGCAAGGACGCAGCTGCGCATCTTCAGACGCTTAACGAGAACGAGCTGACCTCAGGCACAGATTACCACGTTTCGCTTGGTGCCTATGACATCGTTCGCATCGAGTTCACCTATTCTGGCGTTGGCACCACGATGTGGGGCGCGGATCAAATGATCTACCCCAGCAGCGACTATGATGACGACCTCGAGGGGACGAGCTGGAACGACACCATCTCGGGCAACCTTGGGGACGACATTCTTCGCGGTCGCGGCGGAGACGACATCATCAATGGCGGTGAAGGCAACGACATCATCTATGGTGGCGACGGCAACGACATCCTTTTCACTGGCGAAGGTAATGACACGGTCTATGGCGGTCGCGGCGAAGACATCTTTGTCGCCGAAGGCGGCTCGAACCTCATCAAGCCTGTCGAAGGGATTTCACACATTATCGCTTCCACCGAAGGTGACACGACCATCGACGGCTTTGATATTGCTCGTGGTGATACGCTGAGCTTCATGCGTGCCTATGCTAGTGCAGAAGATGCAATGGAATTTGCCTCGGTTCAGGGCGATGATCTTGTATTCAGCCACGAAGACGGCGGCCACACTGTGATCCTTGGCGGCGCAGGAAGTATCGACGCAATCGCGTCCTCGTTCAGCGACTTTAGTGATGACGCCTTTGTCGCTCCGGTCCTCGATGATCTTCTCGGAACAGAAGACAACGATACTGCGGCATCACTGGCTGTCGAGATCAATGCGGACCCCGAAGTTGCTCGCCTGCTTCTCGATGGTGAGCCGCAGGACATCACTGATTACATAGAGAGTCTTGAGCCAGGTGCTGCCCAAGATCTCATCAACTCGCTGAACGTCGATGCTTTGGCCTCGATTATCGACGCAGACAACATGGCTGCTTTGATGAATGCCCTCGACTCGGATGCGCTCGGTGATTTTCTAGATGCGGTAAATCCCGATACGCTTTTGTTCCAACTCGCGATGATTGGTGACGACGTTGACGATATGCTCGATGCCTTTGATGCAGACGTTCTGGATGTTTATCTCGATCGTCTAGCAGAGGCCGATTTCGCAACAACGCCCCAATCTATAAAAGCTGATGAGCTTCGGTTTATCGGCGAGGCGCTTGTAAACGACGGCCATTCGCTTGACGATGCGTATCACCGCGCACTTGAAGAAGCCGAAGATGAAGAAGCTGATGCAGATGAAGCTCAGTCCATCACAGGTGCTGAGTGCTTTGTTGCTACGGCCGCTTATGCC
Source organism: Marivivens sp. (assembly GCA_038133925.1). Classification (GTDB taxonomy): domain Bacteria; phylum Pseudomonadota; class Alphaproteobacteria; order Rhodobacterales; family Rhodobacteraceae; genus Marivivens. The sequence goes on along the minus strand of JAYPUF010000102.1, from coordinate 6,044 downwards.
GACGGAAACCATCCTGATGTCGAGTATCTGCGCAATGTCCGTGACCACGTTCTGGTGCACAGCGCAATGGGCCGTGCGTTCATTTGGACCTATTGGCGCGTAGGCCCGTATCTTGCACGTGGCCTGATGCCGTTTCCGCGTGCCCGTGGGTTTGCGCGCGGGGCCCTTGCCAAGATGATCGGTGCACTTCGCAACGCTGATGCGGTTAATCGTTGGGGTGGCGAATACCGCAGTACAGTCTATCTTTCGGGCCAAATTCGTATCGCTCACGCGATGGCCCGTAAGGCCTGATAGTACTTGCGAAAAAAAACGTCCGAGGCGTTCTGAATTTCGTCGAATGCCTCTGGACAGTCCCTTTCAGCGAGTCTAGAAGGCCGACACCCAGCGAGGTAAATCGCCTTGTTCCCAGTGCCCGGGTAGCTCAGGGGTAGAGCAGTGGATTGAAAATCCTCGTGTCGGTGGTTCGATTCCGCCCCCGGGCACCACTTCATAAAGCAGTGTGTTGATTTGTCTTGCTTCTTTAGGGAGCTTGGGACCGTTAGACCGTTTCACGTTTTTTCTCATGCACCCGTTAAGGTGAGCGACGTGGCTGCCAGCCAGTTTCAGGCTTGAATGCGTGTATCAGCCCGCTAGTGAAAGACCGTCAGAAATTGAGGCCTACGACGACGAGCGCAAAATAGGGTTTGTTGCCGCGATTAACTGCGACCGTCCCAAGTGTGCTTGCATTAGCGTCAATTTCCAGAGCGCGAGTGATGAGCCTCTGTTCCAGTTCGTCAGCGTCTGCTCCAAGACGGGCTATCCCGATCAAAGCGGTGGGGCCTGTCATTGTTTGACCATCAAGGAACAAGAAATGGTGGGGGTTTTCGTCGAGGATACGTATGGCTTGGCTCGGTCCCAAGATTGCTCCCAGATGTCCACCTTCGATCCAGCTTTCAGCGGCAACCAGCGGTCGGCCTTGCAATAGACCGCTTTCAAGCAGCACTTCACGCGAGGCTTTTAGGGGTACGTTGGGAACTGTGTTGTCCCACGCCGGAACGTCGCTTTGTAATCGTGTGAGCAGCCCCATGTTAAGATGCAGCGCTGCGATCAGGACAATGCTTTGCGTAGGGGCAGCGAAGCCCGCAAGCCATTTCCATGAATGCTGTTTTTCCGAGAATCGTTGTGCAACGAGTGGCAAGAGCAAGAGCCAGCCAGGCATGGTCCAATGGGGAAGAGAATCCTCTGACACAACGTAAATCGCGTTGAACATAACCACGGTCGGCAGCCCTGTCAGGACAAGCAATCGATTGCGCGGGTTTCCCCATGTGGTTGGGCTGAACAGGCGTATGAAAGACCAAACTAGAACTGGCGGCAGTAAATAGAGGGACTGACCAAGAAGCATCGACGCCAAATTCGGCGCATTGAAGGTCACGCCCACTCGGCCGGTGTGGAACGACATTGAAATCCAGTCGTTCGAAATATTCCACCAAAGGATTGGGATGGCTCCGCCAATCGCAAGCAAAAGCGCAGCGTAGTAACCAGGTGCTTTGAACCATGCCCAGAGGCGCGGCGTTGATATGACCCAAACAAGCGCGCCGATACAAAACAAAGCGGCTTGGTATTTCGAGGCCATTGCAATTCCGAGCGAAAGGCCCGTCAGCCACCACCATGTTTGCGAGCCGCCCCGCTCTAACCTCAGGAGCGCATAGACAGCAGTAAGCATGGCTGGGTAAAGTGGCCCATCGGGCAGAATGATCACACCAGAAAGCATCGTGAAAGGGGCAAGCGCACCCAGTCCAGCGGCCCAGAGGCCCGTGCGAGTGCCGTTCAGTTCCTTGCCAACGAAATAGAGTATCGCCGTTAGAAGCGTGCCGAATATCAAAGTTGGTACACGATAGCCGAGCGGATTGTTCGCGCCTAAAACTTCGGCGATGGCAGGGGCCCAGAAACCAAGTGGGGGGTGATCAAAGAAGCTCAGCGCAAAATCGCGTCCGACAGTAATTTCATAAGCTTCGTCGGTTCCTATGGGAAGGATAGCGGCAAGGGCGACACGCCAAATGAGCGATGCGCCGAGCAGCCACCAAATCGGTGCGATCCTATTCGTCAACGTACGCGCCAAGTCACGAGCGCACTTGCAACGAAGTTCCAAAATGCTCCGACGACTGCACCTGCGATGCTTGCAATTCCCCACCATGGGACCAGTGGCAGGAACAATTCTGCGACCCCCACATTCGCAACCGAACCGACTAAGCAAACGGCATAGAATGAAAGCAAGCCAGGGATCACAGCCCAGCCTTTCAACGCACGATCTGAATAGGTCAGAGCGTTGTTGAGCAAAAAGTTCGTGGTCATCGCGACCCAAACCCCAAGACTTTGGGCGAGCCAAAATGGGGTCAATCCCGCGATGAGACCCGCCTTGACAGCAGCGAGTTGAACAAAGACGCCAGAAAAGCCGACCATCAAGAAGAGGACAAACCGGATCGACAATAGTCCACCGGATAGTTGCGACAAAATCAGTCCGAAGAACTCGAGTGTAACCGCGCTGTCCATTTTGCTTTCGCCGAACTGGCGAGAGCGGAACTCGTAGCCTACTTCGCGAACTGTCCAACGGCCTCGTGACGCGGCGAGCATGTCGGCGAGGATTTTGAAGCCTTGCGATTGGAGATTTAAGACGACTTCGTTGAACTTCTCACGGCGAACCATAAAGAAACCGGACATTGGATCACTGACTTCAATCTTCAGTGTGCGACGAGCAAGTTTTGTTGCTACGTCGCTGCCCCATGCGCGAATGCCGGAAAATCCGTCTGTGGCCGAGCCGCCTTCGACATGGCGTGACCCGATAACCAGATCGACTTTTGGTTCGGAACGCAAAATTGCGAACATATCTGCAAGCTTCGTTTCGTCGTGCTGAAGATCGCCATCCATGACGGCGACAACCGGACTGATCGAGGACAAGATACCTTCGATGCAAGCGCCAGCCAAACCACGGCGGCCGACCCGATGTAGAACGCGCACGCCGTTTTGCTCTGCGGCGAGGGTGCGGACCTCATTTGCGGTGCCATCGGGGCTGTCATCATCTACGAAAAGCACTTCCCAGCGGATACCCGAAAGCGCTTTGTCCAGAAGTTCGACGAGCGGCCTGACATTGTCCCTCTCGTTAAAGCAAGGAACGATAACGGTAAGTTCGGGGAGCGACGAGCTGGACATTAGCGGGATCCTTTTTTCCGCTTACTAGTCCATTTTGGGCGCGAGGCAAAGGCCTACACGGGAACTTGTGTGAGCAAGCAAATCCTTCGATCGTTGTAGCTCGCGCCCGACTGGTTACTGCACTCTCTGACGAAAACGTTTCCAAGCCACGATACCGCCGCCCAAGACGAGGACCAGTAGGTAATCGATAACCGGAATTCGCGCCACTTCGTTAAGGTAGGCCCAGCCACGATCTGAATAGACGAGAAAGATAGCTGCGATAAAGGTTGCGAGGATTATGCCTCTGGTAAGGCGTGACCACCCGAGGCCGTGCATTTGCGTGACAATGAAGATTGCAGCAAAGCCAAAGAAGAACATTGGCCAGAATTCTTGACCTGCCACAAGTGCGACGGTCACGCCGTGGATCAGCACGGACACTTCTAACGTCACAGTCCACCAACGGTTCGTGTGCATTTTGGTGAAGGCGAGGGCGCCTTGGATCATGAGCAGGAACGTATAGAAAAAGCCTAAGAGATGTCCCCAAGACGTCTCCATCGGGTGAAACCAATAGGTATAGGTCACGGCCCATGCAAAATAGTATCCGTGGGTGCGGATCAGAGCGGATCGAGCACCATTAAGCCAGCCCCCCCCATATCCAAAGACAAGTCCGCGACGTGGCGCTTCGATGATCAGCACCATGATAAGGAGAAATATGACCGACACTTGCGAGGAAAAGACCGAGGTGTCTTGAGCGAGACCATCATACCAGACAGCCGTTTGAAGGTAATGGAGCGCTCCAAAACCCAGCATGCCAATGAGACCGATGATATTGATCGGATGCAGCGCATTGCGGTTTCTCATCTCATCGCGGTGCTTCTGGCCCCACCAAATGAGTCCCCAAAAGAAAACTTGGTGCAGCGCATAAAAGCCCCAAGCCGTAATCTGGCCCATCATCGTTTGCTCTGGAAGTTTCCAGTAATACCACGCTGCGCCCGTGTCGGGCAGGTGCGGTATCGCACTCAGGCGCGGTTCGAGCAGAAGGATCGAAGCAGTGCCGAGCAGGGCAAAAACGCATGCAGTCCAAAAGGCAATAAGTAGGCGCTTGTCAGTCATCTGATCCTCGTTTTCTTCTTTTACGCTCGGGCGCACCACTCGGATCAATCAGACCATTGGTAAGTTGAAGGTTGCCTTGATCCTGTCCATCACGACAGAAGTCTTGAAGCCTTTGATGTCTGGATTGTCATAGAAGAACTCTCGGGTGAAGGCTTCGTAATCGGCCATGTCTTTTGCGCTGACGATGAGGAGAAAATCAGTCTCTCCAGTCACGTAATATGCACTCATCACTTCGGCAGAGCTTTTCACTGATCTTTTGAACCGGTCAATGATGTCCGCTCGCTCACGTGCTAGCTCTACGGAAACAAGCATCATCAGTGGACGACCGACCGCGCTTGGGTCAACGACTGAAATATCCGCCGTGATCACCTTGTCACTGCGGAGTTTTGCCAACCTACGCTGAACGGAAGTCGCTGAAAGCCCAACTAAATCGGATAGTTCCGAATGGGTCAGTTGATTGTTCTGCTGAACGTGGTGCAGGATTTTCTTGTCGATCTTATCCATGGCGCGGAGTTTCTGCGAATTTTGCTGAATCTATGCAGGAAAGCTGCATATCTTTGTAATCAATTGCAGAAAAAACGCTCGATTAGAAGCTAGGATCGTGAAAATCCTCGGAGGTCTCATGCCTGATTTGCCATTTACTCTTGTCGAATATGATCTGCGCCTCGCTCGGGTGCGTGCGTCGATGACCGAACGGGGTCTAGATGCGATTTTCGTGACCGACCCTTCGAACATGGCTTGGCTGACAGGTTATGATGGTTGGTCGTTCTATGTGCATCAGGGTGTTCTTCTGCGACTTGAAGGAGAACCCGTTTGGTGGGGCCGCGCTATGGATGCGATAGGCGCAGGTCTGACCACTTGGCTCGCGAAAGACAATATTCGCGGCTATGACGACACCTACGTTCAAAACCCTGCCAAGCACCCAATGGAAGATCTTTCTCGTCTCCTTGCCGAACATGGTTTGGCAAAGTCTCGCATTGGCCTTGAGATGGATAACTACTATTTCACCGCCTCTGCGTTTCTTTCGCTCCAACAAAACCTCTCCAGCGCTCAGTTCGAAGACTCGACGGGTCTCGTGAATTGGCAACGTGCGGTAAAATCCGAAACCGAGTTAACATACATGCGCCGTGCCGCTCGGATCGTTGAGCGCATGCATCAGGTGGTGGTGGAAAAAGCCGAGCTCGGAATGAAAAAGAACGAGCTGATCGCTGATATTTATCACGCTTCGGTGTCGGGCGCAGATGGACACTGGGGTGACTATCCCGCAATCGTTCCCATGGCGCCATCGGGAATGGACGCGACCGCCCCGCACCTGACGTGGGATGATACCCCGCTTAAGGCAGGCGTGAGCACCTTCTTTGAGATCGCAGGCGCTTACAGGCGCTATCAATGTCCGCAGTCTCGGACTTTATTCCTCGGTAAGCCGCCACAGAAATATCTCGATGCTGAAAAGGCGGTATTGGAGGCGGTTGAAGCCGGCCTTGAACAGGCCAAGCCGGGCAATCATTGCGAAGACATCGCGAATGCATTCAATGCGACTTTGAATAAGCATGGCTTTGTCAAAGACGGGCGTTGTGGCTATGCGATCGGAATTTCATATCCGCCAGATTGGGGCGAGCGCACAATGTCTTTCCGTCGAGGGGATATGTCCGTGCTTCAGCCGGGAATGACCTTCCACTTTATGCCTGCGCTTTGGCTCGATGATGGCGGTCTCGAGATCACCGAACCGATCGTGATCACCGAAACGGGCGTGGAATGTCTGTGCC
>JAYPUF010000101.1:0-8690 GCA_038133925.1 Marivivens sp. | reverse complement strand
GTTTTGGCTGCGGCAAGCCATACAGCGGGGCGTCGATGGTCAGGGCCGTGGTCGGTCATGAGGCTCTTGGCCTCGGCAAGGACTTCCCCGCTGCGGTCGATGACCAAAGCGCGAGCCCCTGAGGTACCAATATCAAGACCGAGGAACAAATCAGACATTCAAAGCCTGCCTGTATTTCTCGGCATCCCAATCAAGAAGCTCTGCGTTTTGCTCGAAGGTCAAATAGTTCAAAGCTGCACCCTCAGGAACGCGGGCAAGTACATCACCAAGGCATTGCGCCAACGCCCATGCTCCAGCGCTCGCATCGGATCGCATCGCCGCACCTTGACCAGGCACGAGCAGAAATGGCGGTGTATCACCAATAGGCAAAGGTTGTTCGGCAGTTTGCGCTGCAATCCCGCAAAAGATCACATGATCAGGATAGAGACTTCCGCCGATTGCCTTACTCAGACGTAAAGGATCAACAGCGACCTGCGAAAGAGAGGAAGGCGCAATGGTCCAATCGTCAGAAAGACTATCAATCGAAATTGCTCTATCAGGTCGCGCGTCAACCCGAAGGGCCTCATGAACTGCGCGAACCAGAACGTCTGCCTCATTCACCGTTTCAGCCGCAACGATAAGACCGTGGTTTGAAAGCACAATGACATCAGCGCCGCCCTTTGCCACACTCATGACCTGCGCAGCAAGCTGAGCACCCGGCTTTGCATACGGAACGATGCCCCAGTTGAACGCATCTAATTTGGAACCAATCGCCTTCACAGGATCGGCTTGAACGGCGTGTGCCAAAGTGTGGATGCAATGCACATGAACGACGACGCGCTGCTCAAACACCGCGTGGAGTGACGTTTCAATCGATGGCCGAAGGCCGTCTTTAATCAACGCGAATTCCTGAGGCTTGTCTGCCCGCAACTCGCCCTTTGCCACGCTCTCTTTCATTGCAGGCAAGTCACATGGCACAAAAACATCCTTGGTCAATGCGTCAGCAAGGAGTGTGCCCGAGGCTTTGATCCACATAACCTCGCCGTCTTTGATCGAAGTGTTCCCTCCCGCCCCTTGGATATACATCGGGTCAGAGCCAAGCGCGGCAGAGACATGCGCAAGCTCGCTCAAATCGTCTGGTCTCTTCATGCAGAACGTTTCCAAGTCTTATCGAACCACGCCTGAAGCGCGGCCTTATCAGCTACTGTCGTACGCAGGTTTTCCTTGGTGCGACGGTGGAGCACATCCTCTGCGGTGCGTGCCCATTCGTGCTCGCACAGGTATCGCACTTCGGCCTCATAGAGCCGCTCGCCGAATTGTGCGCCAAGGTCGTCCATCGAGGTCTTGTCGGCGAGGAACATGTTCATTCGAGTGCCATAAAGGCGGCCCCAATGTCGAAGCTGCGCAGATGGAACAAATGGGTATTTGGCCTGAAGTTCACCGAGATAGGCTGTAAAATCTGCGTTCGGCATATCCCCTCCTGGCAACGCACCTTTTGCAGTCCAATCGCCATTTGCATTGGGAAAATACTTTTCGATCCGCTGGATTGCGTGTTCTGCAAGTTTACGGAAAGTCGTGATCTTGCCGCCAAAAACGTTGAGAAGCGGCGCGCCTCCTTGGGTCTCTAGATCAAAGACATAGTCTCGGGTCACGGCAGAGGGATTGCCAGCACCATCGTCATAAAGTGGACGAACCCCAGAGAAGCTTTGCACAACATCTTTACGGCGCAATGCCTGCTTGAAGTATTTGTTGACCGCATTCAGCAGGTAGTTGATCTCGTCCTCGTCCGCTTGAACAGCTTCTGGAGCGCCTTCATACGGAATATCCGTTGTACCGATCAACGCCTTGTCGCCCTCATATGGATTAATGAAGATCACACGCTTATCGAAATTCTGAACAAGATAGGCTTGCTGACCCTGCCAGAATTTCGGCACGATGATGTGACTACCCTTTACAAGGCGCACATTGCGCTGGCTGTTGGTGCCCGTCACACGGCCAATGATATCATTCACCCAAGGGCCACCTGCGTTAACCAGCGCGCGGGCTTTGACCTGACGCTTGGCACCCGTTTCGGTGTCGGTCATCTCGATGTCCCAAAGATCACCGTTGCGGCGCGCAGATGTACATGCAGTACGAGTAAGAACTTCAGCCCCGCGCTCAGCCGCGTCTACGGCATTCAGAACGACAAGGCGCGAGTCATCGACCCAGCAGTCAGAATATTCAAAACCTTTGGTGAATTCGTTCTTTATCGGCTCCCCCTCGGGATCACGGCGCAAATCGAGCGTCCGCGTGCCAGGAAGTCTTTTGCGGCCGCCAAGATGATCATAAAGAAAGAGCCCCAAACGGACGAGCCAAGCGGGACGGTCTTGTGGGGAATGGGGAAGCACAAACCGCATCGGCCAGATGATATGAGGGGCCGAGTTCAACAGAACTTCTCGTTCGATAAGCGCCTCACGAACAAGGCGGAATTCATAATACTCAAGATACCGCAGACCGCCATGCACCAATTTGCCTGAACGGCTCGACGTGCCTTGGGCTAGATCGTCCTTTTCACAAAGGATCACCGAAAGCCCCCTGCCCGCCGCATCACGCGCAATGCCTGCCCCGTTAATGCCGCCACCGATAACAAAGAGATCGACTATTTGAGTCATTTTCGCTCTCCTTTGGACTGCACACCATAGGTCTCGAACCCGCGTGCAGTTTCTTCGATTTCGGCATCTGTGAGGACATGTCCACCACCGATAGCGAGCGCGTGATAATATTGGTGCGCCAGCGCTTCGAGCTCACCAGCAAGCCACATGGTACGCGTCAGATCTTTGCCCGCGACAACCATGCCATGGTTTGCCATCAAGCAGCCGCTGCGCCCTTCGAGCGCCTTGAGAATATTCTGCGAAAGTTCGGACGTGCCATAGAGCGCATAGTCGGCCACACGGATTTCAGGCCCGCCAAAGGCCGCAATCATATAGTGGATCGCAGGGATCGGCTTGCGTGCAATTGCAAGAATGGTCGAGAATTGTGCGTGAGTATGTACCACAGCATTTGCGTCAGGACGATTGCGCAGGATGTCTTTGTGGAACCGCCACTCGGACGAAGGCTTATGTGTGCCTTCCCATTCGCCGCCATCGTCTTCAAGCGACATGCGCGCCATCATGCTCCCGTCCAACTGGTCGTAGGGAACGCCCGAAGGCGTAATGAGCATCTCTTTGCCATCGCGCACACTTATGTTGCCAGATGCGCCTCGGTTTAGGCCCTCTCGCTCGAGCCGTTTACAAGCAGCAACGATGTCGTCAGCAATACTCATCAACATGGATTCCTTGCTGGCTCGCCCGCAATGTAGCGGCGGACTTCTTCTGCAGCTTGTTCGGCGGCATAGGTCACGGTGCGCATTGAGGCGCCCGCTATGTGCGGGGTGAGCGTGACATTGGGGAGCTGGAGCAAAGGCCAATCAGTCGGCACGGGCTCGATCGCAAAAGTTTCAAGCATCGCAGACCCGATCTCTCCTGCAACGAGCGCCTCGTAAAGATCATCATAGTTACAAAGTGGGCCCCGCGCCGTATTCACAAAGAGCGCATCCTTTTTCATCTTTTTGAAAGCTTCGGCATTCATGAGGCCGCGCGTTTCGTCGCTCACACGGGGATGAAGTGTGACCACATCAGACTGCTCAAGGAGCGTGTCGATGCTAACGTGCGAAACCATGTCGTCTTGGGCGTCCTGTGGTGAAAGCTGCACATAGGGGTCACAAACAACAACACGTGTTCCAAATGCGCGGAGCAGTCGCACGACTTTGGTTCCGATATTGCCATAGCCGACTACGCCGACAGTCATTTCACTCAGCTCGCGCCCCGTCACATCGGCGCGATAAAGATCGCCGCGCCAGTTGCCGGCTCGGAGCGCCTCGTGACCCTCACGAATTTTGCGTGTCTCGCTGAGGATTGCGCCGATGGTGAATTCTGCGACCGCAGAGGCATTGCGACCGGGCGTATTAACAACAAGAACACCGTGGTCGCGCGCCGCCTGCATATCAATGTTGACAGGTCCACCGCGAGAAACGGCAATCATCTTGAGGCTCGGAAGTCGCTCAAACATCGACCGTGACATCGGGGCGAGTTGGGTAACGAGGATCTCTGCATCGCCGACAAACTCGACCACATCGTCTGCTGTACCAAAATACTCCTTGAGGCCGTCCATACCCTCTATGGCGTAGCCGTGCTCCATCGGCTCGTCTGGCCAATTATCCTTGCGCGTTTTGATTTGAACTTGGTCGCCACATGCGTCCTTGAGCGCCGTTTCAAAGGCTTCTGGCAACATAAAGAGGTCGCCGATAATTGCGACGGACTTAGACATTTTTCTTCTCCTGCAAGGCCGCGAGATCGGCCCAAAATGGTTCTGCTGAAATGCGAAGGTTGCGATATGACGCAAAGAGCTCGTCATAAAGAGTCGCAAGCTTCTGATCGGGGGCTTCGGCCTCTCCCAATGTCGGAACGACCCACTCGGCAACACAAGCGTCAATATCGGGGTAAACGCCAACAGCAACCGCAGCAATCATCGCAGCGCCCGCAGCACCCGCCTCTTCGCGCGAGACAGCACGAACGGGCCGGTTAAGCGCTGCCGCCATAATTCCGCGCAATCCACGGGACCGCACGGCCCCACCCGTTAACCGAACTTCAGGCGGGATTTCTCCCATCGTGTCATAGCAATCACGTGAAGAGTGTCCGAGGCCCTCGACCACGGCCCGCACCATGTCTGGGAAGCGATGGTTTGAGGACAGTCCATTAAAAGAAGCTCTGGCGTCACTGTTGACGAAAGGTCCGCGCTCGCCCGCTTCGGAAATATAGGGATGATAGAGCATCGTTCCCGCTTTGGTTTCCGAGAGCCATTGATCGATGCGTGCCACAAGTTCCGAATGGCTGATCTTTTGGCCAAAGCTCTCCATAAGATCGGCACCGACTTTGAGTAGCCAATCGATGTTTAGCGTCGACGCCATATTGGACTGCATCTGCGCAACATACCCAGGCTTTGGTAAAACCATGACATAGCCGGTACGGCCCTCGTTCAGCTTCACGCCTGAGGCGGGTGTCGCACGCATATGCATGCCGGTCGAACCAACAATCGTGCAGCCCGCGGCCTGCCCCGGCGTGTAGATGCCCGCACCCAAAGCGGTGCAAACCACGTCTACATAGGCAAGACTTACAGGTGTTCCCGCAAGGAGGCCGGTTTGTTTAGCCGCCTCATTCGATAACGGATGAGTAGTCTGAGAGCCGTCCACTATCGGTGGGAGGAGGCCGCGGCGATGGGTCAACCCAAGAAAGTCGATGACATCGTCATTATAGGAACGGCTCTCATAGTTGCCGAAGGTAAAGTTTGCTTCAGAAGGATCGGTTGCACGCACCCCAGTGAGGTTGAGGTAAAGCCAATCTTTGCAGTGAAGCGACACTTCGGTCTGATCCAAAATTTCAGGACTGATTTCGTCCATGTAAGCAAGCTGAGTACCCATCTGGCAGCAGTTGAGCCCTGCCCCAGTACTTGCGAAACGTGCAATATCGCCGTCCTCGGCGCGAAGCCGATTGACGACAGGCGCTGAGCGCGCATCGAGCCACAACCAGCCATCGGTGACGGGGGCATTGTCCCGTCCGACTAGCCATGTTCCGTCCCCTTGCGCGGTGACCGCAACGGCCATCACGCGCTCGGCACCGACTTTGGCGACAAGCTCTCGTAGAGTGTAGGCGCAATCTTCCCAAGTCTGAGCAAGTGGCTGAAATGCTGCTCCATCTGCGCGCGCTGTATAACGGTTTGGAACGGCGACGGCCGCGATTTGCTCTCCCTTGAGGGTAAAGGCCACCGACTTGATGACCGAAGTCCCCGCGTCGATGCCAATAATCAGATCACGCCCATTGTTCGTCATGCGAGTTGCGCTCCATGCGAAAGAGCCTGCCCAGTCTCTGCATCAAACACATGTAGGTCATTTGGGTTCAAGCGCACTCGAATTTCCGACCCAAGAGCAACATCAGCGAAATCGTGTTCAACGAGGACAATCGAAGCACCGGCAAAGCGCGCCGCAATATGGGTTTGGTCGCCCAGCCACTGATTGGCCTCTACAGTCGCGGATGCACCTTCGGCGCTGCGCTGAACTGCATATGGACGGACACCAAGCACAATCTGACGTCGCGATAGCATCGCTTGTCGGACGTCCGCGGAAAAATCTTTGGCGGGATATTGAAGATCGAGACCACCTTGAAGATCAAAATGTATGTTATCGCCCGTGTCGGTGACGACCGCAGGGAACACGTTCATCGGCGGCTCGCCAACAAACGTGCCCGTAAAGAGGTTCGCAGGTGCCTCCTTGATCTCTTCGGGGCTCGCGAATTGTTGCAGAACGCCGCCCTCCATGACTGCGATGCGGTCGGCCATCGCGTTGGCCTCTGTCTGATCGTGGGTCACAAGGATCGCCGTAAGGCCGCGCTCTTTGATGTAGTGCTTGATACGACCGCGCAGTAGCGTGCGAAGTTGCGGCTCAAGCTGACCCATCGGTTCATCCAAGAGATGGAGGTCAGCATCGCGGACCAGAGCGCGCGCCAGCGATGCACGCTGCTGTTGACCGCCGGAAATAGAGGTCGGGAAACGGTCGAGAATGTCAGTGATCTCGAGCATTTCGGACACTTCTTTGACCTTCGCTGCGACCTCAGTCTCGCTCAGTTTCGCAGCCTTGAGCGCAAATGCGATATTTTCGCGAACGGTCACGGTTGGGTAAAGCGAATAGCCTTCGAAAGCCATTGCCACATTGCGTTTAACGGGAGGAAGCTTTTGGATTTCCCGTCCCGCAAGAGTGATCGTCCCGCGACTTGTGTCCTCGAAACCAGCAACCATGCGAAGCGTCGAAGTCTTGCCGCAGCCCGAGGAGCCAAGAAGCGCGATGATCTCGCCCTTGTGCACATCCATATTGATATTACGGACAGCATGAACGCCTTTGTCGATTGCACCGTAGAATTTGTCGACAGCTCTAAGGCTGAGTTGAACAGTCATTATGCTGCTCCCTGAGCTTGTTGGGTTTTGAGCGGATCAATCCGCAGTCCGCTCGCACGATCAAAGAGATGGACGTTTTTGGCATCCACTTTGATCCATGCCGTGCCTGACGATGGAGCTGGCGCTCCGGCAGGACGTGAGATCATCACCTCGCGCTTGTTCTTGGTGAGCGCGAGCGTCACCGTTTTCTCGTTGAGTGGAGCCTCTGTTTCAATTGAGACGGGGATCGCACCCAGAGTGCCTTCTTCCACAAAATGAAGAGCTTCGGGCCGAATACCTAGAACACAAGCCTGACCGATGGATTGAGCGTACCCATCGTCGATCACGAGCGACTGACCCGAAAGCATGATCTGAACCCCGTCCGAGCTGCGCTCTGGTGTGACATCCAAAAGGTTGATGACAGGGTCACCGAACAAACGGGCGATTTCGATATTTGCAGGGGCCATATAGATGTCGAATGGAGAACCGATTTGCTGGATACCCTTACCGTTCATCACGGCAATCCGATCCCCAAGCGCCATGGCTTCTTTGTAGTCCTGCGTCACATAGATCACGGTGGCTTCTTGGTCTTTAAGAAGACGCGGAAGCTCTAAACGCATTTCAAAACGAAGCTTTGCGTCGACGTTGCGCAACGGATCATCGAGAAGAAGGATATGCGGCTCGCCAGACAAAGCGCGGGCCAATGCCGTTCGTTGCTTTTGCCCGTTAGAGAGCTCTTTGGGCTTGTGGTGGAGCACGTGGTCGATCTTGAGAAGTTTGGCAACTTTCTCAACGGTGTGCTTGATCTGCTGCTGCCCCATCCGTTTAGCCGTCAGCGGCGCTGCGATATTTTCGGTGGCATCCATGTGGGGAAAGAGAGCGAAGTTCTGGAAAGCCATGCCGATCCCACGATCTTCGGGTTCGACACCATCCATGTTGCGACCATCAATTTCGATCACACCCTCGTCCGGTTCTACAACGCCCGCAATAAGGCGAAGTAGAACCGTCTTACCAGCGCCCGAGGGCCCAAAGAGAACTAGGGTTTCACCTTTGTCCACCGACAAGCTCACACCGTCGAGAACAACGTCGGTTTTGAATGCTTTGACGATGTCTTTAAGAACAATAGTCATCGTTTATCCTTTCACCGCGCCAAGGCTAAGGCCTTCGACAAGGTAACGTTGTGCATAAAGAGCCAGAGCAAAGGTCGGAGCGATCGAAAGAACGATACCGGCAGCGATCTGACCGTACTGGATGCCCGACGCCGTCACAAAAGCAAGCGCCCCCACGGTCACAGGCTGTTTGTCAGCCGAAGCAAGCACAAGAGCGAAGACAAAGTTGTTCCATGCAAAAATGAAGGCGAGAAGAGCGGCGGCGGCGATACCCGGCCCAGCGAGCGGCAGCGCGATTTTGCGGAAAGTCGCACCCCACGAGTGCCCCGCAATACGGTAGGCGTATTCGACGTCCGCAGGGATGTCCTCAAAGTAGCCACGCACAATCCAAAGTATGAGCGGCAGCACGATGAGCTGATAGACCCAAATGAGACCGCCGTAGGTATTCGCGAGTCCAAGTTGTTGGAAATAGATCGTCAGAGGCAAGAGCACCAAAAGCGGCGGCGCAAAGCGGAAGGACAAAAGGGTGAAGGCGATGTCCTCTGAGCCTTTGAACTTGAGGCGAGCAAAGGCATAGGCCGCAGGCACACCAAGCACGAGACC
>JAYPUF010000100.1:0-8698 GCA_038133925.1 Marivivens sp. | reverse complement strand
TCGGATCACCCGAAGAATTGAAGAGGAAGACCGCGTTCTCGCGATCGACTTGGCTCGCGATTTCAAGGAGATACTTGGCATTGAACCCGATTTCCAAACGCTCGTCACCATAGGCAACGGCAAGTTCTTCTTCTGCGGCGCCGCTGTCAGGAGCATTCACCGAAAGAACAAGTCGATCCTCATCAAGGCTCAGTTTGACCGCGCGACTACGCTCGGACGACACCGTGGCCACACGATCAACGGCCTTTGCGAATTCGCTCGCATCGACCTCAAGCTGGCGCGTGTTGCCGCTCGGAATCACGCGCGTGTAATCGGGGAACGTACCGTCGATCACTTTGGACGTCAGTGTAATGGAAGGCGTCGCAAAACGGATCTTTGTCTCGGACACAGACACGGCGATCTGCATTTCGTCATCATCCAAAAGTTTGCGCAGTTCGCCAACAGTCTTGCGCGGGACAATGACACCGGCCATGCCTTCTGCATTCTCAGGAAGATCGGCATCGATACGGGCAAGACGGTGACCATCGGTGGCAACACAACGAAGCACCTTGGCACCTTCACGCTCTGCAACGTGCATATAAACGCCGTTCAGATAATAGCGGGTCTCTTCAGTCGAAATCGCGAACTTGGATTTGTCGAAGAGACGACGAAGAACAGGCGCGGGCGCAGAGAAATTCGAAGCATAGTCCGAGGACGCCATCACGGGGAAGTCTTCTTTGGGAAGAGTTGCTAGGCTAAAATTCGAACGGCCCGCTTCAATTGTCAGCCGCCCTTTGGCACCATCGTCGGTCAGCGTAACAAGTGCCCCATCGGGAAGTTTGCGCACAATCTCGTTCAAGGTCATCGCCGAAACTGTGGTTGCGCCGGCACGCTCGACCATCGCAGGAGCCTTGTCCACAACCTCTATATCGAGGTCGGTCGCACGGAACTGGACGGTGTTACCTTCGGCCTCAATCAAAACGTTGGCAAGGATCGGAATCGTGTTCCGACGCTCGACGACCGATTGTGCCTGTGCGACAGCTTTAAGTAGCTCGCCGCGTTCAATACTGAATTTCATGTCCCATGCTCCGCTTCTTGTCGGGCCTCAGCCGTCGGGAGGGAAAAACTACCTGTTTATCCCACCGGCTCAAGTGTTTTTTACACATTCATAGACTGAAAGAGTGGCGTCAAGCGCCCGAGAACAAAGTCCTCAGGCTTCGAGTGCGCGGCGCAACATCTCCAGATCGTCTGCAATCTGGCTATCTTTGTTCCGTAGCTCTTCGATACGCTTAACGCCGTGCATGACCGTTGTGTGATCGCGACCACCAAAACGACGCCCAATTTCAGGCAGCGAACGGCTTGTCATCGACTTCGCGAGGTACATGGCGATTTGACGCGGACGGGCATAAGTGCGCACACGTTTCGGACCAATAAGATCAGAAAGTCTGATGTTGTAGTGTTCGGAAACTTTGCGCTGAATTTCTTCAACAGTAACCTTGCGATCGGAAGCCTTAAGAACGTCTGCAAGGCAGTCCTGAACGAGCTCGAGCGAGATTTCACGCCCGACCAGTGATGCAAAAGCGAAAAGTCGAGTCAAAGCACCTTCGAGCACGCGAACGTTTGTCGAAATACGATGGGCAAGGAATTCAAGAACGCCATTCGCGATTTCGAGATCTGGATACTGGCTCTTATATAGTTCCGCCTTGGTCTGCAGAATTCCGAGTCGGAGTTCGTAATCAGTCGGATGAAGATCGACGACAAGGCCGCACTGAAGGCGCGACTTGATGCGCTCCTCGAGATCTTTGATCTCACCCGGAGCACGATCAGCTGAAATTACAATCTGCTTTCCGCTATCAACAAGCGCGTTAAAGGTGTGGAAGAATTCTTCTTGGGTCGAGTCTTTGCCGGCGATGAATTGGACGTCATCAACCATCAAAACGTCAACCGAACGGAACAACGATTTAAAGTCCATCATCTTACGCTCGCGCAGAGCGGAAATGAAACGATACATGAATTGTTCGGCAGAGAGATAAAGAACATTGAGATGCGGTTGACGCAGGCGAAGCTCATGCGCGATTGCGTGCATGAGGTGCGTCTTACCAAGTCCTACGCCGCCATAAAGAAACAGCGGGTTAAAAGTTACAGGACCGCCTTCGGCGACACGGCGCGCAGCAGCATGCGCAAGCTCGTTCGGTTTACCGACAACAAATGTATCAAAGGTGAAACGCGCATCGAGAGAAGCGCCTGACACTTCAGCGGTCTGAGTCGGCACAGCTTCGTCAACACGCTTGATAGGAGAAATGGCCACGGAGCGCTGAGAGTTTGCCGCAACAAACGAAATCCGCGAAACATCGCACTTTCTCTGACGGAACATATAGATGATCTGGTCGGCATAGTTCTGCGAAACATAGTTGCCAATAAAATTGGTCGGAACCTCAAAGGTGGCAACACCTTCGGTGATTTGGGTAAATACGAGCGGCTCAATCCAGTTCTTATAGTTGTTCTTCCCGATCGACCCACGCAGCATATCGCGGATCGCACCCCAACTTTGGCTCGTCATTCTTTTTGTCCCATTGCTGTCCGTCATGCGCCGAACGATTATTCTCGCGCTTCGCTCTTGTCGGTAACGGGCCTAACGACATCCAGCGCTGGCAAGAACCAACGAAGGTAATCATCATCAAACGATGGGATGCATTGCCAGCCAAACCGCATGGTTTTTCGCTCTATGCACCCTAGCCCAGCAGAGAGACTCACAACCAAAGCGTGTAACCCAAAGCAACATCTATCAATTCGCCCAACCATCAAGCTGCGCAGAAATGAATTACTCTTTCGTACGGAAGGCGAGCATCTTGTCCCGAAGCTCTCGCCTAACTCTTGGTGCAGAATCTCTACTCCCCCAGGAGCGAAGTGAATCGCATCACTAAGCTAGCAAGCACTTTGGGGACGCTTCAACTGAACAACGCCCTTGACTCTACCTTTGAGAAAAAAGAATCCCCAACACACCAGAAGGATCAATAATTTACCAAATGGTCAGTGGCACAAAATCCCGACATCTAACTTTTTTCAAACAATTCGTGTCGCGATCATTGACGTGTTGGATTCTGTAAACTGAGAATCAGTTCCCGTTATGCGGGTAGGCAAAAAGCACCTGATTTAAAACAAAAAAGCGCGCCACGAGGGCGCGCCTTTGAAACCTGATGTTCGCTCGAATTAAGCGAGCGACTTAACGCGCGATGCAAGACGCGAGATTTTGCGCGAAGCGGTGTTCTTGTGGAAGACGCCCTTGGTAACGCCGCGCATCAGTTCCGGCTGCGCAGCTTTGAGAGCCGCTGCTGCTGCAGTCTGATCGCCAGAAGCAATTGCTTCTTCTACTTTACGAAGGAAGGTGCGGATACGCGAGCGGCGCATCTTGTTAACTTCAAAACGACGCTCGTTCTGACGTGCGCGCTTTTTGGACTGGGGCGTATTTGCCATCGTGCTTTTCCTTGTTCGTTCCCGAATGTCGGGACAATTGAATATCGAATGCGCAAAGGGCCCGACCGGGTTTTAGAACCGGCTGATTCTGGCCAAAGCGGGCCTCGCACGCATGTATCGGGCGGCGTATATGGCAAAGGTGCCATAAAGTGAAGCCCAAAATGAAACAGCCGAATAACCGGCCCCGACTTTATTTGTCGCGAAACTGCGGTTCGCGCTTTTCTAGAAAGGCTGCCATGCCTTCCTTTTGGTCCTCTGTTGAGAAGAGGCTGTAAAAAACGTGGCTCTCGTACTTGAGGCCCTCGCTCAGGCTCGTCTCAAAGGCGCGGTTTACACAGGCTTTGGCGGCTCCAGCAGCAACAAGGCTCTTCTCAGCGATCTTGCCGGCGGCTGCGAGGGCTTCTTCCTTGAGTTTCTTAGCCGGAACGACGCGGCTCACTAGACCGGAACGCTCTGCTTCTGCGGCATCCATGAAACGGCCCGTCAGATGCATGTCCATGGATTTTGCTTTGCCAACATAGCGGCTCAAACGCTGCGTGCCGCCCATTCCTGCGATGACCCCAAGATTGATCTCGGGCTGCCCGAACTTTGCGTTGTCGCCTGCAATGATGAAATCGCACATCATTGCAAGTTCACACCCGCCGCCCAAAGCATAACCGGAAACAGCTGCGATGATCGGCTTTCGCGTGTTTGCAAAGCGATCCGATTCGGCCGCAAAGAATTTCGCCGTATACATGTCCAAGAAAGACTTGTCAGACATCTCGGCTATATCGGCGCCGGCAGCGAATGCTTTTTCCGAACCGATGATCACGATTGAACGGACCTTGTCAGAGGCATCTGCGTCTTCAAGTGCAGTGCAAAGTTCGCCCAGTAGTTTGGAATTGAGAGCGTTTAGTGCATCGGGGCGGTTCAGGGTAATCAGCGCTACGTAGTCCTGAACGTCTACGATGATCGTCTCATAAGCCATTTCGGGCCTCTATTGCAGTTTCCATAAAGCCAAGTGCTTAACACCGCAGTCGCCACGATCAAGTTATCTTTGGCATTGCGGACAGTAGAAAGTTGAGCGTCCGGACTGTACGAATCGCGATATGGTCCCATTACATCCATCACTTAGACAGGGTTCACTTTCACGGTCGTAAACTCTGAAAACATGTTGAAAATAACCAAGTTCTCCGTCGGCCTGACGGTAGTCTTTTAGCGAACTTCCCCCCGCTTCAATGGCCTCGGAAAGGACTTCGCGAATAATCGGAACAAGGGACGCAATGCGGGTCGAAGAAAGCTGGCCTGCCTTTCGCTTTGGATTGATCTTAGCGCGGAATAACACTTCGCAGACGTAGATATTCCCCAAACCAGAAACGATTCCCTGATCGAGAAGTACTGTCTTGATCGGTGAATTTTTCCCTTTGAGGCGCTCAATCAAATATTCTTCGTTGAACGCATTGCCCAAGGGTTCTGGCCCGAGGTTCTTAAGCAGCCAATGTGCATCGCCAATTTTCGTCTCGAACAGGTCCATCGCTCCGAAACGGCGCGCATCATTAAATGTTATCCGAGCGCCTTCAGCCATATCGAATACAACGTGATCGTGCTTTTCGGGAACAGGGTGTGGGTGATGAAACTCGCCCACTGTTTGACCCGAGATAAGCATGCGCCCCGACATCCCTAGATGGACCAAGAGTGTCTCGCCAGAGTCGAGGTCAGCCAAGATGTACTTGGACCGACGACGCAGCATCGTGATCCTCTTGCCCGTCAAACGCTTGGCCATACCTTCTGGGAACGGCCAGCGCAGATCGGGCCGATTAACTGTCGCCCGCGCGATGACCTGCCCTTCCATGACCGGCAACAACCCGCGACGCACTGTCTCGACTTCGGGCAATTCTGGCATGGCGGACTTCCTATCTTGGGGGGGGCAGTGTATGCGGTCTTTGACCCTTATAGGTGTTATGCTGGCAAAGGACGACAAGTGCTATGACCGACAGCCTCGAAAATACGACGCACTTCGGATTTCAAACCGTTCGCGAAGAGGAAAAAGCTGGGCGCGTACAAGGCGTGTTCACTTCTGTTGCATCCAAATATGACGTCATGAATGACGCCATGAGCATGGGCATTCATCGAATTTGGAAAGATGCCATGATGGACTGGCTCGCCCCGCGTGCGGGTCAAAAGCTTCTCGACGTTGCAGGTGGCACCGGCGACATCTCGTTCCGTTTTCTCAAGCGCGCAGGTCAAGGTCACGCCACTGTCTGCGATCTGACCGAGTCGATGTTGGTGGCTGGTCGTCAGCGCGCCGAGGCCTCTGATATGAGCGAAAGCCTCGACTGGGTTGTGGGCGACGCGATGAAGCTGCCGTTCGAGAACAATACATTCGATGTCTACACTATAAGCTTTGGCATTCGAAACGTGACCCGCCCACAAGAAGCGCTTAACGAAGCTTATCGCGTTCTAAAGCCGAGCGGCCGACTGATGGTGCTCGAATTCAGCCAGATCCCGAACGATCTTATGCAGAAAGCATATGACGCTTATTCATTTAATGTGATCCCTAAGATGGGTGAAGTGATCGCAAACGACCGCGAAAGCTATCAATATCTCGTCGAGTCCATCCGAAAATTCCCCGATCAAGAAACCTTCCTTGGAATGGTGCGCAAAGCTGGATTTGAAAACGCCAAGTATCGCAATCTCTCTATGGGGATTGCCTGTCTGCACTCGGGTTGGAAAATCTGATGCGCGGACCTCATAATATTTGGCGATTGATCCGTACAGGCGCGACTTTGGAGCGCGCAGGCGCGATGAACATCGTTCTCGATGCTTTTGAAGCTGGGCCGCTCCTTCGTTTTACCGCTCGCACTCTCGCTTGGCCTTTCAAATGGCTTGGTTACAAGGGTGACAAATCTTTGCCACCCGCAAGCAGCGCTTTGACCGCCCTCGGACCTGCCTACATCAAGTTTGGCCAAATTCTTTCGACCCGACCTGACGTTGTAGGTCCTGTAATGGCAAACGAGTTGCGCATTCTTCAGGACAACCTACCCCCATTTCCGATTGAAGTTGCCCGCGCCGAAGTTGCGCGTGAACTTGGGATTGATGTGGATGACGTATTCTCGGATTTTTCCG
The DNA here is from genome assembly GCA_038133925.1 of Marivivens sp. Taxonomy (GTDB): domain Bacteria; phylum Pseudomonadota; class Alphaproteobacteria; order Rhodobacterales; family Rhodobacteraceae; genus Marivivens. The sequence goes on along the minus strand of JAYPUF010000100.1, from coordinate 2,140 downwards.
AGCCTGTTGCCGCAGCATCAATTGCCCAAGTGCACAAGGCCGTGCTGCGTGAAGATGGACGCGAGGTCGCGGTCAAAGTGCTACGACCCGGCGTTGAAAAAGCATTCCATCGGGATATTGACGCATTTTACTTTGCGGCAAATGCCGTCGAGTTCCTTTCGACTGCATCACGCCGTCTTCGTCCACTCGATGTAATCGAGCACTTTGAAGGCGTTGTGAACGGCGAACTGGATCTACGCCTTGAGAGCGCTGGTGCTTCCGAATTTGCAGCCAACACGGCGAACGATGAAGGCTTCCGAGTGCCTCAAGTGCTGTGGCATCTGTCTGGCCGTCGCGTCATGACCCTCGATTGGGTGGATGGCGTCAATTCGGGGGACAACACCGCCATCGACGCGGCCGGACACGACCGTAAAGTCCTCGCCGCTCGGGTTCTTCAACTTTTCCTGAGCCATGCGCTTCGCGACGGTTTTTTCCACGCAGACATGCACCAAGGGAACCTCAAGATCGGCAACGATGGCGAAGTTGTCGCCTATGATTTCGGCATTATGGGGCACATTGATGCCTATACGCGCCGCGTTTATGCGGAAATCCTGTTCGGGTTCATTCGCAGAGACTATCGCCGTGTCGCCGAGGTCCATTTCGAGGCAGGGTATGTCCCTCGCAATCAAGATATCGACGAATTCGCACGTGCCCTCCGAGCCGTTGGCGAACCCATTTTCGGTATGGACGCAAGTCGCATCTCGATGGGACGACTTCTTGCGTATCTGTTTGAAGTGACAGAGCGTTTCGGGATGCAGACCCGCACCGAGCTCATCCTTCTCCAGCGCACAATGGTCGTGGTAGAGGGCGTTGCGCGTTCAATGGATCCCCATATCAACATCTGGGAAGTCGCTCGACCGATCGTCGAAGACTATATCAAGCAAAGCATCGGCCCGCGTGCAGTCGCAAAGGATCTTCTAGAGACAGCCAAGGTGCTATCCCGTTTTGGACCGCGCCTGCCGCAGATCGCCGAAGCCGCTCTGATCCGCGAGATCAACCAGTCTGAACGTCAAGAGAAGCCAACGAAATCTCGTTGGTATCTCTGGGTGATACTGGGCGGAATCCTCGGCGCAGCAGGAACATTTGCGCTCATTACGCTCTAGTCCCGAAGTCCAGAAATTTTGCTCGCTTCGACGGAAGAGCCGTTAGCAAAGCTGATAATGGTAACTCCATTCTCCGAGCGTACCTCGGAAACGGTATTGTAGACATGCGCTTGCTCAAACTCGAGCAAGGTATCTCCGCTGTAGCTCGCAACAAACAGCTCATAACTCCCAGAGGTTAGTGTCCTCGATCCATCTGACCCAACCCAGTCGATAATTCCGCTCTTGGGCGAGATCGATTGTCGCAGGACTTCGTTTCCCTTCAGATCCAATACAACTACTTCGGCAGCTTCCGCCGCTTCTGGCACCTCGACATAGATCGACTTTGCTGCACCATTCCATTCCACTGCAGCTGGCGAGAGCGCTTCTTTGCCAAGCCAGCTCGCAAAATTATTCAAGTCTGAGCCAGTTGCACCTGTGACCATCTGCTCCAAAAGAGCGTTTGTCCGAACCTGCTGCTCCACCCCAGAGAAAGTCGCAAGCTGGACAGCATAATCACTAGAATCCACCGGATTAAGGGGGTCCTGATTTTGCATTTGGACTGTGAGCATTTTAAGAAACGTCTCAAAATCAGAAGTTAGTCCAAGTTTGGACGAGTCAGCGCGGGGCGTCGTCAAACCGCTCACTGATGAAATCTCAATACTCATAAGCGCAAATCCAACCCTTCCGGGACTTGGAGAATCCAAAGTGGCTCGACAAGTGTCGAGTCATTCTTCGCGGAACGGGCAAATAAAACCTGCTGCTCTTGCCGATCATCATGAGCTTCTCCCTCAAAGTTAAAATCGACATTTTCAAAACCAATATCCGATAGCTCTCTTGTGAGGTCAGATAGGTTACGTCGGATGAGATCTGTCGTTTCAGAACGCTCAGCCATAACATACACAATCATAGCGTCATTGGTTTGCTCTAGCCTAATCTGGACCCGACCGAGCTCTTCTGGCGAGAGTGAGCCTCCCCCACTGAACCGGTCCACCGCTATGTTTAGGAAACGGAGGACCAAG
>JAYPUF010000099.1:0-8773 GCA_038133925.1 Marivivens sp. | reverse complement strand
GAAGCTCAAAATGCTTGCGGGCGGATCATTGACCCGCCCGCTCGATATTTTTGACCTAGTTCTTCATGGTGCGCCTTGGCTTCTTCTGATTGCCAAAATTGCGCGCGAGGTACTTACCCGTTAACGGCGGCGAGGATACGTGCCCAGCTTCTGATCCCTTTGTGAAAGGAGCGGAGGTCGTATTTCTCGTTTGGCGAATGGATCTGGTCGTCGCCATTGGCAAAGCCGATGAGCATCGCGTCCATGTCGAGATAGGTTTTGAAATAGCCCGCCACGGGGATGGAGCCACCTGCGCCTACAAAGGCTGCGGCGTTGGGCCACTCGTCGCTGAGCGCTCCGCGCGCCTGTTCAAAGGCAGGATGGTCGAGTGACATGACGCTGGCAGGGCCTGCGCCGTGCTCTTTGAACGAGACCGAGCAATCGGGGGGCAGCATGTCCTGCACATAGGCGCGGAAAGCGTTTCGGATCGCGAGCGGATCTTGGGTCCCAACGAGGCGGAAACTGACCTTTGCCGAAGCGAGCGAGGGTAGAACGGTCTTGAAACCTTCACCCGTATAGCCGCCCGTGATCCCGTTGAACTCGCAGGTGGGGCGCGACCAAATCTGTTCGAGCGCGGTGTAGCCTTTTTCGCCCGCGGGAGCACTTAGGCCAACGCCGCCAAGGAAGCCGTCCGCATCAAAGCCGAGACCTTCCCATTGTGCCTTGAGTTCGTCCGAAAGCTCTTCGACGCCGTCGTAAAAGCCGGGGAGCGTTACACGTCCATTATCGTCATGCAGACCTGCGAGGATACGGGTCAGGACGCGGATCGGGTTCGCCGCAGCGCCACCGAACATCCCAGAATGTAGGTCTTTGTTGGGACCGGTGATCGTCAGCTCTTCGCCGCATAGCCCGCGCAGCATCGTAGTGATGGCAGGCGTGTCTGGGTTGAACATGCCCGTGTCACAGATCAGGGCGATATCGGCCTTTAGCTCGTCCTTGTTCTCCTTGAGAAAGGGAATAAGTGAGGGAGAGCCGCTCTCTTCCTCGCCCTCAAGGAAGATCGTGATGCGGCAGGGAAGGGTGCCTTTCTCGGACTTCCATGCTCGGAGGGCCTCGATAAAGGTCATAAGCTGGCCCTTATCATCAGAAGCGCCACGTGCGCGGATCACTTTGCCGTTAGCGGTGTCTTCAAGTGCGGGATCAAAGGGATCACGGTGCCAGAGGTTGATGGGATCAACTGGCTGCACATCGTAGTGACCATAGAATAACAAATGCGGACCACCTTCGCCGCCATGCGCCACCACCATCGGATGGCCAGGGGTCGGGCGTTTGGATGCGTCAAACCCTAGTGTTTTCAGATCGTTAACCAGCCAGTCCGCGGCTTTATCGCAGTCTGGTTTATAGGCAGGGTCCGTTGAAATCGACGGAATGCGAAGCAAATCGAACAAACGATCAACGGTGTGGTCAAGGTCAGCGTCGATGCGGTCGAGAATCTTGTCGAGGGTCATGGGGCCTCCATTTGTTTCCGATAGGAGACTACGCGTCTCTTGCTGGGTGTCCAGAAGGCTTGGTTGTGCGAAAATCACTAGGGGGCGTCAAAAGGTAGCGTATTGTTAGAATGGGTCTAAAGTTATAAACACCTCGAAACCCGCCGTTAGACATTCGTCGCCGCCTGACGTGAAGGATAGACTATTGGACTATAACGCCATTCTTGATGCTGCGCTTGGTAACCTCCACAAAGAGGGCCGTTATCGGACGTTTATCGATATCGAGCGCCGTAATGGTCAATTCCCGCATGCGATCTGGCGCAAGCCCGATGGGGCTGAGGCGGAAATCACCGTATGGTGTGGTAACGACTACCTCGGCATGGGGCAGCATCCCGTCGTGCTCAAGGCGATGCACGAAGCGCTTGATGCGACTGGCGCAGGTTCGGGCGGGACACGTAACATCTCTGGCACAACGGTTTATCATAACCGACTAGAAGCTGAGCTCGCTGATCTTCATCAAAAAGAGGCTGCTCTGCTCTTCACGAGCGCTTATGTCGCCAATGACGCGACGCTTTCGACACTTCACAAGCTGTTCCCCGGATTGATCATCTATTCGGACGAGTTGAACCATGCCTCGATGATCGAAGGCATTCGCCGTAATAACGGCGCAAAGCGCGTCTGGAAGCACAACGACCTCGACGATCTCCGCGCCAAGCTGATGGCCGATGATCCAAAGGCGCCCAAACTCATCGCATTCGAATCCGTTTATTCAATGGATGGCGATTTTGGTCCGCTTAAAGAGCTGTGCGATATTGCAGAAGAGTTCGGCGCCTTGACCTATCTGGACGAAGTACATGCTGTAGGTATGTACGGTCCGCGCGGCGGCGGCGTTGCTGAACGTGATGGTCTTTTGGACCGCATCGACATCATCAACGGCACGCTTGGCAAGGCGTTTGGCGTTCATGGCGGCTATATCGCGGCCTCAGCACGCATGTGCGACGCGATCCGTTCTTATGCGCCAGGCTTTATCTTTACGACCTCGCTTCCGCCTGTTGTTGCAGCAGGGGCGGCGGCTTCGGTTGCCCATCTTAAGAAGGATCAAGCGCTTCGCGATCTGCATCAAGAGCGCGCTCGTGTGCTTAAGCTCCGTCTCAAAGGGCTGGGTCTGCCGATTATTGATCACGGCTCGCACATTGTGCCGGTGATTGTAGGTGATCCCGTGCACACCAAAAAGTTGTCTGACATGCTCTTGTCGCAGTTTGGTATTTACGTCCAGCCGATCAATTTCCCGACAGTTCCGCGTGGAACCGAACGTTTGCGTTTCACACCATCCCCTGTGCATGGTGCCCCTGAAATCGACAAACTGGTACATGCTATGGACGCTCTCTGGTCCCATTGTGCGCTGAATCGTGCCGAAATGGCCGGATAACAATTTTCTGCGAGTGCACATCTTTTTGGTGTATGCTAGGCGTCAACTAGGCGCTGAGTCGGGGCGAATCGAGCTACAGCGCTAATGAAATCGGGCAGTGGGACGGCCTAATGATTGGCAAAAGCTTCAGGCGCGCAAAAACGCTAGATGAACCAGAGGTCAAAGGTTTTGACTCCTTTGACATGAAGCTTGGCGACGCCATGCGCGGTGAACGTGCGACATTGGGCAAATCCCTGTTAGATGTTCAGCGCGAATTGAAGATTAAAGCGTCTTACATCGCTGCGATTGAGAATGCTGATCCCGATGCGTTCGATACACCGGGCTTTATTGCAGGTTACGTGCGGTCCTATGCGCGCTATCTGAATATGGATCCAGACAAGGCGTTCGACCAATTCTGCAAAGAAAGTGGATTTGCGACGGCACACGGTATGTCAGCGGCGGCATCTTCGCGCCGTCCCGCACAAGTTGCGGCTGTAGACCCAAAAGCGCCCCGCGATATTTTCTCGGCCTCCCAAACACCGTTCATCCCCGCGAGCGAGGCTTTCTTGTCGCGCATCGAACCTGGCGCAGTAGGTTCAGTCATGGTGCTGGTCGCTTTGATCTGTGGCCTTGGCTATGGTGGTTGGACCGTACTTCAAGAAGTGCAGCGCGTTCAGTTTGCGCCTGTTGAAAACGCCCCAATCGTTGTGTCTGACGTTGATCCGCTCGCTGGTGTATCCTCGACGCAAAACGATACCTCGGCAACTCAAGTTGCGACCTTCCAAGCGCCGAGCACGGAAGAGCTTGACCGTCTTTATCGTCCGCAGGCCCTTGATGTGCCTGTGATGGTGGCTCGTGATGCGCCGATTTCGACGCTTAATCCGGCTTCTGTTGGCTCGCTTGCGCCGACCGCTGATGTGGAAAGTGCATACGAAGTGGCCGATCTTGTCGCTCAATCTGTTGCCGACAGCGTCGCCTCTCAGTCCGAAGTTCAAGTTCTTGAAACCGCTATCCCAGGACTGCAAATGGTTGCCGTTCGTCCTGCTTGGGTGCGCGTGCGCAGCGCTGACGGCTCTGTCCTTTTCGAAGGGATCATGAACGCTGGTGACACCTACGCTGTCCCTATGCTCGAAGAGTCACCGACGCTCCGCGTTGGCGAATCTGGTGCGGTCTACTTTGCGGTGAACGGAAACCTTTATGGTCCAGCTGGCGAAACAGGCACAGTGACGTCCAACCTGCGGCTCTCGGTGGATAACCTCACTCAGACTTATTCCGTTGCTGATCTAAGCGCTGACAATGATCTTGCTAAGGTCGTAAATGTTGCGCAGGCCGACACCACACAATAAGCCTCTTGTTGTTTCAATTTAGCGGCCCGTGCATTTCGTGATGCGCGGGCCGTTGCCGTTTTGGAGTAGGGGCCTTAGGTAGGGGCAGGAAATGACCAAAGAGGTGTGCAATGTCGCATAATCCCGTTCGTCCTTGGCGCAATATCGAGCGCCGCAAGTCGCGCCAGATCATGGTCGGGAACGTACCCGTGGGCGGCGATGCACCAATTTCGGTCCAGACGATGACCAATACGCTTACAACGGACGTCAAAGGCACAATTGCGCAGATCTTGGCCGCCGCTGAAGCAGGCGCAGATATTGTCCGCGTTTCGGTCCCCGACGAGGCTTCGAGCCGTGCGCTGAAAGAGATTGTCGCTGAAAGCCCAGTTCCAATCGTTGCGGATATCCATTTCCATTATAAACGCGGCATCGAAGCTGCCGAGGCCGGCGCAGCTTGTCTTCGGATCAATCCTGGTAATATCGGTGATGAAACCCGCGTGCGCGAAGTGATCAAGGCTGCGCGTGATCATAACTGCTCGATCCGCATTGGTGTGAATGCCGGTTCCCTTGAAAAGCATCTGCTCGAAAAATATGGCGAGCCTTGCCCAGAGGCGATGGTTGAAAGCGGTCTAGAGCATATTCGTATTCTTCAGGACAATGACTTCCACGAGTTCAAAATCTCGGTAAAGGCATCGGACGTCTTCCTTGCGGCAGCGGCCTATCAAGCGCTCGCTGATGCGACGGATGCGCCCATTCACCTTGGGATTACCGAAGCTGGCGGATTGATGTCCGGTACGATCAAATCGGCGATTGGTTTGGGCAACCTTCTTTGGTCGGGTATTGGCGACACCATCCGCGTGAGCCTCTCTGCCGATCCGGTGGAAGAGGTTAAGGTTGGCTATGAAATCCTCAAATCTCTTGGTCTAAGACATCGCGGTGTTAACATCATTTCTTGCCCATCCTGCGCACGTCAGGGTTTTGACGTTATCAAAACGGTCGAAGCCCTTGAGCAGCGCCTGGCCCATATCAAAACGCCCATGAGCCTGTCGATCATCGGATGCGTGGTAAATGGACCGGGTGAAGCGCTGATGACGGATGTTGGCTTTACGGGGGGCGGAGCCGGATCGGGGATGGTCTATTTGGCGGGCAAGCAAAGCCACAAGCTCGACAACGCCAAAATGGTGGATCACATCGTCGAACAGGTCGAGAAAAAGGCCGCTGAAATCGAAGCGGCCCAATCGGAATAAACCGAAGTAAAAAGGGGGCTTAGCCCCCTTTTCTTATCCGTCGTTACGGACCTTGGCGACAATCTCTTCCATCGCAGCTAGCGGTACGTAGCCGCGCAAGAGCTCGTCTTCGATAATGAAGGTCGGCGTGCCGGTGACTTGCATGCGCTGACCAAGAAGCGCGGTTTCGCGGATTTCGCGGTTCACTTCGTCGGTGTCCATCTTTGCGACAATCTCGTTTGCATCGAGTGCAAAAGACTCGGCCAAGCGCACAAGTGCCTCAGGCGTGATGTCGGTCTTCATCGTCATGAGCGTGTCATGAAGTTCCTTATAGACCTCGCCGCCGTGAAGGTTCTTTACAGCGATCGCAAAGCGCGCAGCGAGAACGGATTGATCGCCGAGGATTGGATATTCTTTGACGATAAAGCGAATGTTGCCATCAGCTTTCAAAAGCTCTTCGACCTCGGGGAATGCTTTTTTGCAATAGCCGCAACGATAGTCCATGAACTCTACGATCGTGATGTCGCCTTCGGGGTTGCCGCCCACATAAGAGAAGCCATCATTGAACAATGCTTCGGCATTATCAGAGAGCAGCTGTTGATCTCCCGCTGCGGCCAGCTCTGCCTGCCGTTGCTCAAGTACACCGATTGCCTCCATCAGCACTTCGGGGTTTTCCAAAAGGTAAGCGCGAACTTCTGCACGGAATGCGGCGCGCTCATCATCGCTGAGTGACGAAAGGTCAAGAGCGGCGAGCGGGGTTGCAAACGCAAGAGAAGCGGCGAAGGCGAGGGGCTTTAACATAAGGACTCCGTGATTAGTCGGGAGAGGTCACCACATACGCGTGGCAAGAGCAAGGGGCAGCATACGTAAAGGTGCATTGACGAAGCGGTTCAGAACAAGGCAAACACGAGGAAAACCTAAAGGACAGGCGATGCGGAACTCAAGGCGCGGTGAGGTTGATCCCTTTATTGTGATGGATGTGATGGAAGCGGCACGCAAAGCTGAGGCCACAGGACGCCACATTATCCATATGGAAGTCGGCCAGCCCGGAACGGGCGCACCAAAGGAGGCTCTGGATCGATTGGCGGCAGACATGGCCAAGGGTCCGTTGGGCTATACGGTTGCTCTTGGCTTGCCTGAACTTCGGGCCCGCATCGCACGGCACTATGGCGAGTGGTACAACGTAGACCTCGATCCGGCGCGAGTCATTGTCACCTCTGGTGCTTCCGGTGGTTTCATCCTTGGATTTACGTCGCTCTTTGATACCGGTGACCGCGTTGGGCTTGGCGCGCCGTGCTACCCGTCCTATCGGCAAATCCTATCGTCATTTGACCTTAATGCAGTTGCGATGCCCACGACGCTCGAGGCGAGGTTTCAGCCTGTGCCTGAAGATGTCGCTAGATATGACTTGCAAGGTCTGATCGTCGCGTCACCCGCAAACCCCACAGGCACTATGCTTGGGACGGACGAGCTTTCCGCACTGGCTGGAGCATGCACAGAGCGGAACACTGCACTTGTCTCGGATGAAATCTACCATGGCATTGATTATGAAACCCGTCCTGTGAGCGCTCTTGAAGTCACGGACGAAGTCTATGTAATCAACTCTTTCTCCAAGTATTTCTCGATGACCGGCTGGCGTGTCGGTTGGATGGTGGTCCCCGAAGAGCACGTGCGCCGTGTCGAGCGGATCGCCCAAAACCAATTCATTTGTTCAAGCCATGCCTCGCAGCTCTTGGCTCTCTATTCGATGGATTGTGATCCCGAGCTAAAGACAAACCTCGAAGTTTACCGCGAGAACCGCAAGCTGATGCTCGAAGGTTTACCCAAGGCTGGGTTTACCCGCATCGCGCCGCCTGATGGTGCATTCTATGTCTATGCCGACGTCAGCGAATTTACGAACGACAGCCTCGCGTTTGCGGCTGAAATCCTTGAAAACGCAGGTGTTGCTGTGACCCCTGGGTTAGACTTTGATCCGGTGAATGGTGGTCACTGGCTGCGCTTTTCATATGCGCGCGGAACGGCAGATATTGCTGAGGGGCTCGTGCGTCTGCAAAAGTACATGGCGGAGAGGCACTAATGAAGTCACTCGTTTTCGCCCTTATCGTCGCGGCATCATCTCTGTCGGCTCAAGACTTTTCGGCCCTTGCACGGCTTGACGTCGCAGCAAGTCGGATTGCTGATGAGGGCAAAGGCGTTTCTGTCCAGCTTTTTCTTTCCCAACCAGTGCCTTACCGCGTTTTCACACTCACCGAGCCGATGCGGCTGGTTGTCGACTTTCGCGAAGTGGACTGGCGCGGCGTGAGTGTCGATGCGCTACTCCAGAGCGATAAGGTTCTGGACGTTCGTTTCGGCACATTGCGGCCGGGTTGGTCTCGTATGGTTGCTGATTTAGCGGAGCCACTTTCCGTAAAGCTTGCAGGGATGAGTGTGTCTGAGGTGGACGGAACAGCTGAGCTTGGCCTAAAGTTGGTCCAAGTGGATGCCGACACCTATGCCGCGCAAAGCGGTGCGCCACTCGATCCCAATTGGGAGCTTTTGGCAGCAGATCCGACGCTCGCCCCAGCGCCCAAACTCGACTTTGGCGAGACGGTTGTTGTCATAGATCCGGGGCACGGTGGTATTGACCCAGGAGCAGAGCGTGGCTCTACTCGTGAAGCTGATCTAATGCTCTCTCTCGCTCAGGAGGTTGCGCAAACCTTTGAGAGGATTGATGGATTTCAGGCGGTACTCACCCGCTCGGGCGATTTATTTGTTCCACTCGAAGAGCGGATGACCATCGCCCGTGCAGCTGGCGCTGACCTTTTCATTTCGCTGCACGCCGACGCTCTCGAAGAGGGGGGAGCGAGTGGCGCATCTGTCTATACGTTGAGTAAAACCGCGGCGGATGAGGCCTCGCAGCGTATGGCCGAACGCCACGAGCGGGGCGATCTTTTGGCAGGTGTCGATCTGGCGGGGCAGGATGACCGCATTGCAACGGCGCTCATGGATTTGGTGCGTTTGGAAACAGAGCCGCAAAGCCTGAGCCTCGCAAACGAGATAATTCTTGCAATGGATGAAGCGGGCGTGCCGCTTCATTCGCGGCCAAATCGGACTGCGGAACTAGCGGTGCTCAATGCCGCCGATTTTCCATCTGTCCTCGTCGAAGTTGGGTTCGTCTCCGATACCAATGACCGTGAGAGGCTTTCAACCGCACTTGGACGTGCGCCGATCGTTGCGGGGCTCGTTACTGCCGTTCAGCGCTGGCAGGCCGAGTGGGCAGCAAACAAATCGCTTTTGCGCAAGTGAAATTACAGGTGAAATAACGGCGCGATCACGCCGATTTTTCCAATCTCGGTTTTGACGAAACGC
>JAYPUF010000098.1:6864-8781 GCA_038133925.1 Marivivens sp. | reverse complement strand
CACGCCGCGATCAAAGTCGGGCGAGAATGGTGTGGGTTGCGCCGAAGAACCTCCAAGGTAGGCGCGACCGATCGGCCATGTCGAATACCATATTCATAGGGGGCAGATACACCCTGCGCCTGAGTCTCGCAAGGGTCAGGCGCAAGCCGCGCGTATTATCGGAGCAGTGACTTGTGCTTCAAGGGCAGCGTGTTCGTCGCGGATCACTACGTAGATTTCATTGGTGTTGACTTGTGAAGCATCGATTCCGACCAGAGTAAGGCTTCCGCCCTTGGTCACGCTCGAAAGATTGAGCCCACCATCGCTAAGATATAGGTCGACACGCGCCGCCATTCCGAGCTCGGTGCTTACGTTTGTTACCGTAAAGCTGAACATGTCTGGAGTAATCCGATCTAGGTCAGCTGGATCATCCTCGGGACCATTCGTGAGCTGGAGCACAAGGATGTCCTCTCGCGGATTGTAGTCCGAAACGATCACGTCATTCAGGTCACCCGTCGGAGAGGTTGGGCTATCTTGCGAAGCGGACCAAAAGATATCCATGCCGGCACCACCAGAGAGGATGACACCGCCTCCGGCTGCGAAAAGCACATCGTCTCCTGCGCCGCCATAAGCAACACCGCCCGTGCCTCCTTGGTTGAAACGCAGTACGTCACATCCGTCTTCGCCATAGAGAAGATCATCCGCATCACCAGAAAGGACGTCGTCACCTATATCACCAAAAAGCGTGTCGGTTCCGCGGCCACCGTATAGCATGTCTTCGCCAAGACCGCCGAACAGCTGGTCGTCACCGTCTCCGCCAAGAAGGCGGTCGTCATCCGCTCCGCCACGAATGACATCATTTCCGTTGCCGCCATAGACAAGGTCTTCGCCCGCACCGCTGTCGATCAGGTCATCTCCGCCCATGCCTCCGATGATGTCGTCACTGTCATTTCCAGTGATTTCCTCACCCTCGTCCGTCCCCCAAAAGCGCTCGCTGGCAGCAGCCCTCAAGAGGTCGTTTTCGGCGCTAACTGTCGAATTGTCGTCAGAGTTATTCGTGTCTACCGAGTCGTCCTGCTCGGAATCCTCAGAACTCTGACCGGATACGAGTCCGGCCAGTGCAATCAGGGGCAACAAGAAGAACAAGGCCAACATGGCAAAAAGGCTCGCTGTTACACAAAATGCGTGACAAGCGGAGTAACGGTGAAATTTGCCTTGTTTTTAGGGGAATGGGCCGCAAATTTTGCAATCCACTCCAACGACCACGCCACGCCATTGAGCCCAGCCATCAACTTTTTGGCGGGTTATATTACTCAACGACGCAAGGTTTGTGTCGTTTAGCTGTTGAGCTTTGGTGAAAACTACGCCAAATGCCGCCCTGCTTCAGTGAAAGGACGCGTTTTGTTGAAAACGCCTGCTTTCGCTGATACCTTAAAGTTAGTCCCAGCGTCGGGGAATTGAGGCGACGCGCAACTCCGGAGGACAATGACCTGTCTCTCGAATATTATGCGGTACGCGCCGCAACTGCGAGGCCGTAAATGACGGCTAAGGCAATGACAGCAACAAGCGACGATACGCTCGCTTCTGTTCTCGCATCTCTTGATGATGATAAAGCTGAAGACATCGTGCAGATTGATCTGCGCGGTAAGACCTCGATTGCGGATCACATGGTGATTGCTTCGGGTCGTTCGACCCGCCAAGTGGCGTCGATTTCGCAGAAGCTTGCCGAAAAGCTCAAGGCAGAGTTTGGCATTCTGTGTAAAGTCGAAGGCGCCGAAATCGGTGATTGGGTGCTGATCGATGCTGGTGACGTAATTGTTCATGTCTTCCGCCCCGAGGTTCGTGAATTCTACCAGCTTGAAAAAATGTGGCTCCCGTCCGGAGCGCAGACCGCGGGCTGATGCGCGTTCATATTGTCGCTGTGGGCCGCCTTCGGGC
>JAYPUF010000098.1:3654-6764 GCA_038133925.1 Marivivens sp. | reverse complement strand
GCGCAGACCGCGGGCTGATGCGCGTTCATATTGTCGCTGTGGGCCGCCTTCGGGCCGGCCCAGAGCTGGACCTTATTAATGATTATCTAACCAGATTTGACCGAACGGGCCGCGCTCTTGCGCTTGGGCCCGCAAATGTCATTGAGGTTGAGGACAAAAAAGGCGGCGGCATGCCCGCAGAAGCGTCGCTGATTGAGCGCGCTATCCCAAATGGCGCTCTCATTTGTATAATGGATGAACGCGGCAAACTGATGACTTCCCCTGCATTTTCAGAGCAGCTTGGCGGATGGCGGGATCAAGGCCGCCAAGATTTGGCTTTTGTAATTGGCGGAGCGGATGGCATAGATCCTGCATTTCGTGCAAAAGCAGATGCGGCGCTATCTTTTGGTAAAATGGTATGGCCGCACATGTTGGTACGGGTCATGCTGAGCGAACAGTTATACCGTGCGGCTTCAATTCTTTCTGGGTCACCTTACCATCGCGAGTGATCTTTTGGTGCGAACTAGGTTGAGTATCTCGGGACTATGACGATTCAGGACGCATATTTTTCGGCGGTGGCCGAGGGCTCGATCAAATCTGATCCTGCGCAGCTTTCAGTTCTTGATGATCTTGAGCGCGTCCGCGAGGAACTTTCACGTCCGGTTAAACGTGGGTTGTTCCGTAAAAAGCCCGAGCCTGCTAAGGGCCTTTACCTTTGGGGCGGCGTGGGTCGCGGCAAATCTATGTTGATGGATCTGCTCTACTCGCTTGTCGAAGTGCCAAAAGAACGTAGCCACTTTCACGCATTTATGCAGTGGGTTCACTCAGAAATGAACCTTGCCCGCAAACGCGGTGTAGATGACGCGATTAAGCCCGTGGCGGATGATCTGGCTTCCCGTGTTCGTTTCCTAGCGTTTGACGAGATGCAAATTACCGACATCACGGATGCAATGATTGTTGGTCGCCTTTTCGAAAAGCTCTTCGAGGCTGGCGTTACTGTTGTCACGACCTCAAACCGCGTGCCGGATGATCTCTACAAGTACGGTTTGAATCGTAACTTGTTCTTGCCCTTTATCGAGCTAATCAAGGAAAAGCTCGAAGTGCGTGAACTCGTCAGTCGAACGGATCACCGTCAAGGACGCTTGGCAGGTGAGAAGACCTATTTTTCACCAAACTCTGATGAGGCCCGCGCAGCGATTAATGCAATTTGGGCGGATTTCACTCAAGGAAAAGCTAAACCTTTGGTCCTGCGCATCAAGGCTCGAGACGTCGAGCTTCCGGGCTTCTACAACGGCGTCGCGCGGGCGACATTTTTCGATCTGTGCGGCAAAATGCTTGGTCCAGCCGATTACATCGCGATAGCAGAGGCGGTGCGGGTTCTGATCCTTGAAGAAGTGCCGCGATTGAGCCGCCACAACTTTAATGAGGCAAAGCGATTTGTGACGCTAATCGATGCACTCTACGAAGGTAAGGTCAGGCTTATTTGTTCAGCCGCTGACGAGCCCGAGCGGCTCTATGTTGAAGGCGAAGGTGCCTTTGAGTTCGAGCGCACTGCTAGCCGACTTCGTGAAATGCAGGGCGCGGAGTGGGGCCGAGTGGAATAAAAAAGGCGACCCGTTGGTCGCCTTTTCTTTAGGAAACATCCGGAATTATGAGCCGCTGACCTGTTTGGATTCGGTCTGGACTCGAAAGGATTTGGCGGTTTGCTTCGAAAATGCGCGGGAAGTGCGCCACCGATCCGTAAAACTTGATTGCTATCGAGCCAAGACTGTCGCCTGCACCAACGGTATAGAACCGGTATTGTTTTGTTTCATTCGCGGTCTGTACCACACGAACCTCGACGCCTGTGCCATCTCCAATAGGAACATTTGGAACCGTAGGAGCTGCACCGCCCGCATAAGTCTGAGCGTCCGCAACGATTGAGGCGAGCAGGGTCGCCGTGTCCACCTTGCCATCCGAAGTGACGAGCATCGCAGGTACTGCTACTTCACCCGAGGCCGCAGCTTCATTTAGTAGCGCGTCGATATAGGCGTCCGACTGACCTTCTTTGAGCGCTTGAGCTACGAGAGACTGAAGCCCCGTTGCAGGTGTCGCTGTTTGTTGCGGTCGTCCGGTTGCCCCATTGATCCCGGCAAGGATCGATGCGGTGACATCTTGGAATTCGCCCCCGTCTGACTTGGTTGTCTCTGTGTTTTGAACGCCAAGTGCAGCGAGAACTGCTGCTGAGGTTTCTGCCAAAGTCGTGTTATCAGTTTTGATCTTTGGTTCGGGCTGTGCCGCGCTGCCAGTTGCTGCGAGGATCTTGGACGCCGCACTGTTACCCATCGGCACGGGCGCAGCAGCAATTGCCATGGCTGCAGGGTTGGATGCTTGAACCAACGAGGTGATGGTCGCATCTGTTTCGGCACGCGTCACCTGAGCTTGGATCGGGGTATCTTCAGAGCCGAATGGATAAAAGATGATGAAGCCACAAACGACGATGGCGAGGGAAACAAAGCCTAGAACTAAACGGATCATGAAATATCCCTCGCGTTATTGGTTAGGAACAATTGTCGAGAGCCCCAAGGCGAGCCAATTTTGCATGCCGCCGCGGTAATATTTTATGCGATCTGCGGGATAACCCGCGTCTATTAGCTCTGAAATCGCTTTGGGAGACTGGCCGCACCATGGGCCATTGCAGAAAAGTGCAAGTGTATATGCGCCGGTAAAATCTAAAGAACCGCCAGCATCTTTTGCACCAAGCGCCTTTAGGATGTCTGTCAGATAGGGGTTATCTGCAGACAGTGCGGAGAACGGGATATTCAGCGCGCCGGGAATAGTGCCTTTAACATAAAATTCGGGCAGTCGGGCATCGACGAGCAATCCAGTTCCTACAGAGACCTCGTTTTCGAGAAAGCTGAGGATTTCGAGCTCTCCAAACGTTTCGACACCATCTGCGGCGGAAATTGGTTGTATGCAAAATGGCGGGCAAGCACGTGACGTCTTTGTGAACTCTGCGTCGAGCGTCGCTTCCGGATCCTGATTGCGATCTATCGTGAACGTCTGACCATTCAGCGAAAAGCTAACGCTGGCTATATCTTCTGTAATTTTTACCGTTTGGGCCGATGCAGCAGAAGCAAATGCCAAAGCTA
>JAYPUF010000098.1:0-3554 GCA_038133925.1 Marivivens sp. | reverse complement strand
TCTTCTGTAATTTTTACCGTTTGGGCCGATGCAGCAGAAGCAAATGCCAAAGCTACAATGGCCGCGATCAACGCGCCAAAACGCACCATTATCTGCTCCCCCAAGCAAATTGCACCACATATTGAAATACCGTCTGGCAGCAGCGGTGCTTTGGTTTTCTTGCACAAGTTGTAGTATGGAACGAATCAGTAAGTCAATTTCCCAATCTGCTGTGATGAGGGAAATGACAGTGAGGCGAGCCTATATTATTTTTCGCTCGCCCCGCCGCCCTGCCAAAAACGTGTCGGTGCTGATTTGCCACCGGAAATCTTCTTTCGACCATACGGAAAGGGGTGATTCGCGGTCAAGTGTCTTTGATTCGCATTTCTACGAATCGACCTGTCTCTTTCGTATCAAAGGTCTCGACGCCAAAAGCCTCAGCTGTTCTCACGCAGTACGCCGCCAGCAAGATAGAGCGAGCCGCAAATCAAGATACGCGAGTTCGCGTCCTTTGCGGTTATGTCTTGGATTGCTTCGAGCACGCTCTGCGAGGTCGCGGCGTTCATCCCAACTCCAAGCGCTGCTTTGCACGTTTCTTCCGCAGGCAAGGTATTAATTTCCCCAGGGATCGAAACTGCATGGAGGCTCTGAGTGACTTTTGAGAGGGGCCGCAAATAGCCTGCGATGTCCTTGGTTTTTAGCATTCCGCAAATCATATGCGTCGGCTTTTCGGGCATCCTTGCAAGAGTTGCGGCAATTGCTTCGCCGCCTGCCGCGTTGTGGCCACCGTCGAGCCAAAGCTCGGCGCGACCAGCAGCTTCAACCAACGGTCCATGTTTGAGTCGCTGCATGCGCGCAGGCCATTCCGCTTTGGTAATGGCAGCTTCACAAGCAGTTTCGCCAATACCGAGATGGCGAAGTGCAGCAAGTGCAGCCCCCGCGTTCTGAATCTGATGTGGACCTGGAAGGTTCGGAAGTGGCAGATCGAGTAGTCCACTTTCGTCTTGATAGACCAGACGGCCACGCTCCTCTGCAACGTGCCAGTGCTGGCCGAAGGCGATCAGCGGCGCGCCGAGACGCGCGGCCTTTGCCTCGATCACGTCCATCGCGCCCTCGAGCTGAGGGCCAACCACACATGGTACGCCTCGCTTAATGATGCCAGCCTTTGCAGCAGCAATTTCTTCGAGTGTCTCGCCTAGATACTGTTGATGGTCGATAGATACGGGCGTGATGATCGTCAGCGCGGGCTTTTCAAACACGTTTGTTGCGTCGAATTCACCGCCTAGGCCAACCTCCAACAGGGTGTAGTCCGCTTCGGTGCGGCTGAACGCCAAAAGTGCAGCGGCCGTCGTGATTTCAAAGTAGGTGATATTTGCGCCATCATTCGAACGCTCGCATTCGTCGAGAATTTCGGTGAGGTGCTCTTCGGTGATTAGCTCACCGGCAAGGCGAATGCGCTCGTGAAAGCGTGCAAGGTGCGGCGAAGTATATGCGTGAACCTTTCTCCCAGCCGCCTCAAGACCGGCGCGGATCATGGCTTGGGTTGAACCTTTGCCGTTTGTTCCTGCTAAATGGATGATTGGCGGAAGGCTGGTTTGTGGGTTGCCAAGCGCCGGCAGAATCCCAAGCATGCGATCAAGCGTGAGGTCGATCACCTTGGGGTGCATCGACATCATCCGAGCAAGAATTTCGTCGGACCCCTTGGCGTTCGTCACTTCTTTGGAGCCTCTTTTTTGGCTTTGGCATCCGCAGCGGGGACTTTGTCTTCCTTGGCCGGAATCAGCGCGGGCGCTGGTAGGTCACCTCTAACTGCGGTTTCAAGGCCAAGCATCATGCGAAGGATGGTGACAAGTTCATCTTTGAGTTGGCCTCTGGGAGTCACTCGGTCAAGCATGCCGTGATCGAGAAGATATTCGGCACGTTGGAAGCCTTCGGGTAGTTTTTCGCGGATAGTTTGTTCGATCACGCGCGGACCGGCGAAACAGATCAGCGCATTTGGTTCTGCAATTTGAACGTCGCCGAGCATTGCATAAGATGCGGTAACACCGCCCGTGGTCGGGTGGGTGAGAACGACGATATAAGGAAGGCCTGCTTCTTTGAGCATGTCCACCGCAATAGTGGTGCGAGGCATCTGCATAAGCGAAAGGATGCCCTCTTGCATGCGTGCGCCACCAGCGGCGGAGAAGAGAACAAGAGGACGCTTTGTTGCGACGGCGCGTTCAGCCGCCGCGATGATGGCATTGCCGACATACATCGACATCGAGCCGCCCATGAACGAGAAGTCCTGAGCCGCTGCAATGATCGGTGTGCGGTCAATCTCGCCTTCGGCAACCAGCATCGCTTCATTTTCACCTGTTGCTTTTTGCGAGGCTCGGTGACGATCCGTGTATTTCTTTTGATCACGGAACTTGAGCGGGTCTTCAATTGGCTCGGGAACGTCGATTTCGACGAAAACACCGCCATCAAAAAGAGCCTCGAAACGGGCGCGTGGGGTGATGGCCATGTGATGTCCGCAATTGGTGCAAACATTGAGGTTTTCGCTCAGCTCACGGTGAAAGAGCATCGTCCCGCACTCGGAACATTTCGTCCAAAGATTTTCCGGCACCTCGCGGCGCGAAAAAAGTGAATTAATCTTGGGGCGGACGTAGTTCGTAATCCAGTTCATGCCGATGCCTCTGACGTTATGTGAACCGAAATAAGCCGCAGCTCAAAGAAATGCAATCAACCCGAGCTTCATAACATAAAACGAAAGCAGGGTTGCACCACGAAGTTGCACCGAATATCCCCCAAAACAAGTTGGGATGAGGAAAGAAATGATCGGTCTTCAAGATGTAGTTCGTGTCATTGTGCTTGTAGGATTTATAGCACTTTCTGCCTGTGTTCAGTTTGGCGGGCCAAAACCCGTACAGTCCCTTGCGATGTTCGATGGAGGAGTGACCGTGAATGCGCCCGCTGGTTACTGTGTCGTCATGGAGGCGAGTGAACCCGCCAAGGGTTTTGCTGTGCTTGCTGGTTGCGGTTCGGTCATTGCTGACGTTTCTCGTAAGAATCCTGCTGGGATCGCAACCATCCAAGTCGGTGAAGTTGGAAGTGCAATCGTCGACGATCAGGAAGACGACCTCGTCACCTTTCTCAGGAGCGGTGGCGGCGCAAACCTCATGGGGGCTACACCTGATGAAGTTTGGGGGAAAGACGGAATGGTCGGAGTGCATTTTGCTGACGGCGGCGAATTTCGGGTGAACGGCATTCAAGATAGCGAGTGGCGTGTCTTTGTTGATAAGGGAGGGAGGCTTGTTACTATTCGGCTGCGCAGCTCTTACCTCAATCCTGTTTCTGCTGACCGTGGCTACTCCATTTTGTCCTCAATGGCTCAGGGAATTAGTGGCTGACCGCTCGAGCGGATCAAAATATTAATCCTTAACTGTTTCCTTTCTTGTAAATAATCATCAAGATACCGCCTAAGCGGGTGCAATTTGGAAACAATGAACTTCGGAGCGGCGGGCAAGGAATGAAGCGGAGAGGGTTCGGTCTTTGGGACGCGCTGTCATATCGTTTCGCGTTGCGCCGTTGGAAGA
>JAYPUF010000097.1:0-8843 GCA_038133925.1 Marivivens sp. | reverse complement strand
TGAAGGCGGGTGAAGTGCTTCGAATGATTGCGACAGATCCGGCGGCGATTATCGATGTGCCATTCTTCTGCCAAGAGTCGGGTCACGAGCTTTTAGCGACTGCTGACGAAGGTGACGCACAGGTCTATTACCTGAAGCATAAGGATTAAACGCCAAACTCCGAATATGGAATAAAGCGGACAATGGTGCCTGCCTCCACGTCCACGGCTTCATCTGGCAATTCAACAAGGCCTGTTGCCCACGATAGGCCACTAATCCGGCCAGAGCCTTCGGATTTAAAGACTTCTGCCTGTCCTTCTGCATTGATCCTTGCCCGAAGGAATTCCCGACGACCCGCTTTTTTGCGCTTGGTAAAGGCCGCGGGCACTTGGAAACCTTGCGGAGTTTTCCATCCCCGACCGGCCATCAATGAAAGCGCAGGCCAACCGAAGACCAATGCGCAAACAAGGGCCGCAACCGGATTACCAGGAAGCCCAAATACCGGCGCACCATTCCAAACAGCAAGCGCCAGCGGTCGGCCCGGCTTTAGTGCTATTCGCCAAGAGGATAGCGATCCGCTCTGTCGCAAGAGAGCCGAAACGTGATCTTCGTCCCCAGCCGACGCGCCACCCGATGTGAAAATGACATCTGTCCGTTTTGAGCCTTCATCAAGTCGCTGTCGGATCAGCTCGAGATCATCCTTAGCGTGGCCAAGATCGACCGCCTCGCATCCCCACCCAGTGAAGAGCGAAAGAAGCATTGGTCGGTTAGCGTCGTAAATCTGATGGGGTAGCGCATCCGAACTAGGATCCGAAATAATTTCATCACCTGTCGAGAGCACCCCTACGCGAAGTTTGCGATAGACCTGAACTTCGGGAACACCAAGAGCAGACAAGAGCGCGAGGTCAGGCGCGCGAAGCGTAGCGCCCTTGGCCAAGGCAAGTTCGCCTTCCATAACGTCCTCGCCGGCTTTGCGCGTGTTGGCAAAGGGCTTGATAGGGCCATCAAAAACAACTGCGGCGCCATCAAGTGCGGTGTCTTCTTCCAGAACAACTGTATCCACCCCATCGGGAAGGATTGCGCCTGTCAGCACGCGGACTGCGGCCCCTTTGGGGACCGAACCATTAAAAGGCTGGCCAGCGGCGGCTCGACCATCGACAAGAGGGAGCCTCTGGAGCCCTTCAGAGGTTGCGCCAACGGCAAACCCATAACCGTCAACAGCAGAGTTCGGTCGGGGCGGATTAGAACGCCGTGCGTAAACGTCAGCGCCGAGCACACGCCCCAATGCGTTGTTGGTCCTCTCAACCTCATTTCCCATCAAAGGCACGAGGATCGACTTGAGCCGCGACAGGGCTACGTCGACGGGTATCCAATCCACCCCTTGAGGCATTGCAAAACAATCGTTGCGCAAACGCGGCGGTGTACTCAGTGCAGGCAGCGCTCTACGCAGCGTAAGCTCTTGCTCGGGTCCAAAGTCCTTTGCAGCCGCGACAAAATCATCAAATGCGCCACGCTTTTTCAGGGCGACTAACGCAGTCATAATCAATTCAGCACGAGAACGTTCTGGCTCGCCGTGCATCGCCTCAACATCAAGAGCCAGCACATCTTGTGGCAATCGGGTCGCCGCAACATGCAAATCTAGCGTCGAAAAATAGCATCCTTGGGGGAGCTGATCTTCAGCGCCAAGCGTTCGAACCCCTCCGCCTTCAACAGCAAGCCAAAGACCGCCCTTATGGTTTGGCGTGCAAGCTATGATTGGCCCAATGCTCAAAGACCCAGCTCCTTGGCGATGAAATCCGCGATTTGAGCCGTGTTGTTAAGGTCCAAGAGAGCAAGTTTTGTTTCGAGCGGACTGTCAGAAGCAATCGCGCGGATCGTGTCATTTTTTTCAGCCAGCGGGGGCTTCATGGTCTCAGTTCGATAGGCCTCGATCTTCGGATGCGGCTCGTTCTTGTAGCCTTCGATCAAGATGAGATCGACAGGGCTCATCCGCGCCAACAGCTCGGAAAGCGTCGGCTCGGGTTCATCGCGCAATTCGCGCATCAACGCCCAGCGCTTGGGCGAGGAAAGCATCACCTCGCTCGCGCCTGCCGTGCGGTGCCGAAAGCTGTCGCGGCCAGCTTGGTCGACATCAGTCTCGTGATGTGCGTGTTTCACAGTCGAAACACGCAGACCACGAATAACAAACTCTTCAACGAGCCGCTCCATCAGGGTCGTCTTGCCTGCGTTTTTCCAACCTGTGACGCCATAAATCTTCATAGTCTGCTTTCGGCCTCGTCGAGGTCTTCTGGTGTATTCACGTTGAAAAAGGGATCGTTGATGTCGCCCTCGAATACCGCTTCGCGCCCTTGGTGCTTTTCGGTCCAAAGTACAACTTTTTTCAGCCCTCCGTTCAGCGCGTTCCTCAGATCGTCGCGCAATGCAACGGGCCACAGTCCAAAGGTCGGATGGCGAATGAGCCCTTTTGTCATAGAGCGGGTCTCTTCATTGCCGCGTGGAGTCGCAGCGAGCACTAGGGGATGAACCTGTCCCATAGAGGCTTGTTCAAGACGCGTGGTAAGGTCTATTGGGAAAAATGGGGTGTCGCTCGCGACAGTAACGATAGACGCTGCGCCTTGCTCGGCAGCCCAATCGAGCCCCGCGAGGACCCCTGCAAGAGGCCCAGGGAAACCTTCAACAGTATCGCTAAGGACGGGCAACCCATAGGCGGCAAAGCGCGAAGTATCTCCATTTGCAGAGATGGCAATCGCTCCAACTTGGCTCTCAAGACGTTCAATCGCATGTGCGAGCAACGGCTTTCCACCTAAGGGCAAGAGCGCTTTATCGCCGCCGCCCATACGTGTGGCAAGACCACCGGCCAGAATGACCCCAAGCGCCTTCATTCGTCAGACCCTTTACGACCGTGCTTACGCACTTCGTCTGGGATCACAGAGGGATCGACGTCTCGCACCAAACGCTCCTCGCCCGCAAGGCAGACAAAACGCTGTCCGCGCATACGGCCAATAAGGGTGAGCCCAACTTGCCGCGCGATCTCAACACCCCAAGCGGTAAAGCCCGAACGCGACGCAAGAACGGGTATCCCCATCAAAGCCGTCTTAATCACCATCTCAGAGGTCAGGCGACCTGTTGTGTAGAGTATCTTGTCACTTGCAGAAACCTTATGATGGAACATAAAGCCCGAGATTTTATCGACAGCATTGTGGCGACCAACATCTTCCATAAAGACGAGCGGTTTGTCTTGCTGACAAAGGACGGTGCCGTGAATTGCGCCTGCTTCAAGATAGAGAGACGGAGTGGTGTTGATTTCTTTGGCAAGTGCATAAAGCCAACTCGTGCGGACTTCGGTCTGAGGAAGTGTCAGCCCTTCAAGACCTTCCATCATGTCACCAAAAACCGTGCCGACAGCACAGCCACTCGTGCGTGTCTTTTTCTGAACCTTTTCCTCGTAAGAGGTTTGGCGTTGCGTCCGAACAACGACGGTTTCGATCTCTTCGTCAAAATCGATCGCAGTTACTTCGTCGTCATCCAAGAGCATTCCTTGGTTGCGAAGAAACCCCAAAGCAAGAAGCTCGGGATAGTCACCAATTGTCATGGCCGTCACAATTTCTTGGCGGTTGAGATAGATGGTCAGAGGCCGCTCTTCGACTACTGAAATTTCGGTTTCAACGCCCGTATGATCGACGCCTCGAATGCGGCGCGTCAGTCGGCTGTCATTCGGGTTTGGCAGGACAGGATAATGCGGAGATGTCACAGGCGTCACTTTCACCCTGTCTCTTTTCTGGTCTCGTTCCATATTGTATGCTTTCTGGACATGTTTCAAGGAACAGACAATGCTCGGTTATGTCATAGGCGGCGGAAGAGGTGCAACGGATCGGTTGATCCGAGATGTGGCTATGAAGCTCCGCGCTCAGGGCCATGTGCTTGCCGGGGCTGTTCAAGTGAATGTTGAAACCGACCCTGCCTATAAATGCCAGATGGATCTTCACATCTTGTCCTGCGAGAGTGTCGTGCGCATTTCGCAGGACCTTGGCGCACTGTCTCAAGGATGCCGACTTGATCCTGACGGGCTGGAACGCGCGGTGGGCCTTGTAGGGGCCGCACTCGATAGCGGCGCAGACTTTCTCATCTTCAACAAGTTCGGCAAACAAGAGGCTGACGGGCGCGGCTTTCGCCCTTTGATTGGCGAGGCGCTCGAACGCGGGATTCCAGTCTTAACGGCTGTGAACAAAGGAAACCTCGAGGCGTTTCTCAACTATGCCGAAGACTTGGCTGCAGAGCTCCCCGATAACGCCGACGCAATCCTCAAGTGGTGCCTAGAGCAAAAGGCCGAAACCGTTTCGGCCTGACGGCAATCGTCTATTCAAGAATATCCCCGCGCAGGAAAGCACGCGCCTCGCTTGTTTGGGGCGTTTCAAAAAACGCCTGCGCAGCGGTTCTCTCATGAACCTTTCCCTTGAGTAGGAACACGATATCATCTGCCAAACGGCGCGCTTGCCCCATGTCATGCGTGGTCATTATCAGAGCGGTTCCATTGGCTTTTGCCTGACCAAGGATCGTCTCGATTTCCTGCATGGCGCGCCCGTCCAGTGCAGCGCAAGGCTCGTCAAGAAAAAGCAGTTTGGGTTTGGTGATCAGAGCCCGCGCAAGGGCCAATTTTTGCTGTTCTCCGCCCGAGAGCACTGTGGCTTGACGATCCAACATATCGTCCAGTCCGACCTTCTCTGCCCAGTGACTGGCCTCTTCCAAGGCATGCCGCCTTTTGATCCCGCGAATACGTAAAGGATAGGCGATGTTATCGATCACCGAGCGACGCAGCATCACGGGGCGCTGAAATACAAAAGCTGTCTCGTGACGTGCCTCAACTTCCGAACAGGCCCATTGGATCGAGCCGCCCGTCAACCTTTCCGCGCCATGAAAGAGCCGCAAGAGCGTCGTTTTACCAGAGCCATTCGGCCCAATCACAACAGTTGTTCCTATGCCATCCAAAACAAGATCGACAGGCCCAACGAGAACCTTGCCTTGACGAGAGGACCTCGCGCCTTCGACAATGAGGGGAAAGAGCTGCATTACCACCTCCCCTCGCGTTCTGTTCGGCTCATCATATGCGAAGCCAAATTAACCCCGATCGAGAGTGCAATCAGGACAAAACCAAGTGCGAGTGCGAGCGCGAATTCACCTTTGCCGGTTTCTAGAGCAATGGCAGTCGTGAGAACTCGTGTCGCGTGATCAATATTGCCGCCCACAATTAGGATCGCTCCGACCTCACCAATACCGCGCCCGAACCCCGCAAGCGCAGCGGTCAAAAGCGCCCTGCGCGCGTCCCAGATGAGCGTCATGATCTTTTGTGTTTGGGTGACATTCATCGAAATCAGGAGGTCATGATATTCCTGCCAAAGGTCACGTAATGACTGGTGAGCGATGCTGGCAATCAAGGGGATAATAATGATCGTCTGGGCAATCACCATCGCTGTTGGGGTGAACAAAAGCCCAAGAACTCCAAGCGGACCCGAACGGGAAAGGAATACATATACGATCAAGCCAACGACAACGGGCGGCAGACCCATAAATGCGTTCATCACCGCAATCACATAGCGCCGAAATCGGAAACGCCGAACGGCAAGCAGTGCCGCAAGCGGCATCGCAATCACCGAAGAAATCGCAAGCGCAGTAAGCGTGACCTGAAGCGATCGGAGTGAGATTTCGACCAAATCCGCATCCAAAGTCACCACCAGCCAAAACGCATGGGTCAAGCCATCAAAGATGTCGATCATTCGATTTGCCCCCAAACGCTTTAAAGCCTAACTCAAATGCGCACTTCAAAAGCGCCCGCACGAATGCTCTACACCGATTTAGTGCAAATTGTCCCTGCCCTATCCGACGAGCCGCGACGAAATCAAACTTTTCCACGACACTTTCGGAAACGCTTGCCCCCAGATTGATCAAAAGAAGCGCACCTCAAATATTGAGATCATCGACCCCGCTATCGATATGTGGCGCCCAAAACGCGACGCTCTCTGCGATCTGAGGTATCACCTCGCGGTCGTTTGGTTCTCGTTCCTTAAATGAAAGCTCAAGGCATATTTCATTGTCCACCGCTCCGCCTTTGGCAAAGGCTTCAAGAAGGGGCGCAGGATGAATGCGACCTTTTGCGTTAAACTCGGTGGTAAAAGGGCGATGCCCACCTTTGTCCATGAGCGACTGTTTGATGTGAATGATTGGGCTTACCTTTGGGACTGCGCGCGCCCAAGCATAGGGGTCGAAATCGTCGGGGTTTGAACTTGTGACGTCGCCATGGTCGATGTCTGCCATCATCCACATAGGCACCGCCATATTGGCAGCGGTCAAGCGATCCTGAAGCGACAGGCAAGCCGTAATTGTTTCCCCGAATTCGCGCCCAATGCTCATTGGTTCCCAAAAGATATATTTCAGCCCAGCAGACTTGGCATGCTCCGCAACTTCGGCCCAACAGTCGATCGCAATCTGGACGAGGTCCTCGCGGCGTTTTGGATCATCAAAGTCTGCATAAGTGAAAATAGCAAACTGCGTTCCGACTGAGGTGCCTCCAAGATCGGCCGTGATGTCGGCAAAGGTTTTGAACCAGTCTACATAATACCGACGCACGTCGCGATCTGGATGACCGAAGTGATTGAGACGACCATATGGGCCCGTCATTCCAGAGGTCACGCGAACACCAGTACGCCCGAGGGCAGACTGCATTTGGCGGGTCATTCGGCGAATTACCGGCGCGGGCCAACTCGGATTGATAAACTCATGTGTCAGCTGAAGGTCCCGAATTCTGATCTTTTGCGCGACGGTATCGATCAGATCGTCAGTATCAGCAAAACGGTTAACCAGCGGGTTTGTATTTAGAGAAAGCGTCAAAGCCATTTTGGCCTCACATATCAAAGCTAGGAATTATATAGTCGGGCACTGCACCGATGGCACGACATCGCTCTATGACTTCGCCATCGGATAAGTCCGCATAGAGTCCGGTTCGAACCAGCGCAGTCTCAAAGCCTGCTCGGAGGCCACCTTGGACATCATGATCGGGGCTATCGCCAATACACAAGACCCTCGCCCCTTTCGGCACCTTGAGGATGTCTTTGGCGATCTCGTAAATCAACGGATACGGCTTGCCGATCCAGTGCACCGATCCGCCAAGCTCCTCATACAGCGCCGCAATGCGGCCCGCACCAAATCGTTGTCCAACCTTGGTCAACATTTTCATATCGGGGTTGATACAAAAGGCCTGAGCGCCGCGCTCCGCCGCGCCAATCAGCATGTCGCGATAGTCTTCAAGCGATAACTCATCGCCTTTGCTACCAGCGATAATGATAAATTCTGCCTCGTTTGCGTCCTCGACGAGCGTAAGTCCGAGCCCGTCGACGGCACTCGTGTCATTCTCGCGTCCGTGAACCCAAATGCTTGACCCACGGGGGATTTCATCACCGAGCCGCATCGAGAAATACCGGTGGGCCGCTTCACCTGACGAGAGCACCATTATGTAACTGTCAGGCGCGAACCCAAAGCGATCAAGTCGCTGCGCATTTGGTACGCTTCGACGACCAGAGTTCGACAAAAGCAGAATAGGTTTTCCAAATGCAGCGAGTTTGGAGAGTGCTTCCGGCGCCCAAGGATATGCTGCATCTCCATTGAGCAACACGCCAAATTGGTCGATCAAAAAGGCATCGAACATGGGAGCGATTTCGGCAAGCGAAGCGTATTTCATACCGCTGCCCTTGCGAGAGCGGCCGCGCCATAAGCCGCCTCTCCGGATTGCGGAGCAGGCATTTCCACGCCAAGGCGGCGCGCGCGAATGCGCGACCAAATCGCGTTCGATGCACCGCCTCCAACTGTGCGTACGGAACGGAGTTGAGGCGCGCCCAGCTCCGCAAGCCGCCGGTAAGCAAGCGCTTCGATATTCGCGATACCTTCAAAAACAGCTTTTAGGTGCTCTGCATCCTGAGGTGGTCGCGGACCAAGCCGTGGTGCAAGTGACGGATCATTAATTGGAAATCGCTCACCGACTTTAGACAAAGGATAATAATCAAGGCCGGTGTCGGTTTCGGGATCAATATCCAAAGAGAGGGCACTTAGGTCCGCATCACCGAATTCTGACAAGAGCACATTGCCTCCGGTGTTAGAGGCGCCACCAGCAAGCCAAAGCCCAAGAACCTTGTGGCTATATATCCCATATTCTGGAGCAAAAATGGGTTTGTCTGATAGCAACTTGATCGTCAGCGTCGTGCCCAGCGCGGAAACACCGTCCCCAGACTGGTCTGCGCCCGTTGCCAGAAAAGACGCGCAGCCGTCGGTCGTGCCTGAAACAATTAGACAGGTCTTGGGAAGCCCGCAGTCATTTGCGTTGACCGATCCAATCACCTGCCCCGCCGGAACAACTTCGGGCAGTAAGCTGATGTCGATAATTGCAGATACCCAGCGCGGCCATTCTCCGCGAACTGGATCATAGCCTGTCTTGAGCGCGTTATTCTCATCTGTCGTCATCGGAGCACCGAACTGGACAGCAATCCAATCGGCTTGATGCAGCACCTTGAAGGGTCGAAAATCCGCACTCAGCCGAGCGGCGCGAGCAAGTCCGCTTGTTGCACCTCGCGCTGCTGTTGTCTTGGGCGAAGCGCTTGTAATCTGCGCGAGAAGATCAGTATCCTCGCAGGTGTCGTTATACATGATCCCGCTTGAGATGGCGGAACCGCTCGCGTCAACGGCCAGCATTGTGCCTGACGTGCCATCGATGGACATTGAGCGGATATTCTCAGAAGCGACCTCGGCGGACACTTTGCGCACGACAGTTTTGGCTGCGGCAAGCCATACAGCGGGGCGTCGATGGTCAGGGCCGTGGTCGG
>JAYPUF010000096.1:1812-9033 GCA_038133925.1 Marivivens sp. | reverse complement strand
CGAAGAGGTCGGTTTCGCACTCTTCACGGAAGTTGGTTTCGATGATGCCCGAACGGCCGCCACCGATAGCCGAGCAGTAGGACAGACCTACTTCGAGAGCCTTGCCAGTTGCATCCTGGTGAACTGCAACGAGGCAGGGAACGCCGCCGCCCTTGACGTATTCGCCGCGAACAGTGTGGCCCGGACCCTTAGGAGCCATCATGATCACGTCAACGCCAGCCGGAGCTTCGATCAGGCCGAAGTGGATGTTCAGGCCGTGTGCGAAAGCAATAGCCGAACCGGGCTTGATGTTGTCCTTAACGTACTTTTTGTAGGTCTCAGCCTGAAGTTCGTCGGGCATGGTGAACATGATGACGTCGCACCAAGCAGCTGCTTCTGCGATGCCCATGACCGAGAGGCCTTCTGCTTCACACTTCTTAGCAGAAGGCGAGCCTTCGCGAAGAGCGATGACGACGTTCTTAGCGCCCGAGTCGCGCAGGTTCAGTGCGTGAGCGTGGCCCTGCGAGCCGTAGCCGAGGATTGCAACTTTTTTGTCCTTGATCAGGTTCACATCGCAATCGCGATCGTAATAAACGCGCATTTTGGCGCTCCTTGTCTCGTGTTTCGATTGAGGCGCACATTTTCATATCTCTTGCTGGAAGGCGATAAGAAAAGGAATAAATTTCGCCCCCATTGTGAAGTTGTTATTCGTAAAATTCTTCGATAATGAATCTTTTATGCTTGATGATACTGACCGCCGCATTATTCGCCTATTGCAGGCTGAACCTTCGCTCACTTTGCCAGAGCTTGCAGAGCGCTGTGCGCTGACCACAGGACGTGCCACGCGGCGGCTCGATAAACTACGGGCAGATGGCATCATTTTGGGCCAAGAAGCCGTTATCGACTGGAAAGCACTGGGGTTCGAGGTCGCCGTGTCATTGCGTATCACGCTTGATAAAGCGGCTCCTCGCGCTTTCGATGATTTTCTTGAGGCCGCGCGGCTTGTTTCTGAAGTCATCGAAATACAGACGTTTCTGGGCCGTGTGGATGTACGCCTGCATATCGTGGCTCGTGATCTCGCTCATTGGCAAGATATCTGGCGCAATAAGGTGCTCCCGCTGCCGCATATTGCCGACATCGAAGCGCTTATGACGGTGGCCACCGTTAAACGTGAAGAGGTGCTGCCGATATGATCGAGCTTGATGAAATCGACCGCAAAATCCTACGAGCCTTGGCGCAAGACTCTTCGCAAACGGCGAGCCATTTAGCGCGGCGTTTGGATCTGAGCCAGCCTGCGACGTGGCGACGGATCAAACGCCTTCAAGATGAAGGTGCGATTGCCTCTCGCCGGATGGTTTTGAACAACGAGGCATTGGGATTTGGAGTTACGGTTTTTCTCGGCATCAAGCTCGCGGCAAAGGGAAGGGCGAGCCTTGAGGATTTTGAACGTGCCGTTTCTGCGATCCGTGAGGTGCAGACGGTCGAGCACGTTCTTGGGCTTTATGACTATCGATTGCGCGTGGTTGCAGCGGATATTGCCGACTTTGAACGGGTTCTTCGGCGGCGGATTATGACGCTCCCTGGGGTGGGACATGTTGAAGCAAACGTGCTTCTGAGCGAGGAGCGACGTCCTGGCCCCTTGTAATTTGGCTCGGTGCTCCAATACGTTCTGATCAAACAGGAGGCTCTCATGACACATTCGCCCGTTGACCCAGATGGTCTGATGGAATTCTCAGTGGTTTTCACTGACCGCTCGCTCAATCATATGTCCTCGGCCTTCAAAGGCGTAATGCGTGACATCTCATCGATGCTCAAAGAAGTGTATAGCGCTGATCACGTTGCTATCGTTCCCGGTGGTGGTACCTATGGGATGGAAGCCGTCGCCCGCCAGTTCGGCAATGATGCCCATGCATTGATCGTTCGGAATGGTTGGTTCTCTTATCGATGGACCCAGATTTTCGACGCGGGAAATTTCACCAGTCAAACCACGGTCTTCAAAGCGCGTCAGACGGGAAATGACACGCGTGCTCCCTTTGCGCCTGCACCGATTGCCGAAGTGACGGCTGCAATCCGCGAAGCTAAGCCCGATGTTGTTTTTGCACCGCATGTCGAAACAAGCGCGGGGATCATTCTGCCTGATGACTATATCGCTGCGCTTGCAGCTGCAGCGCATGAGGTCGGCGCACTGTTGGTGCTCGATTGCATCGCCTCGGGCTGTGCTTGGGTGGATATGAAGGCAACGGGCGTCGATGTTATTATCTCCGCGCCGCAAAAGGGCTGGTCTTCGACGCCCTCTGCGGGTCTTGTCATGATGTCCGAGCGGGCCAAGGCGCGTCTGGATGCGACGACTTCCAACTCCTTTGCCATCGACCTCAAGAAATGGTCCACGATCATGGAGGCCTATGAAAACGGCGGCCATGCTTATCATGCCACAATGCCAACCGACAGCCTTCGCGCGTTTCGCGATACGATGGCCGAGACACGTGAATATGGCTTTGAAAAACTACGCGAAGCGCAGTGGGCATTGGGCAATGGCGTGCGTGCCATGCTCAAGGACAAGGGCGTCAAATCGGTGGCTGCTGAAGGCTTTGGCGCACCGGGTGTTGTGGTAAGCTACACGGACGACCCAGACATTCAGAACGGCAAGAAATTCGCCGCTCTAGGGATGCAGATTGCGGCAGGTGTCCCGCTCCAGTGCGATGAACCTTCGGATTTTCGGACGTTCCGCCTTGGGCTCTTTGGACTTGATAAGCTTTATGATGTGCCCGCGACGTTGACGCGTCTAAAAGGCGTCGTTGATCAGGTTCTCTGATTAGCGCGCGCCAAGACCCAACTGCATGAGTGTTTTGCGAAGGGGGTCGAAACCATAAAGCGTTTCGAGTCCCTTTGCTCGTGCATCACGAAGGAATTGGCTGCCTGCGATGGAGGCGCGGTTGAGAGCATCGACGCCGCGCACACGAAGCACAATCTCGGGATGACGGCGGCGTTCATAATCGGCAAGCATCTGAGCATCGCCAAGGCCTTCGGGGCGGGTTTTCGCAAGCTCGAGCAGGTAAGACATATCTCCGACCGACATATTCAGTCCCTGAGCGCCAATGGGCGGCACGACATGGGCAGCTTCTGCCACAAGCGCAGTACGCTCTGCGGTGAGGCGGTCCGCAATTTGGCTGATGATCGGCCAAACCTGACGCGCGCCAACCAAGGTTAGTGGGCCATAGACCCCTGCCGAGCGCTCCGTCGCTTCTGCGTTGAATTCAGTTTCACTCAGCGCCGCAAGGCGAAGCGTTTCGGGCCCGTGCTCCATCCATACGACAGCAGAACAGTGGAGCCCTTCGTGATCGGGGAGCGGAACTAGAGTGAACGGCCCACCTGAGCGATGAACTTCTGTTGATACGTTGTTGTGCGGATTTGGGTGCGTGACTGCGAAGACAACAGCCTTTTGACCATAGCGCGTGGTCTTGGCATCGATGCCGACCGCCTGACGAACGGCTGAGTTGCGTCCGTCGGCGCCAATAACAAGTTTCGCTCTGATCGCCGTGCCATCGGTCAATGTAACAAGTGCCTCGCCAGTGCGGGTAACCATGCGGGCAAATCCTGTTCCCGACCGAAAGTTGACGTTCGGTAGTTCAGCGAGCCGCGCAACCATCTCACGGCGTAAGAGCCAGTTGGGTAGGTTCCATCCAAAAGGCAGATCGGAGATATCGGCTGCATCAAAATCTTTGACCACGCGCGGTTCGGGGACTTCGCCCCCAGCATCCACGATCCGCATGACCTGAAGCGCAGCGGCATGCGCCTTGAGCCGCGGCCAGATTCCCGCGTCATCAAGGAAACGCTGCGAACCTTGGAAGAATGCAGTTGTACGGTGGTCAGCGCCTTCTGCGCCTTTGTCGGTTACGGGCGGGGCTGGGTCGACACAGATTACGTTGAAGCCCGCGCTCCCGAATGCTGCTGCACACGAAAGCCCAGCGACGCCACCGCCAGCGATTACGATATCTGTTTCGAGTCTATCCATGACGCTAGACTTAGTCCGCAGGTCACTTGTGGGAAAGGGGCCTTACCCAAGGTGCGACAGAAAAGCAGCCAAATCGTTCGTATGGTGATGAATATGATCTGCTTCATGCGGAAAGTCAGGCCCGACTAGAACGGTGCGCATTCCCATAGCATGTGGCGCCATTAGGTTTCGAATATCGTCCTCAAACATTGCGCCTTCTTCTGGCGCAACTCCATCAAGCGCAAAGACGGCCTCGTATGCAGCCTGTTCGGGCTTTGGACGGAAGCCAGCGTGCTCGACCCCGTAAACCGCGCCAAAGACGTCTCGAAGGCCTCGCGCCTCAAGAACGTTCAGCGCATAGGGCATACTTCCATTTGTGTAGACTATCTTGCGACCGGGCAAACGCGCAATCCGATCGGCCAAGATCGGGTCAGGGCTAAGCACCGAAAAGTCGATGTCATGGACATCTTTGAGATATGCAATTGGCTCGATGTCATGTTCCCGCATAAGTCCTGCGAGCGTTGTCCCGTATTGCTTCCAATAGTGACCCCGAAGGTGGTCGGCTTCTTCCTTTGAGACGTTCAGAAGCTTTGAGACATAGTTTGTCATTCGCACTTCGATCTGATCGAAGAGGCGGACAGACGGATGATAGAGCGTGTTGTCGAGATCAAAGACCCAGACCTTCACGTGTGAGAAAGATGCAGCAACCATGAGGCAACACCTACGCTCTTGGAACATTGCTCGCAATATGAACCGCTTGAAACAATTGTACGCAAAGGGTTAGTCTTTGCGGAAATTAATACCGGATAAAACAATGAACGACCAAAAGTCCCCCCAAAGAGACGCTTATGCGCTCATCCTCGAGGCAATCGACAGTCACATGTACAAACCGGGTGACAGATTGGTCGAAAGCGATCTGGCAGAACGCTTTGGGGTATCGCGCACACCGATCCGCGAAGCGCTTCAGCGCCTTGAGACACAATCGCTTTTGACGCGTGATGGACGCTCGTTGATCGTGGCTTCGCTCGATCATACCCAGATGGCAGAGCTTTATGTCGTTAGAGGCGAGCTTGAGGGACTTGCGGCACGTCTTGCCGCGCGCCATGCAACACCTGAAGAAATCCGAGTGCTGCGCGAAATGCTCGAAGCAGATCAATCGCTTTTGGGGGACCCTTCCGCGATGAGCCGTGCGAACAAGCGTTTCCATAAACAAATCCACCTTGCTTCTCACAACCGCTTTCTCGTCCAACAGCTCGATCTTGTGCATCGCTCGATGGCTCTTCTGGCGACAACCTCTCTTGTAGCCGAGGGGCGCGGAGAAGTCGCTTTGGCCGAACATGCGGCGATTGTCGATGCGATCGAGGCAGGTGATGGGGATGCTGCCGACAAGGCGCTTCGTGAACATATCTCCAAGGCGTTTGTCACACGTCTTCGCCTCGATGCATCGGAAGTCGAACGTAAGGGTTAGTCTTCCTTGCATATCCCGTGTTCGGTCTTGTCCCAGTAAAATGGACGAAAAAAGACCTCCCATAGCGCTTTGTACATCGCTGCGGTCGCGAGCGGAAAGTAAAGCAGCCCAAGTGGAGCCCAAGGGATCAACGCGCGCTTTCCCGAACGCGCCAAGGTGATCGCGGATAGAGTAATGTTGGCGACCTCGAAGCCGAGGAAAAAGGTGCCAACGGCCCAAGCCCCCCAAGAGGGCATGATTGGCTCAAGTGGATGGGCGAAGCCCAATGCCAATCCCCAAAAGCTCCACATGAGTGGGGCCAGCGTGAATTGGCAGATTGTCCCCAAGAACAATACTTGGACGCCTATGAACTTTGTTGCTCCAAGGTCGCGCAATAGCTTTCGAGGCCTTCGCATGTGAGCGCCATAGGTCATTGCATAGCCCTTGAGCCAGCGTGACCGTTGTTTGATCCAAGGAAGAGTTCGGCAATTTGCCTCCTCCCACGTCACGGTGGGAATGAGTTTCGTCCTGTATCCGTGCCGCGCAAGTCGAATTCCAAGATCCGCGTCCTCGGTCACATTATGGGCATCCCACCCCCCCATTTCTTCCAGCGCATCGCGTCGGAAAAACAAAGTGGTCCCCCCAAGTGGGAGGACGAGCCCAAGGTGTTCGAGGCCCGGCAAGACCATCCTAAACCATGTGGCGTATTCAACAGCGAAAAGCCGAGAGAGAAAGTTATGCTCTGCGTTGTAAAAATCGAGAACACCTTGAAGACAGGCGACCTTTTCGCTCGATGAGGCAAAAGCTTGGACAACTTTGCGGATTTGATCAGCTTCGGGCGCGTCCTCTGCGTCATAGACGCCGATTATGGATCCCTTTGTGAATTTGAGGCCGTAGTTGAGCGCGCGCGGTTTGGTCCGCAATGTGCCTTTGGGAACCGTGATCTGGCGCATCCACCTCGGGATATTTGCGGAGCGTAGCGCTTCGACTGTAGGCGTGTCGTTGTCTTCGAGTAGTAGGCAGACGTCCAACAGTTCCACAGGGTAGTCGAGTTTACCCAGCCTTTTGAGCAATGCAGATGCAATCTCGCGCTCGCGATAGAGCGGAACAAGGATCGAAACGACGGGAAAGCGGTGAATGGTTATGTTGGAGTGTGGGGGCAGTTCTTTGCGCAGAGCCGTTACTCCTGCGACGAGACGAAGCAATTGGATTGCCGCAAAGCTCC
This sequence comes from Marivivens sp., assembly GCA_038133925.1. GTDB lineage: Bacteria > Pseudomonadota > Alphaproteobacteria > Rhodobacterales > Rhodobacteraceae > Marivivens. The sequence continues at coordinate 2,391 of JAYPUF010000096.1, read as the reverse complement.
CAAGGGCTAGAGCATAGAGGACATATACGAGGGCAGTTCCGGCAAAATAAGCGGATAGGGATAGCGTAAAGAGCACGGCCATCCCAATTGCGGACGCGCGGTCAGCCCAGGGCCTTACGCTTATCTCTTCGGGGGTCAAAGTTTCTGCCGTTTCAACCAATTTCGGCGCTGAGGCTTTTGCAAGTGCTTCCTCTAACGCGTCCTGAGTGCAAACCGCGACACGGACTTCCCCGAAATGCGCTCGGAGCGAAGGGAGATGCAGGTCGATCCTTTCAGGGCAGCTTGTGAGAACGATGACACCTCGTCCCATGCGCCGCCAAGGCAAAACGCAGTGTTTTAAGGCCGCGTTGGCGCTATATCGTGAAACAAGTCGTGGATCGGGTGGATGCAGTAACGGATCAATAACGCCTGTACTGTTCAAATCCGCTTGAATTGTCGCAAAGTCATTCGCGCAAAGCCTAAGTGCCTTTCTCAGACCTTCAATGATCCCAATCTGATAGCGCCGAAGAGACAGTTCTGTCTCTGCCAATCTCGCTCCGAGCGAGCCGTGGCGCGAAGCGTATACTTCTGGAATGCTGT
>JAYPUF010000096.1:0-1712 GCA_038133925.1 Marivivens sp. | reverse complement strand
GCCAATCTCGCTCCGAGCGAGCCGTGGCGCGAAGCGTATACTTCTGGAATGCTGTTCTGCCCCCATACTCGACCTCCAAAAACTCGGGGCCAAGTTAGGGAAACAGGATTAACGCGAAGTTAATTGCTGAATTCTACAGGCTGGAAATATGCGTATTTTACCCTCGCATATATAGCTGAGTTCGCGTTGAGCCAAAGGACGGAACTGTTGGCTCTACGGTCGTCTGTCTTAAAACCAACCTCGAGTCCGATAACGCGGCAATTCCCATTTGCATCACGCACGATTGCGCAGACCTCGTTATGGCGCGCAAGCAATGCTCTTTTGTGGGCTGCGAAATCCGTGAATTCGTTCCAAAGAAACGGCGCACTCTCGAGCGTGGCTTCGCCTTCAACTACCAAAAGCATGTCGCCTTCGGGAAGCGGATCAGGATCGGCATTGATCATTTTCATGTCAGTCGTCATCGACAAATTAGTGAGGTCTTTTTCTCGCTCTCGATAACGCGGTTGGTGCCGTTCATACGTGCAGCCCGTCGCAAGATCAGCAGGAAGAAGATCGCAACGTGTCTCGGCTATAGGCCGTGTTCTAAACTCTAAGAAAAGCTCTAAGAGATCATCGTTGGGGAATGCTTCGCCCTCGCGCAACAGGCTCGCAGGACGAATAGGTTCGCGGACGAGGAAGTTCGGGTAAAAAGGTTCGGTCTGTGGAAGTAAGTAAATCGCTGTCTCGTCTTCGTCGAGCTCCTTGCCCCATTCATTGAAGATCTTGACGCTCTTGAGCGCGCCAGCGGTCTCCGCGGCGGCTGCGAGTTCTTTCTCCATAGCCGCAAGTTCCTCTTCAGAACGCGTTGCTTCCGTCGGGGCTTGCTCCGCTATGAGCGCTTCCGTCTCTGGGCGAACTGGAGTCACTACGGCGCGGTTGTCGTATTCTGCCTTGCGATCAAAATTCTCGTTTTGGCTTTTTATCGTCTCTGCAAGGGTGACGATTAAAATGGCGGTGACGATGAGGTTAAAAATGATCCAGATATATCTCATCTTGAGGTACCTGCGTTGGCATAATAGGTCGAGAGCGGAATTCCGACGAGGTTTTCAAATTCGGCATTAATTTCGTCCTCAAGGACTTCTTGATAGCGGGCGTATCCGCGGCCATAGACGCGGGTGCCTTCAGGGACGCGTAGGTTAATTCCGCCGAGTGATGTCGCTATGACAGGTGCAACCCCCTCTGATGGTCCGATTAGGACTGCGGTGCCCTCGTAGTAGCCCGTGCGGGTTTCAAATGCTCTTATGCCAAAGGCACGGCGGAACCAGCGTTCGTAGGCCGCGATCTTGTCGTCTTTTGTCGGCTCGGCGCGTGGATCAATTGGCTTTGGAAGGTCCCAATCGTCTTCGTCCACTTCTTCGAGGTTGAACCGGGTCTCCATTGGGTTCAGTCCTTCGATAGCAGGGTAGGTGGGGACAATTCCACAGCTCTTGAATTCCGCCTCGTCTATACTCTGAGTTTTGATATCGTCTGAGAAGCCTGCGAGCGCCTGCACACGTCCATTGAGAAGCGTAACTCCGCGGATATCGACAACTTCATCCGCGTGAAGCACCCAGAGGATTTCAGTATTTGAACCCAAAAGTACGAGGTGCAACGGTTGAGAGGTGTCGGTCACAATCAAATCAACCAGCTGGACCTTTTCGGGGCGTCCCACAACACCGTCGCCATTTCTCTTA
>JAYPUF010000095.1:0-9105 GCA_038133925.1 Marivivens sp. | reverse complement strand
GCATAGAAGGACACCTGATGGTCTGCCTTCTGCGTCTCCTGATAGGGCATCTCGGTATTTGCGCCATAGGCCGAAGAGGTCGAGGCCAGCAGCATATGACGCGGTGGGAAAGCGCGGGCCGCTTCAAGAAGCTCGAAGGTCCCGATCAGGTTGCTTTCCATATATGCGCGGGGGTTCTCGATGGAATACCGCACACCCGCTTGGGCGGCTAGGTGGATGACCACATCGGGACGCTCTTCCTCGAAGAGGGACATCAAAAGACCAGGGTCTTCGACTTTGCCGAAGACGTGGCGGAAGTCGGGGTTCGCCTCAAGGATCGCGAGCCGCGCTTCTTTGAGCGAGACGTCGTAATAGTCTGACATGCAGTCGAGCCCGACAACACGGTAGCCGTCCTTTAAAAGACGCTGCGCTGCAAAGAAACCAATAAAGCCGGCCGCGCCGGTGATAAGAGCAGTGGGCATCAATCGGCTCCAAAGAGATCGCGGGTAAAGACTTTGTCCGCGACATCGCGGATCTCATCGGTAAGGCGGTTGGCGAGGATGATCTCGGCCTCGGCTTTAAAGGCGGCGAGGTCGTTGACCACGCGGGATTTGAAGAACTCAGGCTCGGTCAGGACGGGTTCGTAAACGATGACCTCAATCCCCTTGGCCTTGATCCGCTTCATGATCCCTTGGATCGAGGATTGGCGGTAATTGTCTGATCCTGCCTTCATCACAAGGCGATGCACGCCAACGACTTTGGGCCTTTTCGCGATGATCTGATCGGCAAGGAAATCCTTGCGGGTGCGGTTCGCGTCCACAATCGCGCGGATGAGGTTCTGCGGGACTTCGGAGTAATTCGCGAGGAGCTGCTTGGTGTCCTTGGGGAGGCAATAGCCGCCATAGCCGAAGGACGGATTGTTGTAATGCGCGCCGATCCGCGGATCGAGGCTCACCCCGTCGATGATCTGGCGCGTGTCCATGCCGCCTGCCATGGCATAGCTGTCAAGTTCGTTGAAATAGGCGACGCGCATGGCGAGGTAGGTGTTGGAGAAAAGCTTGATCGCCTCGGCCTCATCCGGTCCGGTGAAGAGCACGGGCACGTCCTTTTTAACCGCACCTTCAAGGAGGAGGTCGGCAAAGCGGCAAGCTTCGCTGCTCTGTTCGCCGACGATGATACGGCTAGGGTGGAGGTTGTCGTAGAGCGCGAGGCCTTCGCGAAGGAACTCGGGCGAGAACATCACGCGGTCAGTGTCGAAACGCTCGCGGATGTCGCTGATGAAACCTACGGGCACGGTCGATTTGACCACAATCGTTGCGCGCGGATTGAAGCGGAGCACAAAACCGATCACGCTCTCGACGCTGGAGGTGTCAAAGAAGTTCGTCTCGGGATCGTAGTTCGTCGGTGTTGCAACGATCACGAAGTCTGCGGCGGAGTAAGCCTCCTCGGGATCTGTCGTGGCCGAGAGGTTTAGGTCCTTGTTCGCCAGAAAATCCTCAAGCTCGGGATCAATGATCGGCGAGCGCCGCGCATTCACAGCCTCCACACGCGCCTTGGAAATATCTGTCGCGACGACCTGATGGTTCTGGGCCAATAGCGCCGCGTTGGATAATCCAACATAGCCTAATCCTGCCACTGCGATCTTCATGTGGATACCTACTCCGTCTGCTCTTTTATTATGAACGGATCTTTTGTCCGTGTTTGTTGTCCTATCGATAGCTTTCCATGCGCTAGAGGTCCAAATAAATTGCCTTGAGTAGGCTTTGATTTGTGCGATTGCTGCATTTGGGTCGCATTGAAATTGCGCTGACTTCGCCGTAGTTTGCCGCAAATTCTTGACCGGAGAACCATGTGCCCCAATCCGAATTGATAGAGATTTCGATCCGTGACATGGGGTTCGCCGTTGAAGGGCGGGACATTTTAGCAGGGATCAGCTTTACCACTTCGGCCAGACGGATCGGTGTGGTTGGGCGCAATGGCTCGGGTAAATCAACATTGGCACGGCTTCTTGCGGGGCTCTTGACCCCGACAAAAGGGAAGGTCAGGCTTGGCGGTATTGATCCCGACGCAGATCGCGCAAAAGCGATCGAAACTGTCGGGGTTCTGTTCCAAAATCCAGACCATCAGATCATTTTCCCAACTGTGATCGAAGAGCTTGCCTTTGGTCTGACCCAGCTCGGCACGGCAAAGAATAAAGCCATCGAAATGGCCCAAGCGCTTCTATCAGATTTCGGCAAGTCGCACTGGGAAGAAGCGGCGACCCATACGCTTTCCCAAGGTCAAAAGCACCTTTTGTGCCTGATGTCGGTGCTGCTTATGAAGCCCAAGCTTATCATCCTTGATGAACCCTTCGCTGGCCTTGATCTGCCGACCAAGCTTCAGCTCGGTCGCTATTTGTCAAAATTCGAAGGGCAGCTCCTACATATCAGTCATGATCCTTTGGACATTGCGGGTTATGATGAAGTGATCTGGATCGATGGTGGTGCACTCAAGGTTCATGGTCCTGCAGAAGAGACGCTCGCGGTTTATCTTGATGCGATGACTGAACAGGGGGCGTCTGATGATATCGCTGACCTCTCCCGTTAGAACGCGCGCGCATGATTGGCCCGCTGGCGGGAAGCTATTGGCGCTTTGTATCGCAAGCATTGCTCTCTTCAAGTTTTCGACGCCATTGGCGCAGTTGAGCGCGATTTCGATAACGCTTGTTCTTTATGCGCTTGGTGGTCGCACGTTCCTATCGGTCGGGGCAAAACGTCTTTGGGTTCTCTGGCCCTTTGTGGTTGTTGTTGGGGTTTGGCACCTCGTGACAGGCGAAATCGCAGAGGGTGCGGTGATCCTCATGCGCATGGTCACGAGCGTTGCCCTTGCGAACTTCGTGACAATGACGACGCGTCTTACGGATATGATGGATGTTTTGCGGTGGCTCATGACACCGCTTCGCTTGTTTCGCATTGATACGAGTGCAATCGAGATTTCCATAGCAATGGTGATACGGCTTGTTCCAACTTTGATACTCAAGGGTCGCCAGATTGTTGACGCGTGGCGTGCAAGGTCAAAATCTCGCACCAATTGGAGGGTTGTCTTGCCGCTCGCGATCATGGCAATTGACGACGCAGATCATATGGCCGCCGCACTCAAGGCCCGAGGTGGGCTTGTGGCGAGGTCGGGGAGAAAATGATTTTGGAAAAGAATGTAACGCTTATTGCGCTTTTCGCGGCGTTAATCGCAGTGCTCGGCTTGGTTCCGCAGATTATGTTGGGATTTGGAGTGCCGATCACGGCGCAGAGTCTTGGCGTGATGCTGTGTGGAACTGTTCTTGGAGCCAAGCGTGGCGGCCTAGCCGTGTTGCTGTTTGTCGTACTGGTCGCAATTGGGCTGCCGCTCCTTTCTGGTGGCCGTGGCGGTCTTGGCGTCTTTTCTGCGCCCTCCGCTGGTTTTGTGATTGGCTTTCCTGTTGCAGCATTTGTCACAGGTCTCATCACCGAAAAGGTTCGCACAGGTAACCTCGCGATTGTCGCAGGTTCTGCCGCGATCGTCGGCGGTGTTGTGGTCCTTTACGCCTTTGGCATCGTTGGCTTTTCGATCATTGCGGACAAGACCTTGGGGGAGGCGACGGTGGTAATGGGCGCCTTTATTCCTGGTGATATCATCAAAGCGATCATCGCCGGTGCCCTAACCGCCGCACTCTATAAGGCGCGCCCTGCTAGCGTGCTTTCACGGGCTTGAGCGCCACGCCTTTAGAAAAGCTGCTCAATGAGCGGCACTCGGTGCGGGCTTTTACCAAAGAGCCCGTGCCGCGCTCTGATCTTGAGCGTATCTTGATCTCCGCGCGCCGTGCGCCAAGTGGGGCCAACCTTCAGCCCGGTCACTTTCACGTACTGACAGGTGAGCCTTTGACGGCACTTAGCGCCGCCTTTGCCAAAGCGATTGCCGAAGGCGTCCCGCTCGAGCACGAATATAGCTACTTTCCAAACCCGATGCCCGCTGATCGCAAAGCGCGTCAACGCGCGGCTGGTTTTGCGCTTTATGAAGCGCTTGGAATAGAAAAACGCGATCTTGAAGGTCGTAAACATCAGTTCGAGCTAAATTACCGCTTCTTTGATGCGCCAGTTGGGATCGTCGTAACGATTGATCGAAACATGGGTTCGGGCTGCTTTATGGACCTCGGAATGTCCCTCATGGCGCTCTTTCTCGCAGCGGAAGAACTAGGCTATGGAGCGACGGGGATCGGTGCTCTGGCAAACTATGGACAGACTGCTCTTGATGCTTTGGGGCTTGGTCCAGATCAGCTTGTCGTTTGTGGCATCGCTCTGGGGCGCAGGGATGAAGGCCATCCTGTTAATCAGTTCCGCACCGAGCGGGACGACTTAGGCGTATTTTCGACCTTCAGGGGTTTCGACTAGCGTTTGAACAGAACCGCAGTTCCAAGGCCGCCTGCCGCTGCAATCGCCGCAAGTCCACATTCTCCAATTTGCAACTCGTGGAAAAGCCGCACGGCAAGGATCGCGCCTGATGCGCCAATAGGATGACCGCGCGCAAGTGCGCCGCCTTTTTGATTAACGACTGAATTAGAAAGTCCCGCGCCCTCGATGCAAGCAATGGCTTGCACGGCATAGGCTTCCATGATCTCGGCGTTTGCGATTTCGTTTGTTTGGGTGCCGGCCATCGCCAGAACCGATTTTATTGCTGCGACCGGTGCAAGGCCAGGAAGGTCTGGCGTTCCTCCAATGGTTTTTCCGGCGACGATCTGCATCCCATCAAGTCCTGCTTTGGCTGCAACCGCATCCGAAACCACCAAGCAAAAGGCAGCGGCGTCCGCGGCGACGGCGGTATTTGCGGTAGTGATCGTCCCGTCGATGACTTTGGCTCGTCGGCAATGGGCTTCGGTCAGGACGCGTCCAAAGGGATCGTGATCTTGTTCCAAGAGCGGCACGATCTCTGTTAGTTTTGTGGCGGTCATTGCCTTTGCGTGGCTCTGGGCAGCATAAGCATCCTGCGCATCTTTGGTGATGCAAAGCTGGCTCGCTAACTTATTCGCCGCTGCGCTCATCTTTGGATCACGTTCCGTCCAAGGCGTGAAAGGCGCTTGCTCGTAAGGTTCTGGAGCGCGGTCATCTCCGAAGGTGCGGGACCGTAGTGGGCGGCGGGAATAACTTTCTACGCCGCCAGCTATTACGATCTCGTGCTGGCCCGAGCTTATCATCGCATCCGCAAGCAAGAGCGCGTCGAGACCGCCGACACATTGGCGATCAATGCTCAGACCTGCGAGACCTTCGGGCAAACCCGCGGCCAAAGCGATGCGCCGCGCTGGATTACCACCTTCTCCAATGGCATTTGAGACAATGATTTCACGGACATGCTCTGGCTTTATTCCTGTGTGCTCAAGGAGAGCGTTGATCACGGGGGCGGCCAATTCATGGACATCCAGAGACGCAAAGGCCCCTCCACGTGGAACCACTGCTGTGCGAAATGCCGCTACGATCACGCTCATTTTTGCTCCTTGGCCCAAGCCGATAGCCCGACAAGATCAGGCTTGCCTGATCCTAGCACAGGGAAGTGATCGTGGAACAATATCCGCTTTGGAACGGCAAGTGATGGTAGATCATTTCGGCAGGCATTTTGGAGCGCTGTCGCCAAGGCTAGGTCAGGGCCGCCCTCTATGACGGCAACGATTGCATACCCTCTGATTGGGTCTTCGATTGGTAGCGCAACCACAAGCCGACCTTGTGATACAGAGGATAGGACGGCCTCAATGTCCTCAGGGAATATATTGCGGTCGGCGATTGTCACCATGCGTGACTTGCGACCTTGGAGAAAGAGATAGCCGTCTCGAAAATAGGCCATTTCACCGATGCTTAGAAATCCCTCGTCCCAACGGGTGTCATCGGAACCACCTTCGGCGTAGTCTTTAAAAAGATAGGGGCTTCTGACCCAGAGTTCTCCGTTTCGAAGATCAATTTCGACCTGCGGGTATGCGCCTCCAACCGAACTTTCGGGCGTCGATTGATCGGAAAGTGTAATAAAACTCGTCTCAGCGGCGCCAAAAAACTCGTAGAAGGTCGAATTTGGGAAAAGGCTGAGCGCAAGCCTGCGCGTTTCTTGATCGAGCCGACCTCCGCCACAAAGAATGAGCCTGATCGAATTGATCGCCTCAGACCGGTCCCGCGCAAGGAGCCGCAGCTGCGTTGGTGTCGCATACAAAATAGAAGCCTTAAATGCCCTCAGAGCCTCTTTTTGGGCGCGAATGCTGTACCCGCCCAGAGCAAGGATGTCGGCCCCGTGGTGAAGGCCTTCGCTTACCGCGTAGAGTGAGAGCGAGGTCTCAAACCCGCCAAGTACGGCGTAAACGTCCGCCGCGCCGAGATCGAATAGCTTTTGATTAGCCACAAAACTCGCGATCCAGCTTGCAGCACTTCGCCTGATGACCTTTGGCTTGCCACTGCTTCCAGAGGTGCGCACCAATAGGTGATCCTGCCCAGAAAGCGAACTAACGGGCGCAATATTGCCGTTCAAAATCTGACTGCGCGTTGAATGCTGGAATTTAAGAACCATAGAGACCTTTGGAAAAAGTTGCGCAAGTATATGCAATTCGGGTGAACATCCAATGCCGCCTGCGCTAGGGTGCCCAAAAAGCATATGGACCCTCGTTTGAAGATCGCCGTCGTCGCCACAAATAGCTGGTATCTTTGGAACTTTCGCAAGGAAACGCTCGTCGCCCTAAGGGATGCGGGGCACGAAGTGCTGTGTGTATGCGGGAATGCTGATTACACAGATCGATTGGCTGGTCTGGGTGTTGCGGTTCTAAATGTGGATTTTGGTCCGCGACGCGTGAAACTGGGGGCGCTGTGGCGCACTCAAAAGATACTCCGCTCAATTCTAGACGATTTCCAGCCCGACGCAGTTCTGAGTTTCACACTGCTTGCGAATGTGCATGTCGGACTGAGTGGAGAGCGCTCGGCGCGTTGGATCGCAGTGATTGCGGGCCAAGGCGCATTGGTTGAATACGGTGCGATGAAACGCTTTGCGACCCTTGGATTGCTGCGCTGGTCACTTGCGCGCGCGTCAAAGGTTGTCTTCCAGAATTCTGCCGACTGCACGGCATGGACGCAGGCAAGAGTTGTCGATCAAGCTAGAACGCATCTCATTTCAGGCTCTGGCGTAGATTTAGACGCTTGGTCGCCTGCGCCAATCGCAAGCGGACCGTTAGAGATCGTGTGTCATGCGCGACTGCTGAGGTCTAAGGGCATCGGGCATTTTCTCACTTTGGCAAGGCAGGCAAAGCTGATTGGTTTGAATGCGCGGTTTCAACTTGCTGGCTTTGCCATACCGGAGGGGCAGGGCGGTTATCCGATGTCCGACATTCGCGCCGCGGACGAGCGCGGCGAGATTACGTTTCACGGCGCACTTGACGATGTGAGCCCCCTTTTCCAAGGCCCGACGGTCGGTTGTCTGCTTTCTGAGTATGGCGAAGGTAAGCCAAGATCGCTGATCGAGGCGCTCGCAGTAGGGCGACCGATATTGATGTCTGAAATTGCAGGCTGTGCGGACCTAATCGAAAATTCAAACGGCTACGCTGTCGATCTTACGAAGCCAAGCTGGACACAAGACGCCCTCGAGCATCTGACCCGCCTTGATGCGGACCGCGCGCTTTATGCCTCAATGGCCGCGAAAAGCCGCACCTTGGCTGAGATGCGTTTTGATGTCAGGGATAATATTCGAACGCTCCAATCGCTCCTTGAGGGGGAATAGATGAACCAAAGGCCTGCACTTTTTGGCGTCTTAGCTGTTGTCCTTGCCGCGATGCTCTGGGGCTCGACTGGAACGCTCCAAGCTCAGATGCCGGTCGAGCGTGTTCCCGTTGTCGTGGGTGTTGTTCGGCTAATCGTCGGGGCTTTGGGGCTTTGGGTTTTGGCGCTGATTTCAGGTGCGCAGACGAGGGCAGTTCGAAAAATACCCTTAAAGGGTGTGATCCTCGCAGGTGTTGCAATCGGGCTCTATAACCTCTTGTTCTTTCGCGGTGTCGCGCTTGCTGGGGTCGGAGTTGGAACTGCGATCACGATTGGTAGCGCACCGCTTTGGGTGATCGGTTACGAGATGCTAGGCGGTATCATTCCAACCAAGGCCAAGAGCTTTGGGTTGGCGCTATGCCTTGTCGGAGTGGTTCTTTTGGGTGGGCTGAGCGCCGATGTGCGTCCCGACCCAATTGGTGTCTTTCTGGGGCTCGGTGCGGGTGCGTGCTATGCATTCTATTCGCAGGCGACGAGCGCGATCAAAACTGAACTTGATAGTACCGTCATTGCAGCCGCGACCTTTACCGTAGCTGCGATTGTCACAATGCCTGTACTTGTCTTCTTCGAGACCGCGTGGATTTGGCAGGCGTCGGCGCTATGGCCGCTCTTGGGGCTTGGCATTCTTTCAACAGGTGTTGCCTATGCACTTTATACTTGGGGGCTGCGCCATGTGCTTCCGTCAACCGCTGTGACCTTGGCGCTTGTCGAGCCCATGACGGCCTTTTTCTTGGCCGTTTTTCTTTTGGGGGAAAGCTTTACCCTACCCACCGCAATAGGGGCAGGGCTTTTGCTTGTGGGATTGGTGCTCGTAACACGCGCTGAAGCACGCCGCTGACCTTAGACGTTGCGGCGCTGCTGTTCATTGACCAGAGCCGAAAGGAAATCGGCAAAGCTATCGTGAATGCGAGGGTTATCGATTGCCATAAGCGCAGTGATCGCTCTCTGTCCGCCATCGGAGGCCAAAAATTCAAGGCGCGAGTCGACAGCCTTGTCGCCGTTCTTTTCACGCTCGACGCTTTCCTCAAGCTCCGTGATGAGTTGAGTTGGGGAAACATTCAAAGCCTTTGCCAGAACAAATAGCCGGCTAATCGAGACTCGGTTTCCGCCGGATTCATATTTCTGGATCTGCTGGAACGATATGCCCGCAGCCTCGCCAAGTTCGGATTGGCTCAAGCCAGCGGCTTTGCGATGCATGCGAAGAAGCATGCCCATCGCCTGATCAATATGGTTTGCGCTGTTAGTCATGATATTGGCACCCCCTTGCGCGTAATGACAAATTCCTCTGGAGCGCGTTCCTGTATACCGGAAATTCGTTCACACCAGGTTTTCAAGACGA
>JAYPUF010000094.1:0-9140 GCA_038133925.1 Marivivens sp. | reverse complement strand
TGAAAACCAAAGTTATCGCGCTTTTGAGTGCGTGCAGCGTTTTGGCTGCATGCGGTGGGGGGCTTCCAAAGGTTGAAGTGCTCGACGCCGGAACGACGAGCGGCTTCGGTTTGGTCAAATCGACAACGGGTGACGATACCTTCGTTGCGGCTGTTCGTGACGTCGAAGACGCGGCTGGGCTTGCCGCGGTTTCTTTGGCTTCGATGGGGAGCTTGAGCGCTGACGCAAACGGTTTTGTGCGTGGAACGGTCAAAGTGAAATATGCGGATGGCACTGTGACCGAGGTGCCGGCTTACTTCTACGAAGACATTGCTGGGATTTACGGCAAGTTTGGGGATAACACCTCGCAAGCCATCGTCGTCGGGGGCAAGAAAGCAAGCGAATTGCCAATCGGTACAAGCTTTCGTTTTTCGGGTGTCGCTGTCATGAGCTACGACACCGCTGCTCTTTCGACGATGACGACTGAAGAGGGGACGTTCACATTGGATGCGAACTTGATCACCAATAGGGGGTCTGTCTCGGCAAGCACTGCGGGTGCGAGCTATACCAACGCTAATCTGATATTTGCTGCTGACGGCACCTATGTTGGAGCGAATGGGACCTATTCTGTGCCTGGGGATACGTCTTCAAGCCGTTCGGTCCCGATTTACGGCAGCTTGCACGGTGAAGGCGGCACTGTCGTTTCAGGGGCAGGCTATGCCCAGAGTGGTAACGATAATTTTGCCTATATCGCGATTATCGGTAAGCGACAGTAACGGCGCATTTTTTGAGCAAGCTCTAATCACTTGCGTCACAGTGCTGTGACATTGGGTATTTACCGTCAGTTTGAAGGTTGATGGGCACATGTAGGGCTTGTCAGCCTTGAAAGGCGATATATAGTCGAACTATCGGCTGGAGCGGGGCTCCCGCTCTGGTGCTGGTACGAGCAGACAGAGCGAGGACGGACTCACTCATGACCGGAAAGACCCATAGATATAAAATGAGGCAGAGTTGCTGCCTTATCCCTTGTAGTGTCACCCACGTGACGGGCACGGCCACTGGCCGCACAGTTTCAAATCAGAACGCAAAGCGCGAGGCCGTCTCGCGCTTTTGTTGTTTCTTGGTGCAGGTAAATTCGGAGGACTGCAAATGATCCACGCTCCGATTGAAGGTCTTCGGACTCTTGTGCTGAACGCTGATATGCAACCCCTGAGTTATGCGCCGCTCTCGGTTTGGAGCTGGCAGGATGCATTTGTCGCCGTTCACCAAGAGCGCGTTATTCAAATTCGCGCCTATGAGGATGTCGAAATTCATTCGGCAACTGAAAGTTTCCAAGTGCCTTCTGTCGTGGCACTAAAGTCCTATCGCAAACGCAAGCGTGTCACATTTACCCGCTATCACGTGTTCTTGCGTGACGAGTTCCGCTGTCAGTATTGCGGTGATCAATTTCCGGCCAAAGAACTGACCTTTGATCATGTTCAGCCAAGGTCGAAAGGTGGACTAACCACATGGGAGAACATTGCCACCGCTTGTGCAAAGGACAACCTGCGCAAGGCAAACAAGACCCCAGAGCAGGCGCGAATGAAACTGTTGCGTAGGCCGTTTAAGCCTTCGGTTCATCAATTGGATGCTACAGCGCGTAAAGTTCCGTTTAGACGCGGCGAGCTTCATAATTCGTGGCTCGATTATCTTTACTGGGATACCGAGCTCGAAGATTAAGCGAAACTACTCCTATCTTCTTTTCTTTTGGCCTGTTTTGCCGTTTCAAGAGTGGAAGCCGGCTGCACTTCGGCTTAGATTAGCATTCTCGTTTGGCTGTCTTTGGGTTTTTCGGCCTCAAGCGCTAGACATTTTTTGACACACTCGCTAAGAGGGCTTCGTTAGCGCTAACGTGCTAGGGAAACAGCGGAGAAGAAGTATGGTTTCGCGCGTCATTCCTGTCGATAACTTCGACTTGGTTATCTTTGGTGGCACTGGCGATCTTGCGCGACGCAAGATCCTTCCTGGGCTTTTCCGCCGCTTTTTGTCCGGACAAATGACGGATGGGTCTCGCATTATCGGTGCCGCTCGTGCCGAACTTGATGACGAGGGCTTCCGTGAGATAGTGCGCGATGCGATCGCCGAGTTCGGTGGACGCGAGAAAAATGAAAAAGATTGCGTTGAACGCTTTCTTGCGCGCCTTCATTACGTATCCATCGATGCAACGGGCGAGGGTGGCTGGAAGCAACTCAAAGACCTGATGCGTGATGACGTGGTTCGCGCCTTTTATTTCTCTGTGGCGCCTTCGCTTTTTGGGGCGATTGCCGAGAGACTTCACAAGAACGGTATTGCGAATGCAGAAAGCCGTATTGTCGTTGAAAAACCGTTTGGTCGTGATCTTCAGAGTGCTCGCGCATTGAATGCGACATTGGCTGAGCACTTTAACGAAACCCAGATCTACCGAATTGACCACTACCTCGGAAAAGAGACTGTTCAGAACCTCATGGCCGTTCGTTTCGGCAACGTTCTGTTCGAGCCGCTTTGGAACAATCACTACGTGGATCATATTCAGATCACTGTAGCTGAGACTGTCGGTGTTGGTGGACGCGGTGCCTATTACGACAAATCGGGCGCAATGCGTGACATGGTGCAAAACCACCTTATGCAGCTCCTTTGCCTGATCGCAATGGAACCCCCAAGCAAGTTCGAAGCTGATGAGGTTCGCAACGAAAAACTCAAGGTGATCCGCGCGCTCCAGCCTGTTGAGAACCACCATATTGTGCGCGGTCAGTATGATGCGCACGAAGGGGGGCAGAGCTATCGTCAGGATGCGGAAAACCCGCGCTCCTTCACCGAGAGCTTTATTGCCATGAAGTGCCACATCAACAATTGGCGTTGGGCGGGTGTGCCATTCTACATCCGAACCGGCAAAAAGATGAAGGCGCGGTCGTCTGAGATTGCCGTTGTTTTCAAGGATCTTGGTCACTCGATCTTTGAGGGTGATGAGGCGCGTCACCGCAACATCCTCGCCATCCGACTTCAGCCGAATGAGGGCATCGATCTTCAGGTGACGATCAAGGAACCTGGTCCGGGTGGGATGCGTCTTATCGATGTTCCGCTCGACATGACCTTTTCCGAAGCACTCGGCCCAGATGCTGAGGATGTCACCGATGCTTATGAGCGTCTGATTATGGACGTCATTCGTGGCAACCAAACGCTCTTTATGCGTGGTGACGAGGTCGAGGCCGCATGGGCTTGGACTGATCCTATCATTACCGGCTGGGAAAAGCGCAACGATGTGCCCAAGCTCTATGATGCTGGGACGACGGGTCCTGATGATGCGCTCATGTTGATGCATCGAGATGGCCGTCGCTGGCGCGATATCAAAGGGTAAGCCTATGCAATTGGTAGAATATCCTGACGTCGAAATGATGATGATCGACCTTGCGAACATTATCGCGGGTGAGCTGACGGCTGCGCTTGATCATGAAGAAAGCGTCACGCTCGCCGTACCAGGTGGCACCACTCCCGGTCCGATTTTTGATGTTCTATGCGCCGCTGACCTCGATTGGTCGCGCGTGAATGTTATGCTAACGGACGAGCGTTGGGTTCCTGAAAGCTCTGACCGCTCGAACACGCGTTTGCTTAAGAACCGTTTGCTGACAGGGCGCGCCGCTGCGGCCACGTTGCTTCCACTCTTTGCAGAAGGCGGGAGCGCAGAAGACGAGCTTCCCGCGCTATCTGAGGGCATCGCACCACACTTGCCTCTTACCGTTTGTCTCTTGGGCATGGGGGCGGATATGCATACCGCGTCCATTTTCCCCGGTGCGGATCGCCTTGATGATGCATTGAACGGGAGCGAAATCCTTTATCCGATGCGTGCCCCCGGTGCGCCCGAGCCGCGCATCACACTTTCCGCCAAGGTCCTGAATGGCTCAATCAACCGCCACATCGTGATCACTGGCGCAGAAAAGCGTGCGGCCCTCGAAGCTGCGCAAAAACTCGATCCAAGTGAAGCACCCGTTGCTGCAATCCTCCAAGGTGCCACTGTGCACTGGGCAGAAAAATAAGATGTTCGATAAACTCCTCTCGCACCACGCCGCGGTCAAAGACCGCAAAATCCTTTCGCTGTTCGACGCAACGCGCGCTGATAAGTTCTCCGCCAAAGCGGGAGACATGCTGCTCGACTATTCCAAAACCAATATCGATGGGGATGGTCTTGCTCTACTGATGGAGCTGCTCGAAACCTCAAAGGTAGCTGAAAAGCGCGAGGCGATGTTCTCTGGCGCAAAGATCAACGAAACCGAGGGCCGAGCTGTTCTGCACACGGCGCTGCGCAATCTCGATGGCGGACCAGTCATGGTCGATGGTCAAGACGTTATGCCAGACGTTTTGGCAACGCTTGACCGTATGGGCGCCTATGCTGAAGCCGTCCGTTCGGGTGCGTATAAAGGGCAGGGCGGCAAGATCACCGATGTTGTCAACATCGGTATCGGTGGCTCCGACCTAGGTCCAAAGATGGCTACCATTGCTCTGTCACCCTATCATGACGGACCGAAATGCCATTTTGTGTCCAATGTTGATCCTGCCGACATTTCCGAGGTGCTTGCTGGCTGCAACCCCGAAACGACTTTGGTCATCGTGGCCTCGAAGACCTTTACCACGATCGAGACCATGACCAATGCGCGCACCGCCAAAGCGTGGATGAGCGAAAAGGTAAAAGACCCAGCCGCCCAATTCGCCGCACTCTCTACCGCTGGCGACAAGACCGCAGCTTTCGGTATTGCCGCAGAGCGCGTTTTTGGTTTCGAAGACTGGGTCGGTGGCCGCTATTCGATGTGGGGGCCGATTGGGCTCTCGCTGATGATCGCCATCGGCAAGGACGCTTTCCATGCGTTTCTGCGCGGTGGTCAGGCCATGGACACCCATTTCCGCGCTGCTGAATGGCATGAGAACCTGCCTGCGCTCCTTGCTCTGGTGGGGATTTGGCACAATCAGGTCGCGGGTTATTCAACCCGTGCGGTTCTTCCCTATGACAACCGTTTGGCACGACTTCCTGCCTATCTTCAACAGCTTGAGATGGAGAGCAACGGCAAGGGCGTCAGCATGGACGGTAAAGATCTTCCGTTCAACTCTGGTCCGGTCGTTTGGGGTGAACCGGGAACCAACGGGCAGCACGCTTTCTATCAGCTTATTCACCAAGGGACGCGGGTGATACCTTGCGAGTTCCTCGTCGCAGCCCGCGGGCATGACGACGAACTTCACCATCAACACCAGCTATTGGTCGCGAACTGCCTCGCTCAGTCCGAAGCCTTGATGAAAGGGCGCGACCTGTCGGAAGCAACCTCTAAAGTTGCCGGAAAGTTCGAAGGCGACGAGCTTGACCGTCAAGCGCGTCATCGTGTCTTTAGCGGCAACCGTCCGTCCGTTACGATTGCCTATCCAAAGCTTGATCCTTTTACCCTTGGCCAGATCATCGCACTTTATGAGCACCGCGTGTTCGTCGAGGGCGTGATCCTTGGGATCAACTCTTACGATCAGTGGGGCGTTGAACTTGGTAAGGAGCTTGCGACCGCGCTCCAGCCCATTGTCGAGGGTAAAGAACCTGCGACAACCAAAGACGGCTCGACCGCCCAGCTGGTCGGATTTCTCCAGACCAACGGTCTCTAAACCAGAAAAGCCGCCTATTGAGGCGGCTTTTTCAATTAGCGTGCAAAGATTTGGCGCTGACGCAGACGGGGCGAATAGCCAAGCGATATTGACGCCTCTAAGCCGAGCTCTTTGATCTGAGTGACCAATTCGGGCTTTTTCTCTTCGCTAAAGCGGAAAAGCGGAAAGGCGATCGACATCGCCGCAACTGGGCGTCCTAGGTGATCAAAGATCGGGACGGCAAGGCAACGCACGCCAGCTTCGCTTTCTTCGATTTCTTCTGCATAGCCTTGGGCGCGGGTTCTTTCGAGCGCCTCGCGCAATTGCGCCGGCGTTCGGATCGTATTCGGCGCAGAAACCTCAAAATCCATGCGCGCAATTCTCTCTTCGATCTCTTTGTGCTCACGCCAAGCGAGGAGAGCTTTGCCAAGCGAAGTCGAGTGAAGAGGGTTGCGCTTGCCCAAAGTTGATTGCATCGAAAGATTATAGTGACTGTCGTACTTATGCGCATAGACGACCCGTTCTTCGGTGTTGTCCATGACGCCCAAATTGATCGACTCTCCGGTCATCCGAGAGAGTTTCGCCATCACGCGGTCGGCGGCCCAAAGAAGATCATTTCGGTCCTGAATTGAGCGCGCACCGAGGCTAAAGAGCTTGAGCGTGAGAGCATAGCGGTCGGTGTCATCGTCACGCTCCACGTATCCAAGTTCGACCATCGTGTTGAGCAGGCGGTGTGCGGTGGCTTTCGATGTCATCGCGCGACTCGCCAATTCAGCGAGGCTTGCTCGGCGGTCATCTACAAGTGATTCCAGCACTGCAAAAACTTTGAGAACAGCAGCGACGTTGTCAGATTTGTGTTCATTATTCGTCATTTGCCGACCTCAAAAAAGTGAAACGTGATTTCAGAAAAATTCATTAATCACTGGCAGTTTTGGAATGTATAACCTTAAACCATTGAATTTCCAATAATATAAATCTGGCATACTAGTAGAGAAATATGTTGATTTATGGTTTCAGATGAGTCCAAACTGTTCGAAACAACAGATTGAATTCTCATCCTGACGGAGCCTTGAACGTATGCACCCGCTTCTGCGCCAGAGAGAGCACTTCATCAGTCGCAACGAAGTTTGCGAACTGATTGACCGCCTCGCTGACAACCTCATCAATATTCACGACGAAACGGGCGAGTTCATTCTCAAGTTAGAGGACGGTCGAGAGATCGATACCAAAGGTTGGGCCGGCTGGGAGTGGACCCACGGGATCGGTCTCTATGGTCTGATGAAATACTATCAGCAGACCCGCGATAAGACCGCAAAAGAGATCATCGACGGTTGGTTCCGCGATCGTCTTGCCGAAGGCACGCCAACCAAGAACATCAACACAGTTGCACCATTTCTCACGCTTGCATGTCTTTACGAACAGGAAGGCAATATGGAATGGCGTCCACTTCTCGAAGAGTGGGCCGATTGGGTGATGTACACCATGCCGCGCGTTCAAGAAGGCGGGCTCCAGCACATCACCTATAACAGCGTGAACCCCGGCCAGATGTGGGACGATACGCTTATGATGAGCGTATTGCCTTTGGCCAAGATCGGTCTTGTGCTGAACCGTCCAGAATATGTGGAAGAGGCCAAGTTCCAGTTCCTGACCCACATCCAATACCTAATGGACAGCAAGACAGGTCTTTGGTTCCACGGTTGGACCTTTGAGGGGAACCACACCTTCGCAGGGGCACTTTGGGCGCGCGGCAATAGCTGGGTGACCATCGCGATCCCCGAGTTCATTGATATGATCGGCCTTAAAGAAGGCGATCCTATCCGCAAGCACCTTCTTTCAACGCTGAGCCGTCAGGCAGAAGCGCTCAAAGAGATGCAGGATCAGGATACGGGGATGTGGCACACACTTCTCAATGATCCATCAAGCTATGTCGAGGCTTCTGCCACTGCGGGATTTGCCTATGGCCTCATGAAAGCGGTTCGCCTTCGTTACCTCGACCCAAGCTTTGGTCCCGTCGCCGAAAAGGCCGTGGAGGCCGTTGTCAGCAATATCAACGCAGAGGGCGAGCTTCTCAACGTGTCCTTCGGGACAGCTATGGGCCACGACTTTGATTTTTATAAACAGATCCCGCTCACCTCGATGCCTTATGGGCAGGCGATGGCGATGCTGTGTCTGTCGGAATACCTCAGAACGTACATCTGAGGCTTAGTTCGACCCTGTGGAGGATTGGGGTCGTTACTTTCACAAAACCGGTGACAGCCGGACCTAGGGAGGAACTACAATGACTAAGATGTCTCGGCGCCAAGTGCTCGGAACCATCAGCGGCGCAGCAGCGGCGGCAGCGCTTCCAGTAATGCCTGCATTTGCAGCGGACCGCACGATCCGCCACTTCTGGTGGGGCAACCCGAACCGCGATGAGCGCACTTTCAAGGTCATCGAAACCTTTATGAAGAACCACCCCGATATCGAAGTTTCGGGCGAGACCATTGGTTGGGGCGACTACTGGACCAAGATGGCCACCCAGACCGCTGGTAAGAACATGGCCGACCTCGTCCAGATGGATTACCGCTATCTCTTCGAATACGTCTATCGTGGTGCTCTGCTTCCGCTCGACGAATACATCGGCAACGGCCTCGATCTGTCGAACTTCGACAAGGGCCCGCTCTCTGGCGGTGTAGTAGATGGCAAGCTCTATGCGCTCAACATTGGCTCGAACAGCCAAGTTATCCCGTTCAACCAGCGTCTCTTTGATGAGGCCGGCGTTTCTGCTGACGTGATCAACTGGACCCGTGAAGAGTTCGCAGCAGCTTGTGAGCAGATCACGTCTAAGACCGGTGTTCGTGGCGCAGATGACTTCTCGCTCGCTATCGAGAACCTTGAAGGTTGGACCCGTCAGGAAGGCCGTGACTTCTATGATGCTGATGGCAACATCACCGGCACCGTAGAAGATGTTGCATCCTACTGGCAGTACTGGAGCGATCTGCGCAATGCAGGTGTCGTTGCTCCGGCAGACAAGACCGTGATCCTTGACGTGAAGATGTCGGATTCGGGCATTGTTACGGGTCAGACCGCAATGTCGCTCTTCTGGTCGAACCAGCTTGTCGCAATCCAGTCGCTTATGACCGACAAGATTGGCGCAGCAATGGTTCCGCACAAGACGGGTGGCGGCTTTGCCCAGTTCATCAAGCCTTCGATGTTCATGTCGCTTACACGTGACACCAAAGACCCTGAAGCAGCGATTGCCTACATGAACGACTGGATCAACGAGCCTGAAAGCTATCAGATCCTCGGCCTAGAGCGCGGTATTCCGGCAAATGCAAACGTGCGTGAAGCCCTTGCTCCGAGCTTTACCGAGTCCGAAAAGCTCTCGGTCGATTACTTCAACGCGATCCAGGACAAGGTCGGTCCGCTTCCGCTTCCGCAGCCTAAGGGCGCAGGCGAAGTACGTGACGCGTTCATGCGTGTCGGTACTGAGGTTGTCCTTGGCCAGATGTCGGCACAGGATGCCGCAGCTGACTTCGTGCAAGAAGCGCAAG
>JAYPUF010000093.1:0-9152 GCA_038133925.1 Marivivens sp. | reverse complement strand
GACAGCAAGATGCTGACACCCGAACAGGTGCAATCCGTTATTACTAAATTCAATGTGGAATGGGACTGATGCAGTTTTCAGCTAACCTAGGTTTCCTTTGGAACGCCCGCCCGCTTCCGGACGCCATTCGCGCGGCAAAAGCGGCTGGCTTTGACGCTGTAGAATGCCATTGGCCCTATGACACCCCAGTCGAAGACGTTGCGACTGCCCTTGAGGAAACAGGGCTTAAAATGCTTGGCCTGAACGGGCGCAGAGGCAACGTTGCGGGCGGGGAAAACGGCCTCACCGCTCTTGTCGGTCGCAAAACCGAGGCGCGTGCCGCAATCGATGAAGCCCTTATCTATGCCGATCGACTTGGAACACGCAATGTCCACATCATGGCAGGTTTTGCCAGTGGACCCGAAGCCCACGACACTTACGTCGAGAACCTGCGCTACGCTTGCTCAAAGGCCGCTGAGAGTGGGATCACGATCCTGATTGAGCCGCTCAATAAATACGATGCGCCTGGCTATTTTCTCTCGACGACGACGCAAGCGATAGCGGTTATCGAAGAGGTCGGCGCGACCAACCTGAAGCTGATGTTCGACTGCTACCACGTTCAGCTCATGGAAGGCGATCTTAGCCATAAGCTTGCGGATTTGCTCACGCACATCGGACACATCCAATTCGCATCGGTTCCAGACCGCGGCGCGCCTGATCATGGCGAACTGAACTACGCTTATGTTTTCAAACGCATTTCAGAGCTCGGCTGGGAAACCCCGCTTGGCGCCGAGTACAAGCCAAATGGCGACACGGATGCGACACTAACATGGCTCAAGACCATGCGCTGACGCGCTAGCGCTCTCGCATTGCGAGAGTGCTCAACCCTGCGGCAATCTACTTCTGGCCCAACGGGGGCTAATCCTATAGGGAACACCTCAATATTTGGTCGAACCCAAAGGTGCCAAGATGACAAAAATTGCCCCTGTCCGCCGCTCAGAACTCCTCATGCCGGCTGGCTCGCTCGAGCGGTTAAAAGTTGCCGTTCTTTATGGCGCTGATGCGGTGTATCTTGGCACACCTGATATGTCGCTTCGAACCAAGTCCAAATTCTCTCTCGAAGAAATCAAAGAGGGCGTTGAATTTGCGCACGAGCGCGGCGTTCGTATCTACCTCACGCTCAACCTCTTTACGCACAATAAAGATATCGAAAAGCTTCCTGGCTTTGTAGAAACAATCCGAGATATCGGCCCCGATGGCGTCATCATCGCTGATCCGGGCGTCTTCAATTTTGTCCGCAAGCATGCGCCCGAGCTAAAGCTACATATTTCGACCCAAGCGAACGTCTGTTCGTGGCTCACGGTTGACTATTGGAAGGACATGGGCGCAGACTTGGTCGTACTTGCGCGCGAAGTGACCTTTGCCGAGACCGCTGAAATCAAAGAGAAATGTCCAGACATTCGGATCGAGAGCTTCGTGCACGGCGCAATGTGCATGACCTATTCGGGTCGCTGCCTCTTGTCGAACTTCATGGCCGAGCGCGGTGCAAACCAAGGCAATTGCGCCAATTCATGCCGCTGGCATTACAAAGTGCACATGAAGCTTAAGGACGGCACAATCAAAGAGCTGCCCCTGACCGAAGAGAACCTCGAACTCTTTGAATTTGTTCTCGAAGAAGGCGGTCGTCCGGGTGAATTTATGCCAATCGAAGAGGACTGGCGCGGGTCCTATATCCTGAACTCCAAGGATATGTGCCTGATGCCAAAGCTTAACGACCTCCTTCGTATCGGGGTGGACAGCCTCAAGGTCGAAGGACGCAACAAAAGCCCCTATTACGTCGCAACCGTTGCCCGCGCCTATCGTCGCGCCATCGACGCTTACTACGCCGACCCCGACGGCTGGAAGCCAGAGCCTTTTATGGCCGAACTCGAAGGTTCGACCAATCGAGGCTTTACAATCGCCTTCCACGAAGGCCGCCTCCAGAATTATGCCCATAACTACGATCACACCAAGGCAATGGCCCCATGGGAATATGCAGGCATGATCACTGAAACCCGCGAAGACGGCATGATCCTAAGCGTGAAAAACCGCATTGATGCTGGTGACGTGATGGAATTTCTTCCGCCCGACCCCACCGCCGAACCAGTGCTGCTTCGCCTCTATGATTTTGTACTAGATGGTAAAACATGCGAGCCAGTCGATTATGTCGTGGGCAGCCGCTCTGATAAGGTGTTTATCCCCTACTCAGCCTTTGATCGAGAAGACCCTCAGTCCGTCAAAGATCGCTTCCCGCCTTTCACCATCGTGCGCAAGGAATCCATGCTTGCCGAAGACGAGTGGCGTCGCATCAAACTCGACAAAACTGCCCAGCAAATCGAACTTGGCGCTGAAAATCGCGAAGGCCTCTATAAAAAGCAAGTTGCAAAACTTCAGGACGCCATCGGCACCGAGAACATGGAGAAACGCGCGCGCACGTCTCGCAAAGGCGTTGAAGGATGCTGCGGTCGCGGCTGTAACGGCTGCCTGATGTTCTGGAATGACCCTGAATACGCTAAGGCGCGTGAGCTACTAAAAACTCGCAAATCAGGTGAAATTCAGATGCTCGACCGCGACATGCGCGAAAAGACAGCCTAACCACTTCGTAAGAGCACGGCTAAGTGTCGATTTCGACTTTGACAAGCGGGCGACATCTCCTGAATGATCTGCAAGGTGAAACAGGAGCTTTTCATGACCATCATGCAAACCGAGACGGCACAGCTATCGAGCAAGAAGCTTTCCGATTGTCCTGATTGGCTTTATCTGCTGCATGAGTTTGACACGCTCTATCGACATGGATCCGCAGGTGGCAGCAAGATCATCCGCTCCCACCGAAAGCGCGTCCGCGATATGCTGTCGAATATCGTAGACAGCAATTCCGAAGTCGTTGAGCGCGCGCCAGAGTCGAAGCCGGTTACCGCTCATCTCACTCGTGCTCTGGATCTTGGAGAACGCGGAGCAGTGTCTGGAATGGCACGTGCTTTGTCACGTGTATCACATCTCCTGACTTGGGAATATGGCTATGAAAAGGTCCCCAAGGCCCTCGCTCAAAAATATGCGTACTGTGAAATACTTGGCCCGCGGGGCCCGATAAAGTCTGAACGGCTTATTCTCGGCTACGTCCTCTTTGCGCCCAAGACCACCTATCCACAGCACAGTCACAAAGAGATCGAGGAAAGCTATATTTCCATTTCTGGTGCTTGGTCCGAAAATGACACCGCTGTTCACGCGCCGGGTTCGCTGATCTTTAATGGCCCTGACCATGAACATCGTATCACCACGGCGGATTACGATCCCTGCCTTTTGGCATATGCTTGGGTTGGCCCAGAAACACGGTTGAATGAACCCGGAATGAAACTGACATCCAGCCGCAAAACCCGCATTCAGGAAGGTATCTAGAACGCGACCAGAGCCCCGCGCTTACCGATGACTTTAGCAGAGACCTTGCATCCGGCATCAACGGCTTCCGCCAATGGTGCACCTGCGTAAAGCGCCCCGATGAAACCGGCGTTAAAGCTATCGCCAGCGGCAGTCGTATCGACAACTTCCGCGACGCGCTCGGGCTTGACCTCAGATTGACCATCGGGGTCAGAGATCAGAACAGCCTCGGGTCCGTCTTTTACGATAACAGTGCTGCATCCCGCGGCGTGATAACGCGCGGCAGTGGCGGTCTTGTCTGCATCGCCAAAAATATCTGCTTCATCTTCAAAGGAAGGCAGAACAATATCCGCGACCGCCGCACCCGCCATGATCCCAGCACGCATCGCGTCAAGCGAAGGCCAAAGACGCGGACGCAAATTCGTATCGAAGATAACCCGTACGCCCTCGGAACGCTGCTTTGCGATCACGCGCAAGAGTGTCTGACGCGCCAATTCCGAAAGGATCGCAAGCGTGATGCCTGAAAAGTAAATTGTATCGCCGCTCGACACTGGAAAAGCGCTCAGGTCATCAGCAAGCGTCTTGGCCGCTGCGGTATCGCGCCAGTACGAAAAGCTACGCTCTCCGTTCTTTAGCGAGATCATATAGAGACCGATATGCCCACCCTTTCGCTCAATAAGCTCAGGTGTAATTCCGCTATCGAGCATAAATTGCGCCATATCACGCGACGGAGCATCGTCACCGATCGCAGAAAAATATGCGACATCAACGTTTTTCGGGGCAAATTTGCGCAAGTACCACGCGGTATTAAAGGTATCGCCTGCAAAACCGGTCGCAAGCATACCTTCTCCGGCAGGTGAAAGCTCGAGCATGCATTCACCAACCGCTAGGAACTTTGGGCTCATTCGATTTCCTCAAAATACTGGGCGTGCTCGACCCTGATGCGCGGCAAAACAGTCAAAATTCGACCAACGTGAGCACGAAGCATTTTCTCTGAAAGATCCATATCACCAGACTTTATCGCGTCAAAAAGTCGGACGTGCTCGTCTTTGGCCAACTGACTGTCAGAGGACAGCGTCAGAAACCGCACTCGGTCCATTTGCGCTTTCTTTTCGCGGATCAGGGTCCAAACATGCCCATGTCCTGCAATTTCACAAATCGTCTTGTGAAAGGTTTCGTCCAAATCGTGAAACCGCTCACGCTCACGCGCATCAATTGCACGCTGTTGCTCCTCGATCAAAGCTTGAAGTTCAACGAGATCGGCCGAGGTCGCGCGCTTAGTCGCTTCGACCACGCACGCTGCTTCGAGAGCTTCACGAACAAAATGCGCGTCGCGCACACCCTTCTCGCTGATCTTTGTAATCAAAGTCGCTCGTTGCGGACGGATCAACAAAAAGCCCTTTTCCGACAGGCGGAAAAAAGCATCCCTCACGGGTTGCCGCGAAACACCAAGTTGTTTGGAAATGTCCGCTTCCGAAACCTTTGTCCCCGGAGGCAAATCAAGCTTAATGATTGCACGATACATTGCATCGAACACCTGATCAGTGGTCGACATAACAGGCGCTGGCGTGAGTGATCTAAGTTGGTCGTTCATCTTGGCCTTGTAATATGGGCAATCCCCTATTGGCGTAAAGACTAATTGGATTTTGCTTTTGACGCAACTTCCAGACTAACATATTAGATGAAGTTGGAAAGCCTATCTCTTCGGATAATGGGCTAGTTTGCGACAAATCAAGCGAGGACCCATGACGCTCAAAACCCAAACCCGCTATGCAATTGACCCAGCCACAGCCAAGACCCTCGACACCGAAGGACTTCGCAGCCACTTCCACGTCGGCGGGCTCTTCAATGAAGGTGAAATCAATTTGGTCTATAGCCATTATGACCGCTTGATCCTTGGGTCCGTTGTTCCAAACGGTTCTGCGCTCACACTTGACCATGTTCCCGAAACTGGCACAAAGACGATCCTTGAGCGGCGCGAAATGGGCATCCTCAACATTGGCGAGGCAGGCACAATCGAAGTGGGTGGCACCACCTACGATATCGGAAATGGCGACGTTCTCTACGTTGGTCTTGGCTCGGGCGCGATCACATTCGGGGGCAAAGGACGCTACTATGTTCTAAGCGCACCAGCACACCATGCCTATCCAACTCGATTGGTTAAAGTATCCGAAGCCCGTCGCGTCGAGATGGGTAGCAAGGAAACCGCGAACGAGCGTGTGATTATCCAAGTGCTTCACCCCGAGGTCATTCAAACCTGTCAGCTGGTCATGGGCTATACGCAATTTGCAGAAGGCTCGGTCTGGAACACTATGCCCGCGCATACCCATGACCGCCGTATGGAGGCCTACCTCTACTTTGATCTGTCACCTGAACAGCGCGTTTTCCACTTCATGGGTGAACCGCAGGAAACACGTCACATGGTGATAGCCAACGAAGAAGCGATCATTTCACCACCATGGTCGATCCACTCCGGCGTTGGCACGGGTTCCTACACCTTCTGCTGGGCAATGGCTGGCGATAACGTCGACTTTACGGACATGGACATGATTGCCATGGGTGATCTGCGATGAACGATCCCTTCCGTATCGACGGCAAGCGCGCCCTCGTCACAGGTGCAAATACAGGGATCGGCCAAGCCGTTGCTCTTGGCCTTGCCGAACGCGGCGCGCATGTGATTGCTGCGGGTCGTTCTTCATGTGACGAAACCGTCGAGCAGATCACGGCTTTGGGCGGAACTGCCGAAGCATTCACGCTTGATCTTTCCGATGCCAAAGCTGCGGCAGCAAAAGTGACTGAGGCCGGACCCCTCGATATACTTGTCAACAACGCGGGTATCATTCGCCGTGCTGACGCCGTCGATTTCAGCGAAGACGACTGGGATGACGTGCTCGACACGAACCTGAAAGCGGCCTTCCTTCTGTCTCAAGCCTTTGCTCGCGCGGCGATAGCTTCGGGCAATGGCGGACGTATCGTCAACATTGCATCCCTGCTTTCCTTTCAAGGCGGCATCCGTGTTCCGGCTTATACGGCATCCAAACATGGCATTGCAGGACTTACCAAAGCGCTCGCCAACGAATGGGCCGCTCAAGGGATAACTGTAAACGCGGTCGCCCCTGGCTATATCGCAACGAACAACACAACCGCACTACGCGAGGACCCAAAGCGCGCTGCGGAAATCCTTGGACGCATCCCTGCGGGGCGATGGGGCCAACCTTCTGACATCGCAGGCGCCGTCGCCTTTCTTTGCACCCCTGCTGCCGGTTATGTAACAGGCGCAGTCCTTAACGTTGATGGAGGCTGGCTTGCCCGCTAAACGACTGGGCCGGACGACACCGGCCCCAAAACCTGGCATCGTTCACCTTGGGCCGGGTGCCTTCTTCCGCGCATTCAATGCTGTCTATACCGACGATGCAATGGAAGCCGAAGGCGGAGATTGGGGCATCATAGCCGTCAGCCTTCAAAGCCCGACAGCACGCGATCAACTTGCACCGCAAGATAACCTCTATACATCTGTCACATTAGGGCCCAAGGGCGCGGAATACCGCGTTATTTCCTCACTAACCGATGTTCTGGTTGCACCTGAAGACCCAGCTCGGGTGATTGATGCAATGGTGGCCGAGACCACGAAAATAGTATCGCTTACCGTCACAGAAAAAGGCTACTGCCACGAACCCGCCACGGGTCGTCTCAACCTTTCTCACCCCGACATCGTTCATGATTTAGCGAGCGATCGTCCGAAATCAGCACTGGGCTTTATTGTAGCGGCCATCAAAAAACGCAAAGAGCTCGGGATAACTCCTTTCACCGTGATGACGTGCGACAACCTTCCTTCGAACGGCCACCTCCTCCGTAGATTGGTGATCGAATTTGCTGTACAGCGGGACGTCACATTCTCCGAATGGATCGCAGAAAACATCGCCTTCCCTGCGACTATGGTGGATCGCATCACACCCGCAACAACAGACTCAGACGTCAAAGCACTCGAGACCGCTCAAGGATATCATGACCCAGCCTGCGTTCAGCACGAACCGTTCCGGCAGTGGGTCATCGAAGATAAATTCCCAAGTGGCCGCCCCGCATGGGACAAAGTCGGCGCTCAGATGGTGACCGCAGTTGAAGCCCATGAAAACATGAAGCTGCGCTGCCTGAACGGTACGCACTCGACGCTTGCTTACCTCGGCTATCTCGGTGGGTACGAAACAATAGCCGAGACCGTCGCTGATCCTTCCTATGCCAAACTCTGCCAAATTCTCTGGGCAACCGAAATCATCCCAACCCTAGAAAAGCCCGAGGGCGAAGACCTTTCCGCCTATGCCGATGCTTTGCTGGAACGCTATCGCAACCCATCAATCCGCCATCGCACATGGCAGATCGCAATGGACGGCTCTCAAAAGCTGCCTCAGCGTATTCTCGGCACCATTCGAGACGCCCGCGCCGCCGGAAGCAAGACACCCGGTCTTATTCTCGCAGTTGCAGGTTGGATGCGCTACGTCAGCGGAATTGATGAAAAGGGCAATCCGATTGACGTGAAAGACCCATTAGCAGCTGACCTGCGTGCTGCCTCCGATAGTGCGGATAGCATTGATGAAAAGGTCGCCGCGCTCCTTTCGATCCGAAAGGTCTTTGACGAAACGCTTGCCAATGATCCGGCGTTCAAAGCCGAGCTCGTCGCCGCCTATCGCGGCTTGGTGGAGTATGGCGCGAAAGACATGGTCAAACGCTTCACTGCATAAAATAAGCCCTGCGTTCGGCATCCCGAACGCAGGGTTTTTCGGCACACGGGGGGGAGAGAAGCCGAATTAGCCCATACGCTCCGATGCATAGGAGCCGGGAGACGCTGGGAAAACGACCGTCTTGTCACCATTGAGGAACACGCGGCGGTGAATATGCGCGTGAATAGCACGTGCCAAGACTTGGCTCTCAACGTCACGACCAAGCGAAACGTAATCGTCCGCACTCTGTGCGTGGGTCACTCGGATGATGTCCTGCTCGATGATCGGACCCTCGTCGAGATCAGCAGTTACATAGTGCGATGTCGCACCAATCAGCTTCACACCGCGCTCATAGGCCTGCTTATAAGGGTTCGCACCCTTGAACGACGGTAGGAACGAATGGTGGATGTTGATGATACGGCCAGACATCTTCTTGCACATCTCGTCCGAGAGAATCTGCATGTAGCGCGCAAGGACGATAAGGTCGGCATTGGTGTCTTCGACAACAGCCATAATGCGGGCTTCAGCATCGGGCTTGTTTTCTTTCGTCACACGGATGTGGTGGAATGGAATGTCGTGGTTCACAACCACCTTCTGATAGTCGAGGTGGTTCGAAATCACACCGACGATATCGATCGGCAGCGCGCCAATGCGCCAGCGGTAAAGAAGATCGTTGAGACAATGACCAAAGCGCGACACCATGATCACAACCTTCATGCGCTCGGCTTCGTCGTGGAACGCATAGTCCATGTCAAACTTTGCAGCGGTTTCCACAAATTTTTCTTTTAGCGTATCAAGCGTTTCGCCCGTTTCCGCGCTAAAGGAAATGCGCATAAAAAATTTCTCTGTGAGCGCATCATCATATTGCGACGCGTCACGAATATTGCATCCGTGGTCTGCTAGAAAGTTGGCGATTGCGGCAACAATTCCGCGCGTTGATTTGCAAGCAACAGTAAGTGCAAACTGAGTCATTCTTAGTCCCTTAATCAGAGGAGCCGCCCCAAATCAGGGCGGCCCGTTGATCAAAGCCT
Organism: Marivivens sp.; assembly: GCA_038133925.1. Classification (GTDB taxonomy): domain Bacteria; phylum Pseudomonadota; class Alphaproteobacteria; order Rhodobacterales; family Rhodobacteraceae; genus Marivivens. Next base: position 13 of record JAYPUF010000093.1, on the reverse strand, counting down.
ATACCGACCAAGC
>JAYPUF010000092.1:0-9168 GCA_038133925.1 Marivivens sp. | reverse complement strand
GTGCATTGGGCTATCGCCCACCCGCTCCTGAAGCCATCATACAAATGGATCAGAGCCCAAATATGCACTAACTATAAACTTTGACCGCTCAAATGAGGCTGCTCAGTTCCATGACAGGCCTCTAGGTGGTTTGCCTCAATGAAGCCTAAACCACCTAGGGTGTCAAAAGACTTGGCCTTAAACGGAAAGAGAGAGTCCGTTCTGTGCATCAGAATCCACAGCCGTATCGAGCGCCTTCTGGAGCGCCGCGCCGCGTGCGAAATCGGGTTCAGCCTGTTTGCCGTTGCGGATAGCGTCGACAAACTTTTCAATAATCGACGAAGTTTTTGGAGCTTCGACCGCAGTCCAATTCGGACCATGGATGTCATCACCAAGGCAGACGCGCATGGAACTGACATTCTTAACGTCTTTCACCTCGATTGCGCCCTTCGTTCCAAAGATCTTGAGAGACAGATCGTTGAAGTGACCCGTGGCAAAGCGGCTTGCGTGGATGACGCCCATTGCGCCATTTGCGAGACGGACATGCATCGACATGCTGTCATTGGCGTCAAGGGTATATTCCCCGATTTTACCACCTTCGGCCTTGTCAAAAGTCGCGAGGCGACACGACATATCGCTTACCTCAGACCCAGCAGCAAATGTCGCGAAATCCACAATGTGAACACCGACGTCACCGAGCACACCCTTGGAACCATGCGCTGTAGACAAGCGCCATAGCCAAGTTGAATCGGTGGACCAATCTCCCCATGCAGGCTGCGTAAGCCAACTTTGCAGATAGGAGGCTTCAAAGTGGCGGACTTCGCCGATTGCGCCCTGAGCAATCAAGGTTGCTGCATGCGAAAGACATGCTCCATTGCGATAGGTCAGGTTGATCATATTGACTACGCCCGCCCTTTGCGCAGCCTGTGCCATTTCTAGCGCCTGAGCATGATCGGTCGCGAGCGGCTTTTCACAGAGCACATGTTTGCCCGCAGCAAGCAAAGGCATAGTTGTCATGTAATGCACTGAGTCTGGCGTCACATTGGTAGCGGCATCAAATTCGCCCCAAGCCAACGCTTCTTCCAGATTAGAAAACCCGCGCGGGATTCCATGCTTTTCGCAAAATGCGGCCAGACGATCGGCGTTGGTGTCTATCCCTGCTACAATTTCCACACCGTTAATTTTGGAAAAAGTCTCTGCATGGAAATTCGCCATGCCGCCGGTGCCGATGATAATTACGCGAAGTGTCATTAACGGAAACCTTCTTCGCCGTCGTGGTGAAGACGCGGGCCACGTTCTTCGATTTTTTCTGGTGCGACATCAACTGGAACGTTGGGTGCATCCGTTGGATTCGAAATTCGTGCTGCGGGATTGTGAGCCCATTTGACAGCGTTTGTCAGAACTTTTTGAACGTTAGAATCGTGATAGGTCGGATAAGTCTCGTGCCCAGGACGGAAGTAAAAAACGTTGCCAGCGCCGCGCTTGTAGGTGACACCAGAGCGGAAAACTTCACCCCCTTGGAACCAGCTTATGAACACTGTTTCAAGCGGTTCAGGAATGCCGAAGGGTTCGCCGTACATCTCTTCATTTTCAAGTTCGAAGCTATCAGGGAGACCCGCTGCAATCGGGTGGTTACGAGAGGTCAGCCAAAGGCGCTCGCGCTCACCTGCCTCGCGCCAAGTTAGGTTACAAGGCGTACCCATCAGACGCTTAAAGATTTTTGAAAAGTGTCCAGAGTGCAGAACGATAAGGCCCATGCCAGACCAAACAGCCTCGGCTACGCGCTCAACAACTTCATCGCTTACGTCGCCGTGCGCTGCATGACCCCACCATAGGAGTACATCAGTTTTGGCAAGACGCTCTTTGGTCAGGCCGTGCTCTGGGTCTTGAAGAACCGCGGTCGTGGCGGAAATCGCCTCATCCTGATTTAGCGCGTCAGCGATACAGTTGTGCATCCCGTTCGGGTAAATTCCCGCAACGACTTTGTTCTTTTGCTCGTGGACATTTTCGCCCCAAACAACGGTTCTGATAGTCATTTGAATTCTCCTCACAGCGCTTCCAAAGCGCTTTGGATTGCATATTAATGAATGATTTTCCAATCATCAATCACGATAATCAGCGGATCAGAGTTTAGTTTGAACAGATCGGATTGCCGTTCCGGTCACGCAGTGGATAGCCAACCAATGGCTTCGTTTCTTCAATTGCGTAGGCGTAGCAACCGTCTTCGCTCTTGAAAACAATTTCCGTTGGGACCCCCGCAGGCAGCGCATTTATCACCTGAGGCGAGCTTAGTTCTTCCTTGGTCAATGTCGATTGATCGACTTGACAGGCCGAAACAAACAAAAGGCCAATAGCGCCGAGTATAAATCGTTTCTCAATGGTCATACCAAACTTCCATTTAAATACGCGACATTGTTAGCTGAGTGCTCAATTCTCGCCAAGGCAATAACTGACGAATTGGACGTCATTATTATTGACCATTTGGTCAAACCTTGGAACTATACAACCAAAGGCAGCGTCGATCTGAAAGTATTGGTAAATCATCTTATGTCGGACCTAAAGCCCCGGACGCGAATTCAGGAACGAAACCGCAGCGCCATTCTCGAAGCGGCGCTAGACGTGTTTTCCCAGTTTGGGTTTCGCGGCTCGACGCTCGATATGATCGCCGAAAATGCCGGATTATCAAAGCCTAATCTTCTCTACTATTTCAACTCGAAGGAGGCGATTTACATCGAGCTTCTTGAGACACTGCTGGATACATGGCTCGACCCCCTAAGAAAACTTGATCCAGATGGTAACCCCATTGACGAGATCATGAGCTATGTCCGGCACAAGATGGATATGTCTCGTGACTTTCCCAGAGAGAGCCGTTTGTTCGCAAACGAAATCCTACAAGGTGCACCGCACATCCAAAACGATTTAACAGGCGACCTTCGGAAGCTTGTCGACGAAAAGTCCGTGGTGATACGCAAGTGGCACCAAGATGGGAAAATCGCAGACATCGATCCCTATCATTTGATTTTTTCGGTGTGGGCCTTGACGCAGCACTATGCCGATTTTGACGTTCAGGTTCGCGCTGTATTAGGTAACAAAGACCCTTTCCCAGGCGCGAGTAGGCATCTGGAGCAAATCTTTACCAAGCTTTTGGAACCTTGATTAACCGAGCGTTATGATCGGACCACCGGCCGCAATTGCATCATTTTCGTCGTGCGTGACCAATACCATAGGAATACCGCGCTCTTTCACCCTTTGAAAAACAAGGGTTCGCACGCTTTCGCGAAGCTGCTTGTCTAACTTGGAAAATGGCTCATCCAACAAAAGAGCGTCTGGCCGAGCAACGAGCGCTCGCATCAATGCGACCCGTGCTCTTTGACCTCCCGAAAGTGCTTCGGGGTCTCGGTTTCGAAAGCCACTTAACTCGACTTCTTCGAGCGCATTTTGAATGACGCTTTCGCGATTTCCTCGGCCACCTAATCCAAAGGCGATATTTTGTCCTACAGACATGTGAGGGAACAACAGCGGGTCTTGAAACAGAATACCGATATTCCGCAAATGGTTCGGCACATTGGTTAAGTTCTTACCCTGAAGCATAATTTGTCCCTCGGCGGTAAATTCTGGTGACAGATTTCCGGTCATCCAAGCAAGAAGGCTAGATTTGCCAGAACCGGACGGTCCCATCACTGTTAGAACCTGTGCGGGTTCGACTTCGAAATCCAATTCTAAAAGGGGCTGCCCATTCAGCGAGAGCTTAAATCCGCTAACTACAAGGTTCTCAAGCATTTCGCATTCCTCGTCTATTTCGCCAAATGAGCGAGGGTAGAAGGATCGCAAGACCAAATGGCAGCACAGCCGCAAGTGTTTGCGCAAATCCATAAAGCCCCAAAACGCGTCTATCCCCGCCCGATGCAAGCGCCACAGCTTCGGTAGACACCGTGGCAACACGGCCACCACCGATCAACAAGGTCGGCAAATATTGCGCTACCGAAACCGCGAAGCCTATCGCAAGCGCAGCCAGACTTGGCCCGATGAGCATTGGCAATCGAACTTGAACGAAGACCAAAAATGGATGAACTCCAAGTCCCGCTGCAACGCTTTCGTATCTCGGATCCAAACCGCGATATGGCCCATGTAGCGCAAGTACCATATATGGCAGGACAAAGAGTAAATGAGCCGCAATGACAGCCCCAATCGACGCGTCCATACCGAGGTCTAACATCAAGTTCGCAATACCAGGTAAAAAGACGATCTGGGGAAGGAGTAATGCAAGGTATATCACTGGGAGTATTCGCTTCGCACCGCTTAGCAGTAAGAGCGAGAGCAGATAGGCTACAAGACTGGATATCGTCGCGATTTCAAGTGTAGGCCAAAGCGCGTCGAGCATCGACGGGCCAAAACGTAACCAACTGTTTGATTCCAGCCTGTTTGGCAAGAGGTCGGGATAGCTCCAAAAGCCGGCCAGCGACCAAACGATCAGCGAAATGACCCCAAGAGTTAACAAGGCAGTGGAGAGCAAGATGAAAAGAGCTGCAATCCAAGCGAACGCCTGACCGCCCTGCCTTGCGCCGCCATCGATCCATTTGCCCAAAAGTCGAGCAGCAAGTTTTTCAAGCAATATCCATATCGCGAGAGAGACGATCACTACTGCAAGCTGGACAAGGGCTAGAGCAGAGCCAGTCAACCTTTCAGCAATATCAGGCGAGGACATAAATCGCGTAATCAGCACTGACAAAGTTGGTGGTGTGTTTGGCCCCAAGATGATCGCGACATCGACAACTGAGACAGAAAAGCAAAGCACCGCAAAAACCGGCAAGCGTGTTCTACGATAAAGTTGCGGCCCAATTGTTTTGAGCCAACCAGTTGCGTGATCATATCCAAGCGAAGAATAGAGTTTAAAGGCCTGCTGGGGGTTCGTCTGGGGTAGCGCTGCGACAGCCATAAGCAACAGAAACGGGATTTCTTTAATAACGAGCCCCAAGACGAGTGAAAACCCAAATGGGTCGTTCAAAATGATAAGATCTGGCGGTCGGTCTAGACCCAGCAAGTTCGCAAAAATCCGACTAATCCAGCCTGAAGGCGAAATCATAAAGGCAAGCCCAAAGGCCGCTGCCGCATGAGGGACTGCAAGAAACGGAGCGCCAATATTAAGCAGTTGAGAAAGTCTCTTGCTGTTACTCATATATGCAAGAAAGAAAAGCGTAGCGGCGCATGATACTGCGGTCGCAAGCAACCCTGTTCCCAAAGCCAAACCTATCGCTTGATAGACCCCTGGGATCGCGAGAGCGTGGCGCAAGTGATCGAAGGTCGGTTCTGTCTTATCTAAGACAGGAAAGATACCGAGAGCCGGTAGTATGACGCCGAATAATCCCGACAACAATAGAGCGCTGACGATCACCAAAGTGGCAATCGCCATCCCTCTAAGGATCATGGATCGGGCCTCAGTTCGCACCGTAACGCGCAGTCCAATCTTCAGCGATGCGCGTCATCCAACTTGGATGAGGTTCGGGTAGCACGGTTCCAAGTTCTGCTGGACTTAGTGTCGCAATCCCGAGCTCGAGGTCATCAAACGCAGCTCGGTCTTCGGGAGACAGCGCATCCATGTCCAGCACTGTCCCATAGCCAAGGATCGAAGGGTCCTGAGCGCGCAACTGGGCCTCTGGTGACAAAAGGAAATTCGCAACAACCATCGCGCCTTCCGTAGCGCTCGAATTGTAAGGGATCGCTACGAATGAGGCGTTTCCGAGTGTGCCTCTTTCAAGCACCGAAGTCCGAACCGTGTCTGGCAGCTGACCATTGGCTATCGCCGCTGTTGCTTCTCCCGGACTAAAGGAGATCGCTAGATCGACTTCGTTGTCCGCAATCAGCTGGAGCTGTGCGGGCCCAGTTAGTGGATAGACCTTTCCATCTCGCCACAGTCTAGGTGTTATAGAGTCTATATAGGCCCAAAGTGGCTCTGTAACGGATTGATAGTTGTCATCCGTTGCAGGTTTCGAAAGTCTTTCTGGATCGTCACTCAAAGATACGAGTACCTGTTTGAGGAATGTCGTTCCAAGAAAATCTGGTGGCTGCGGGAAGGTGAAACGCCCAGGGTTCGCGTGCACCCATTCGCTGATTGCCTCCATCGAAACAAGTGGCTCTGAAATGTCTGCTGTATCGAACATAAAGACCACCTGAGCCATCGCCCAAGGGCTTTCGTACCCTTCGACGGGAACCGTGAAGTCGGTTTGAACAGTCTTACCTTTAGTATCAACGAGATCCCAATTTGGTAGCTGCTCAGCGAAGGGACCATAGAGCAGGCCTGCGTCCTTCATTGAGGCAAAGTTGGAACCATTAATCCAAATCAGGTCGATGGCTCCGCCAGAGTTCTTTCCTGCCTCTTTCTCTGTAATCACGCGGGTGACCGCATCTGCGGTATCGGAGAGTTTTACGTGTTCAAGCGTCACGCCAAAGTCCTCTTCGACGCGCTTTCCAACCCATGCAATAAAGTCATTGGTGGTGGTCGAACCGCCCCACGCATTCCAGTAAACCGTTTGCCCCTTAGCGTTTTCCACAACTGCGGACCAATCGCTTGGATCGGTCTGTGCATATCCCAAAGCGGGCATGCAAAGGGAAAACGCGATTGCAAGTTTGTTCATTCTTCTGCCTTTGAGTTTGTAAAAATCTGTCTCGCGCCAAAAATGCGCATTCCGCCTGTAAGGAAACAAAGTGCGCCAAAGCCCCATGAGAGCCACCAGAAATTCTCTGGAAAAAGGCACAAAGCCAGAAAGAACACGATCGTTTCGGTTCCTTCGAGCAAACCATTCGAGAAATAGAGTGACTTTGATCCCTGATGATCCGTTTTCATTCCGTGCTTTTCCGCAAGGATCGAGTAGCCCAGAAAGCTCGCTCCATTAAAATAGAAGGACGCAAGCAAGAGCCCACCAGCGAGTCCATTTTGACCAGGGTCGAACCAAATAAATGCAAGTGGGAACGCACCGTAGAACAGAAAATCTGATGTTATATCTAGATAACCACCAAAGTCTGTTGAGCGCGAGGCACGTGCGATTGCCCCATCAAGCCCATCTGCAAACCGGCCTAGCAGGACAAAAATAAACGCTAGCGCAAACCAACCTTGAGTGATCATGAACGCCGAGGTGAGACCTAGCCCAAGGCCAATAAACGTGACCACATCAGCGTTAAGACCTTTTTTAGCGCAGAATCGGCCGATCTGGTTCAGCGGTGGGTCGATTAGTTTTCTTAATGAAGCGTCGAGCATCTGTTTCCCGCAAATTTCTTCATAGTTCGCCGAAACTGCCGCGTCTGACAATCACTCCCACGACTTTGTTATTCGTTGATGTAAATTTTATAGCTTAGTGTTTTTATCGGGATTGAAGATGCTGAGTGTTTCTGTCAGGTAATCGACATTCAAGATTCGCCCGCTGTAAAACTCGAAGGCTCTACTTATGAAAACCACTCTCGCCACCACTGTTGCTTTTTGCTCTTTCGCTGCAACGCAATCGCTTGGAGCAACCGCAGATGAAGTCGTAACAAACTATGCGGATCTCGCATTTGCCGTCTATTCCGACAGCCTTGCGACTGCCGGCAAGCTTCAGATCGCCGTAAACACTCTCGCCAACAACCCTACCCCCGAGGCGCTCAATGCCGCGCAGAAAGCTTGGATCGAGGCGCGAGTACCTTACCAGCAATCCGAAGTTTTCCGTTTCGGCAACGCTGTCGTTGACGACTGGGAAGGCAAGGTGAACGCATGGCCGCTCGATGAAGGCCTGATTGATTATGTCGACGCAAACTATGGCGGCCCGACCGATGAAAACGAGCTGGCTGCGCTAAACGTCATAGGAACTCCGAAGTTCTTCGTCGCCGGTATCGAAGTCGACGCCACCGAAATCACAGCGACACTTATCGCTGACACTTTGAACGAGGCAGACGGCATCGAAACCAATGTCGCGCGTGGATATCACGCAATCGAGTTCCTGCTTTGGGGGCAAGACTTGAACGGTACTGACCATGGCGCAGGCGAACGCCCTTACACCGACTACGTACAAGGTAAAGATTGCACCGGCGGAAATTGTGATCGCCGCGCAGCGTATCTCCTCGCCGCGACTGATCTATTGATTTCAGACCTTGAGTTCATCGTTGACCAATGGTCTGAGGCTGGAGAAGCACGCGTCACTCTTACCAGTGATCCTGATGCAGGCATCGTAGCAATGCTAACTGGTATGGGAAGCCTCTCCTATGGCGAACAGGCCGGTGAACGCATGCGTCTCGGCCTCTTACTCAATGACCCCAAAGAAGAGCATGATTGCTTCTCCGACAATACCCACAACAGTCACTATTACGATGGTTTGGGAATTCAGAACATCTATCTCGGAAGCTACGTCGCCACTGACGGAACTGTAACTTCTGGTGCTTCTTTGGCGGATTTAGTTGCAACAAGAGATGCTGAACTCGACGCTGAGATGCGTGGCAAGTTGACCAATACAATGTCAGCGTTAGGCGCGATCAAGTCCGCCGCGGAAACCGGCTTCAGCTATGACCAAATGCTTGAACGCGGTAACGTCGAGGGCGAAACACTCGTTATGGCGGCAGTTGATAGCCTTATTGATCAAACACGAAGCATAGAGCGCATCGTGACGACCTTAGATCTCGATCAAATTGAATTTGAGGGTTCAGATAGCCTAGATTCACCTGCGGCAGTCTTCCAATAATTCGAGGAGGGGCTCGCTCTGCGGGCCCTTTTTACAAATATGCGACTACTCATTTCTGCTCTTCTTTGTTTGGCGTCCGCCCCCGCGTTTTCCCAGGATCTCAGAGACGTACACCTAAATATCGTCCCGAGAACGGCGGAAGAACTTCAGAGGATCGAACGCGTGACTGCTCTGACGGCTGATTTTACGCAGGCGGAACAGTTCGAAGAAATGCCGGCAGGTGCTGCGACCGTGCGTTCGCGTAAAAACGCTGATGCCTTTTCACAGCCATCGAACAATATGACATTTGACCGAGAGCTCGACTTTAAAGTCGGAAATGGCCTCTTTCGGAAAATCTGGGTGAGTTCGCCGTCTTCGACACTTGCCTCTGATGGTCTTGGGCCGCTCTATAATGCGCGCGGATGTCAAAACTGCCACATCAAAGATGGCCGTGGCCATGTTCCTGAAGGTCCCGAAGACAATGCCGTCTCGCTTTTTCTGCGAGTAT
>JAYPUF010000091.1:0-9182 GCA_038133925.1 Marivivens sp. | reverse complement strand
ATGGATCTCGCGATGCAGCTGATTTTCACGCCGATGGTCGCCCGTCTGGTCAGTGAATCCAAGCGCAACTGAGGGGAACAAGATGAACATTCAAACCACAGTGACAGCTGAACGGCAGATGGCGAACGCAATCCGTGCGCTCACCATGGATGCGGTTCAGCAGGCAAACTCCGGTCACCCAGGCGCACCGATGGGCATGGCAGATGTCGCCGCAGTACTCTTCAACCGCTTCATGAAGATTGATCCGTCAGATCACAAATGGCCTGACCGAGACCGCTTTGTGATGTCGGCCGGCCACGGCTCTATGCTGGTCTATGCGATCAACCATATGCTCGGCTACGACGACATGGGGATGGACCAAATCCGCAAGTTCCGTCAGCTCGGCGCGCGCACGGCTGGGCACCCAGAATACGGCCACGCCAAAGGTATCGAAGTCACCACTGGCCCCCTTGGCCAAGGTATCTCGACCGCAGTTGGTATGGCCCTCGCTGAGCGCATGCTCAACGCTCGTTTTGGCGACGATCTCGTGGATCACCACACCTATGTCGTCGCGGGCGACGGCTGCCTCATGGAAGGCATTAGCCACGAAGCGATCGATATGGCGGGCCACATGAAGCTCGGTCGTCTGGTTGTATTCTGGGACGACAACGGGATCACCATTGATGGCGACACAGATGTTTCCACCTCCACAGATCAAAAGGCACGCTTTGCCGCTGCTGGTTGGCACGTCCAAGCTGTCGATGGGCATGATCCCGAGGCCATAGCTCTCGCGATTACCTCCGCGCAGGTTGACCCACGCCCTTCAATGATTGCATGCAAGACCGTGATTGGCTTTGGCGCCCCAAACAAGCAAGGGAGCCATGATGTCCACGGCGCTCCACTTGGCGCAGAAGAGATTGCAGCGGCTCGAATAAAGCTCGACTGGCCACATGAAGCCTTTGAAATCCCATCGGACATTCTTTCGTCTTGGGCCGGTGTCGCAGAGCGCGGTCGCAACGCACGCCGCGCTTGGTCGATGCGCTTGAACACAAGCGACAAGGCAGAGGCGTTCAGCGCAGCGCACGAGCCAACCAATGCCCGCCACCTAAGCCTCGCAATCAATGCCTACAAGTCGCAGATGTCGGCAAAGGCCCCAAAAGTCGCGACCCGCAAAGCAAGTGAAATGGCGCTCGAGGTGATCAACGAAACGCTTCCTAATACGGTGGGCGGATCTGCGGACCTTACGGGTTCCAACTTGACCCGCACCAAGGGCCAGCGCGCTGTGACCCGAAGCGACTATTCGGGCTCCTACGTGCACTACGGCATCCGCGAGCACGGCATGGCGGCAGCGATGAATGGCATCGCTTTGCATGGCGGTCTCAAACCCTATGGCGGTACGTTCCTCGCCTTCGCGGACTATTGCCGCCCTTCGATCCGTCTCTCGGCGCTCATGGGTGTCCCTGTTGCATACGTCATGACCCACGACTCCATAGGTCTGGGAGAAGACGGCCCGACACACCAACCCGTCGAGACAATCGCAGGTCTAAGAGCAATTCCAGACTTGATCGTGCTTCGCCCTGCCGACGTGATCGAAACGGCTGAGGCTTGGGAAATCGCAATGACGACGACCAAGCCGACGGTGCTCTGTCTTTCTCGCCAGAACCTTCCCACGGTTCGCACCTCTCACACCGATGCGAACCAAACGGCGAAGGGCGCTTATTTGCTGCACACTCCGGATAAGCGCGACATCACCATCTTTGCCACCGGCTCCGAGATCGAAATCGCCCTCGAAGCCGCCGCCAAACTTGCCGAAGCAGGAATTGGCGCAGCCGTCGTCTCGGCACCGAGCTTCGAGCTCTTTGCCGAGCAATCACCCGAGTATCAGGCGATGGTTCGCGGCGTTGCGCCTCGGGTCGGCGTCGAAGCCGCGATCCGGCAGGGTTGGGATCTTTTTCTCGACCGCGATGACGCGTTTGTCGGGATGAAAGGCTTTGGCGCATCCGCGCCTGCACCGGAACTCTACCGCCATTTCGGGATCACCGCCGATGCCATCGTGGGCGCGGCAAAGTCCCTCATAACAAAAGGAAAGACTGAATGACCGTCAAAGTAGCGATCAACGGCTTTGGCCGTATTGGCCGAAATGTTCTGCGTGGCATCATCGAAAGTGGCCGCACCGATATCGAGGTCGTTGCGATTAACGACCTCGGCCCAGTGGAAACCAATGCCCACCTTATGGCCTTTGACTCAGTCCACGGACGTTTCCCCGGAACTGTTACCTCTGGGGATAATTGGATCGATGTAGGACGCGGCCCGATCAAGGTCACTGCGATCCGCAACCCTGCTGATCTCCCATGGGGTGACATCGATATCGTGATGGAATGCACCGGCATCTTCACTTCGAAGGAAAAAGTGCAGCCTCACCTCTCCACCGGCGCAAAGCGCGTTCTCATCTCGGCACCTGCGGATGGTGTTGATAAGACCATCGTCTTTGGTGTGAACCATGACACGCTGAGCGCGCAGGACACGGTTGTCTCGAACGCATCCTGCACGACGAACTGCCTTTCGCCGGTGGCAAAGACTTTGAACGATGCAATCGGCATCACGCGCGGTTTCATGACCACGATCCACAGCTATACCGGTGACCAGCCAACGCTCGACACGATGCACGGCGATCTGTACCGCGCGCGCGCTGCGGCTCTTTCGATGATCCCGACAAGCACTGGTGCTGCCCGCGCCGTTGGCCTTGTTCTGCCGGAACTCAAAGGCAAGCTTGACGGTGTTGCAATCCGCGTTCCGACCCCGAACGTGTCCGTCGTGGACCTTGTGTTCGAAGCGGCGCGCGACACTACAGTTGATGAAGTCAACGCAGCCATCCGTGCGGCGGCTGACGGCCCGCTCAAGGGCGTTCTTGGCTACACAGATCGTCCGAACGTTTCGACCGACTTCAACCATGACCCACATTCTTCGGTCTTCCACATGGATCAGACGAAAGTCATGGACGGTCGCATGGTCCGCATCTTGTCGTGGTACGACAACGAATGGGGCTTCTCAAACCGTATGGCGGATACCGCTGTTGCGATGGGGAGGCTCATCGGATGAGCATCCCTTCCATCATGAATGTGGACGTAAAGGGAAAGCGAATCCTTGTACGCGCTGACCTCAACGTCCCCGTCGAAAAAGGCAAGGTGACGGACGCTACCCGAATTGAACGGTTTGCGGCTGGCATGAAGCCCCTCCTCGCCAAAGGTGCACGACTGGTCGTTATAACGCACTTTGGCCGCCCAGAGCCAAATGTCCTCGACCCCAAATACTCGGTGGATAAACTTCGTCCCGCACTCTCCGAGGCACTTGGTGTGCCGGTCAAGTTCTCCGATGTTTGCGAAGGCTACTCGGCGGTGCTTCTCTCGAAACAGCTCGACGACGGAGAAGTCCTTCTTTGCGAGAACCTGCGTTATAACCGCGGCGAGACTACGGATGACATGGGCTTTGCGAGCGAGCTTGCCCGCCTCGGTGATGTCTATGTGAACGATGCATTTTCTTGTGCGCACCGCGCTCATGCCTCAACGCATGCGATCACCAAGCACCTTCCGTCCTATGCGGGCCCTCTTCTGATCGAAGAGATCGAAGCGCTCAGCGCGGCCCTTGAAAATCCAAAGCGTCCATCGGTTGCCATTGTCGGTGGCTCTAAGGTCTCGACCAAAATCGCAGTTCTCAAGAACCTCGCCGCAAAGGTCGATCACCTGATCGTGGGCGGAGGCATGGCAAATACCTTCCTCTTTGCTGAAGGCGCGCCGATGGGCAAATCGCTCCACGAGGCTGATCAGCTTGATACTGTGAAAGAGATCATCACAGCGGCCAAGGCTTCTGGATGCACCATCCACCTTCCTGTTGATGTCGTGGTATCTCGCGAGTTCAAAGCGAACGCAGCGACCGAGACTGTCGCGTCCGGTAATTGCCCCGAAGACGCGATGATCCTTGATGCTGGACCGATGGCGCTCAATGCGTTCCGCACGCTTCTAAGCCAATGCAGCACGATCCTTTGGAACGGTCCTCTTGGTGCGTTCGAAATCCCGCCCTTTGACATGGCAACCGTGGGCCTAGCGCGTTCGGCTGCTGAACTGACCAAAGACTGGGGCGCGGTATCAGTTGCGGGCGGAGGCGATACCGTTGCCGCACTCAACGCCGCAGGTGTGGCTGACCAGTTTACCTATGTTTCGACTGCGGGCGGAGCCTTTCTGGAATGGCTCGAAGGCAAAGAACTGCCCGGAATTTCTGCCCTCACTACTTCTGACATTGCTGCCTGAGCGGAGGAGAACATGGCACTTATTACTCTAAGACAATTGCTCGACCACGCAGCTGAGAACAGCTACGGCGTTCCAGCTTTCAACATCAACAATATGGAACAAGGCCTTGCAATCATGCGCGCCGCAAAGGCTTGCGACGCTCCTGTGATCCTTCAGGCCAGCCGCGGTGCGCGGTCCTATGCGGGCGACATTATGCTCCGCAAAATGGTCGAAGCGCTCGCTGAAATGTTCCCTGAGAACCACGTTGTTCTTCACCAAGACCACGGCAACAACGACGCAACCTGTCTTTCCGCGATCCGTCACGGCTTTACCTCGGTGATGATGGATGGCTCGCTCGAAGAAGACATGAAGACACCTGCGTCTTACGAGTACAATATGGAAATCACCAAGCGCGTCACCAAAGCGGCACATGCTGTGGGCGCGTCGGTTGAAGGAGAGCTTGGCATTCTCGGCTCACTCGAAACCGGTGAAGCAGGAGAAGAAGACGGTTCTGGCGCTGTTGGCAAGCTAAGCCACGACCAGCTTTTGACAGATCCCGATCAGGCTGCCGAATTCGTTCTTGCGACCAAATGTGATGCACTTGCGATTGCCTGCGGCACCAGCCACGGCGCCTATAAGTTCAGCCGCAAGCCCGATGGCGACATCCTTTCCATGGACACTATCGCTGCGATCCACGCCAAGCTTCCGAATACACATCTTGTGATGCACGGGTCCTCTTCGGTTCCACAGGAGCTTCAGGATCTGATCAACGGATTTGGTGGCGACATGCCCCAGACCTATGGTGTTCCGGTCGAAGAGATCGAGCGCGGCATCAAAATGGGCGTGCGCAAGGTCAATATCGACACCGACTGCCGCATGGCGATGACAGGCCAGTATCGCAAAATCGCGATGGAAAAGCCGTCAGAGTTCGATCCGCGCAAGTTCAACATCGCAGCAATGAACGAGCTTGAGGTTCTTGTGCGTGATCGCTTCGAGCGCTTCGGCACCGCAGGTCAAACGACCAAAATCAAACCGATTTCCATGGACGAAATGGCACGCCGCTACGCAAGTGGTGCGCTTGATCCGCAAATCGCCGCGAACAAAGCGGCTTAACAGTAACCGGCTAAAGGGAGGCTACTATGAACGATATGGGTAACCCAACCGAGATTAAGGACCAGAAAAAGCGCTATGCAGCTGGTGTATTGAAATACGCTCAGATGGGCTATTGGGATGGTGACTACCAGCCGAAAGACACCGATCTTCTCGCGCTGTTCCGCATCACCCCACAAGAAGGCGTCGACCCAATTGAAGCAGCTGCGGCTGTTGCGGGCGAAAGCTCCACTGCGACTTGGACAGTCGTTTGGACGGACCGTCTCACGGCAGCGGACCAGTACCGCGCCAAAGCTTACCGCGTGGACCCCGTACCGGGTCAGCCGGGTCAGTACTTTGCTTATGTCGCATACGACCTGATCCTTTTTGAAGAAGGCTCGATCGCAAACCTGACAGCATCGATCATCGGCAACGTTTTCAGCTTTAAACCGCTCAAGGCGGCGCGTCTGGAAGACATGCGTTTCCCCGTCGCTTACGTCAAAACCTTCAAGGGCCCGCCCACCGGTCTGGTGGTTGAACGCGAACGTCTCGACAAGTTCGGCAAGCCTCTACTCGGCGCGACAACAAAGCCCAAGCTGGGCCTATCGGGCAAGAACTATGGCCGCGTGGTGTACGAGGGTCTCAAGGGTGGCCTCGACTTCATGAAGGATGACGAGAACATCAACTCGCAGCCGTTCATGCACTGGCGCGACCGCTTCCTCTACTGCATGGAA
Organism: Marivivens sp.; assembly: GCA_038133925.1. GTDB lineage: Bacteria > Pseudomonadota > Alphaproteobacteria > Rhodobacterales > Rhodobacteraceae > Marivivens. Next base: position 3,097 of record JAYPUF010000091.1, on the reverse strand, counting down.
GCTGTGAACAAAGCGACCGCCGAAACGGGCGAAGTGAAGGGGCACTACCTCAACATCACCGCTGGAACGATGGAGGAAATGTACGCCCGCGCCGAATTCGCAAAACAGCTTGGTTCGGTAATCGTCATGGTCGACCTAATTGTCGGTTGGACCGCGATCCAGTCCATCTCGGAATGGTGCCGCGCCAACGACATGATCCTGCACATGCACCGCGCAGGTCACGGTACTTATACACGTCAGAAAAACCACGGCATCAGCTTCCGCGTGATAGCGAAGTGGCTTCGCCTCGCTGGCGTAGACCACCTTCACACGGGCACGGCCGTTGGCAAGCTGGAAGGTGATCCGCTGACCGTTCAAGGCTACTACAACGTTTGCCGCGAAACCCGTAACGAAGTCGATCTGCCGCGCGGTATCTTCTTTGAGCAAGACTGGGGCGACATCAAAAAGGTCATGCCTGTGGCTTCGGGTGGCATTCACGCCGGTCAGATGCATCAGCTCATTGATCTCTTCGGCGATGATGTTGTTCTTCAGTTTGGCGGCGGCACAATTGGTCACCCAATGGGCATCCAAGCTGGCGCAACAGCGAACCGCGTTGCTCTTGAAACGATGATCCTCGCTCGCAACGAAGGTCGCGACATCAAGAACGAAGGCCCTGAAATTCTGCGTGAAGCTGCCAAGTGGTGCAAACCGCTCGAAGCTGCGCTCGATACTTGGGGCAACATCACTTTCAACTACACCTCGACCGACACCTCGGACTTTGTTCCGACGGCCTCGGTTGGCATCTAATCTCGAGGAGGCAACAATGCGTATCACTCAAGGCTGTTTTAGCTTTCTGCCCGATCTGAACGACACCCAAATTACGGCTCAGATCGAGTACATTCTCAGCAAGGATTGGGCCGTCAGCCTCGAATACACTGACGATCCTCATCCGCGAAACACCTACTGGGAAATGTGGGGCAACCCCATGTTCGACCTTCGTGACGCGAAAGGCGTGATGATGGAGTTCGACGAATGCCGCAAGGCAAACCCCGAGAACTACATCCGTATCCAAGCTTTTGATAACTCGCGTGGTTTCGAAACGGTGATGATGAGCTTTATCGTCAACCGCCCCTCGAACGAGCCCAAGCTCGCTATGCACCGCATGGACGACACTGGCCGTGCGCAAAAGTACGGCTGGACTGCGGTTCGCTAAATCAAACGACGGTGGCCCGAGTGCGGGCCACCTCTCCCCGCCAAGCAAGAGGTTCCAATGAACGCCCCCGTCGAAAAACCAGTTCCGCAAACTGTTGATCTCGCCGCTGAATATGAATCCTCTGGCGTCCGCGAGGTGCTTGATGACCTAGATCGCACCTTGATTGGGCTTGCTCCTGTTAAACAGCGTATCCGTGAAACGGCTGCTCTTCTTCTCGTGGATAAGGCCCGTCGTGAAATGGGGCTTAGTCACCAAACCCCAACGCTCCATATGTCCTTCACCGGCAACCCCGGCACTGGCAAGACAACTGTCGCTCAGATGATGGCGGGTCTTTTGCATCGGCTTGGCTATGTACGCAAAGGTCATCTCGTCAGCGTCACGCGTGATGATCTGGTTGGTCAATACATCGGCCACACCGCGCCCAAAACAAAAGAGGTGCTCAAGCGCGCCATGGGCGGCGTTTTGTTCATTGACGAGGCCTACTATCTCTACAAGCCGGACAACGAACGCGATTATGGCCAAGAAGCAATCGAAATCCTCCTGCAGGTTATGGAAAACAATCGCGACGATTTGGTGGTCATAATGGCCGGTTACGCCGACCGTATGGACAAGTTCTTTTCTGCCAATCCGGGCTTTCGCAGCCGTATCGCGCACCACATCGACTTTCCCGATTACTCGAACGACGAGCTGCTCCACATCTCTGAAACCATGCTTTCGGACCAGAGCTATCTATTCGATGAAGGGGCAAGAGCGGCTATGGCGGAATACATCGGCAAGCGGCGTGCTCAGCCACATTTTGCAAATGCCCGTTCGATCCGAAACGCACTTGACCGCGCGCGCCTGCGCCAAGCCAATCGGCTTTTCTCCCAAGGCGGCGCGCTCGACGCCAAAGCCCTTTCCACAATCACAGAAGCCGACCTTCGCGCGAGCCGCGTTTTCGATGGCGGCCTAGACGTTGACCGGAGCAGCGAATGATTTTCGACCGTAGTATCAAGATCGCCCCGTCGATCCTTTCCGCCGACTTTGCCAACTTTGGCGCAGAAATCCGCGCAATTGAGGCGCAAGGGGCCGACTGGGTTCATGTCGATGTGATGGACGGACATTTTGTACCGAACCTCACCTTTGGTCCGCCAGCCGTCAAAGCCTTTCGGCCACATGTCAAAACGGTCATGGATGTCCACCTCATGATTGCGCCCGTTGATCCATACATCGACGCCTACGCCGAAGCGGGCGCAGACATTTTGACCGCCCATATCGAAGCAGGTCCCCACATTCACCGCACGCTTCAAGCTATCCGCGGTGCCGGTATGAAAGCTGGCGTGGCACTTAATCCCGGCACACCAGCGAGTTCAATTGAGCATCTCTTGGACCTGACTGATCTTGTTTGCGTCATGACCGTGAACCCCGGTTTCGGCGGCCAGAAGTTCATCGACATGACGGCCAAGGTAAGAGAATTACGCCGCATGATCGGGGACAGACCCGTTCACATCGAAATCGACGGAGGTGTTGATCCGAAGACTGCGCCACTCCTTTCGGCAGCAGGCGCGGATGTTCTCGTTGCTGGCTCTGCAGTGTTCCGTGGCGGTTCGGTCGAAACCCCCGAAATCTACGGCAACAACATTCGGGCAATTCGCGCCGCAGCCGAGGGAAAGTGATGGCAAACATCGTTTTCGATCTCGATGGCACTTTGATCGATAGCGCCCCCGATTTGCATGGATGTGCCAATCGGATTCTTCGAGCCGAAGGGCACAAGCCCATTACTTTGGACGAAGCGCGCTCTTACATAGGGAACGGTGCGAGCGCCTTTCTAACCCTAATGCGAGAGGCGCGCGGCATCCCCGAGAGCCAACACGAAAGGCTCTTGGCACTCTTTATGGAAGACTATGCCACTGCTGTATATCTCAC
>JAYPUF010000090.1:0-9195 GCA_038133925.1 Marivivens sp. | reverse complement strand
CAAACCGGCAGCTACCTCGGAGAAGACGACATCATTCGTTACGAAGACGTTTATGCCCGAGGGCAAGGGGCAAAGGGATGAATTTGAATGTAGGAATTCCTATCTATAAAGACACTCCGGTGATCGTCTTTGGAGGCGCGGGATTCATTGGAACGCATTTACTTGAGCACCTTTCAAAAGCAGGTATTTCAAAGTTATTTTTCGCCGATGTTGCTAAACCCAAGCGTGAAGTGGCAGGTGTAAAATATATCTTCAAAGATAACCGAGAGTTAAAACCAGACGACCTAGATATCAAATCACCATTAATTTTTAACTTTGCGGCTATTCACACCACGCCAGGGCATGAACCTTGGGAATATTATAGAACAAATATTCAAGGTGCGGTAAATATCTGTCGCTTCGCGCGATCAGCAAAAGCACAGCAATTAGTCTTTACTAGTTCGATTTCAGTCTATGGACCTAATGAAATTGCTAAAGACGAAGCCACACCGCCAACTCCAAATTCAGACTATGGCCGATCAAAGCTAATAGCCGAACATATCCACTTAGATTGGCAAAATGAAAAAAATGATCGCAAGCTGGTCATTGTGCGCCCGGCAGTCGTTTTTGGCATGGGTGAAAGCGGTAATTTCACTAGGCTAGCAAAGCTTCTAAAAAAGGTATCTTCATTTTTCCTGGGCGAAAGAACACGATTAAATCCTGTATTGATGCAAACACTTTGATCGACTGGATATTTCACGCCATTGAAGAAATAGTAGATGCATATCGTGAAATTGCATTTCCAGATTCTAGGAAATTCCTTCTACCTGCCGCCATCCTTATTGTACTTGCTGCTATCTTACGACCCATTTCTGCGGCCACAGGACTAGGCATTCACCCAGACCGCATACTCAAACTGATGGTATCAACCAACATCTTGCCGACATGGACGGAGCAACAAGGCCTTAAATCCAAAGACTGCTTAAAGGACGCACTTGTTGTTTGGAAAAAAGAATGTAACGGAGCATTTTCTTGAAAGTTGCGACCGTGCACTATTGGTTAGTTGGAATGCGCGGTGGTGAACGCGTACTAGAAAGCTTAATCGACCTTTACCCAAACGCCGTGATCATTACTCATGTTGTGGATCGCTCTAAAATTTCAAGTAAGATATCATGTAGGGAAATCCGCGAGACCTTTATTGGTCGCTTACCTGGCGCAAAAAAACATTACCAGAAATACTTACCATTGATGCCATACGCGCTCGAGCTAATGGACTTACAAGAATTCGATCTTATTATTTCAAGCGAGATTCCTGGTCCTCCGTTTCCTAAACATAGCGGTGGACCAGTTAATTGGGGGAGGCTCACCCTGATCACGTGTAGTTAATCAGACAGAGCAGCGTTTTGAGATGATGTCAGATCGTGGCGCAGGCGCTCTTCATCGACGCCCATCTCAGAGAATATCCTCCACGCATGCGCGCCTTGGAAAAAGAACAACTCCCAGCCTGAAATGGTCTTGAGACCATTGAGAGCTGCATCCTTCAAAAACCTTGTCTCAACGGGCGTATAAACTGCATCAAAGGCCCATTTTGCGCACTTCATTGCACCAGCTTCAAGCGGTGTCCCCTCATATCCAACCATGCCTACGGGCGTACAGTTGACGAGCCCTTCGGCACCTTCCGCTGCGCGTTCTGCGTTGATCCAGATCGAAATTTCCATGTCCGGCGCAATCGCCTGAACCGCCTGCGCGAGAGCCTCAGCCTTTGCGGGATCACGGTCCACAAGCCTTAGGTCACGCGCACCCAAATTAGCCAAACCAAAAGCAACTGCACGGCCAACCCCGCCTGTGCCAATTAGGAGCGTCGTTCCCGTCGGAGTTTCCCCCCGCACATTGCGATAAGCCGAAACAAAGCCAGAGTAATCTGTATTGAACCCCTTTGGTGTTCCATCTTTCCACACGACGGTATTCACTGCCCCGATGGCGCGTACCAGTGGATCGTCGATCGATACCTTTGCTGCCGCCATTTCCTTGTATGGGTATGTGATATTGATCCCGCGATACCCTTGATCATGCGCGCCATCGAAAACAGCATCGAAACTCTGATCTAGGTCCCTTGGAACAAGGCGATCATAAGTAACGCTTACATCGTTTTGATGCCCTGCAAGTCCGTGCAAAACAGGCGATTGTGACCGTGTGATATTGTCTCCGATCAGTCCAAGTTTCAAAGAAGCTACCGTCATTTCACAGCTTTTTCTCTAAAGACCAATGCCTTGGCTTTCCCCCAAATAGGCGTTTGGCTCACAAAGATCAGAATTACCGAGACGAAGAGCACAGTTGAAAGCGGGCTCGTGAAGACCCCATGGAAGAAACGCCCAAGGTCCTCGCGTTCCGAAATGATCGCACGGCGCCAGTTGTCATCCAGCAAACGTGAGAGGATCACGCCAAGGATTACCGGCCCAAGCGGATAGCCATAATGGCGCATGAAATAGCCAAAGAAGCCAAATCCAAGCATCCAATAGACATCCGTAATCGAATTGTTCACCGCATAAGCACCCACAATCGAAAGGAGCATAATCATCGGGATAAGAACCGAACGCGGCATTTCGACGATCTTCGTAAAGAGCTTAATCCCAGTCAGACCGAAGAGAAGCATAAAGAAGTTCGCCATGACCAGAGTGCCGACAATGAACCAGAACATATCTGGCTTATCAATCATCAGCATCGGGCCAGGATTGAGCCCGTGAATGTAGAGCGCACCAATCATGATTGCTGTTACGGCATCACCCGGGATACCGAGTGTCATCATTGGGATAAAGGCACCACCAACTGCAGCATTATTCGCGGTTTCAGGGGCTACCAGACCCTCAATCGCGCCTTCTCCAAATGGTCGCTCAGGGTTCTTCGTAACCCGCTTGGCATGGTCATATGCCATCAGCGCAGCGATATCGCCGCCCGTCCCTGGCAGCGCGCCAATTATGACACCGATGGATGAGGTTTGAAGTGAGAGCGGCAAGTGGCGCTTCACAGTCTTAAGGGACGGAACAATCTTCGTGATCTTTTGGCGCACGGCATCCTTATCGACGTGGTGAAGCTGCATAAGAGCTTCAGACACGCCAAACATACCGATCATTACCGCGATAAAGTTGATACCGCTGTTCAGCATATCGAAGTTGAAAGTCAGGCGTTCCGTAAAAGTGAGCGGGTCACGACCTACTGCACCAATTGCGATCCCCAAGGCACCAGCAAAAATGCCCTTGAGGAGCGAACCTGAAGAGAGAGAGCCAACAAGCAAGATGCCAAGCACAGCGAGAAGCATATAATCCCTTGGTTGAAACTTTAACGCAAAATCAGAGACGAACGGCGCTGCTATCGCGAGAACGATGATCCCGATAAACCCACCAATAAATGACATGACGGTCGTGATCCCAATCGCCGTCCCTGCCTCGCCGCGCTGCGCAAGAGGGTAGCCATCAAGCGCGGTCGCAATCGCAGAAGGTGCGCCCGGGATATTGAGCAAAATAGCGGTCCGTGATCCTCCGTATACACCGCCCATATAGATACCGATCATTAGAGCGATTGCGGGATAGACATCCCATGAGAATGTAAACGAGATCAGAATAGATACGGCCATCGTGACCGATAGACCGGGAATAGCTCCGACATAAACACCCGCAAAAGTGCCGACGCCAACGAGAAGCAATAGATCAAGCTGAGTAAAAACAGTAAAGAAAGCGAGAACGGCGTCCATTAGTTGGACCCTCCAAGAGCGCGGAAGAACTGGATGAATTCGGCTTCAGGCACGATCCCTGCGGGCATCAGAACCGTAAAGACGATGCGGAAAATTATCCAAATGAGGATGAGGCTGCCGAGTGAGATCGAAACAGTCCAAGCCCAACTGCGCTTGCCCAGCAATTTGATATTAAAGATTAAAAAGAGCGCCGACGTCGGCAAGAAACCGAGTGGCTTGAGCAGCATTGCATATCCCACAAGTGAGAGCACTACGATGACCACAGTCATCGGAAGAATATCTTTGGAAACACTTTCGCCTGTCACTTTGGGGAGCCGGAAATCGCGCAACACTACGATCAACGCAGCGATCACCATTACCCCCGTTGCAGCCATCGGCACGGTGCCGGGCGCCGAGAGCGCTTTAAACTGAGAAATCCCATAGGCGTTCCAAAGAAGCACAACACTCGCGACAAGAAGGGCAATCCCAAAAACGAGCTCACCGGGTCGGCGCTGACTTTCGTATCCACCGGGCGTCGCATCCGACCGACCATCATGGTGTTCGGTTTCAATTCTAGACATTGTGCTCTTTCCTCAAAGCCTTGATTGAAAAAGCGCCGCACGACTGTGCAGAAGTGCGGCGCTCTATTGTTCAAGCTACGGTTTCGTGTCCTCTTACGGACGAGCGATACCGAAGTCTTCCGGCGAAGCTTGGGTCAGACCGGCGTCCTGAAGGAGCCAAGTCGTGCCCTGCTGCCACTTGGACAAGAAGGCTTCTGCTTCAGCACCTGCGATACCCATCATCGAGAACCCACGGTCGTCCATCAGCTTGACGAACTCCTCGTTCTTCGAACCTTCTGCATATGCGGCAGCGAGCTTGGCAACGACGTCATCAGGCGTACCTGCTTTGGCGAATACGCCAAAGAACGGACCCCAAGGCAGGTAGGTGTTGTAAGCCTCGTTGAACGAAACAACAGTCGGCACATCAGGGAGCTTTTCGTTTGCAGCCACGTCGAAGACTGCGAGCGGCTTCATGCTTCCAGCACGGATACCTTCGATTGCAGCACCTAGTACAGCAGGCATCACGTCAATTGCGCCACCCTGAAGAGCGGTGAGTGCGGGGCCGTCACCATCGTAAGGCACCGAAATTACATCCATCTCGCCTTCAACGGTGTTGATCATCGCAGTGATCACCGAAGGAAGACCGCCCGGACCGGTTGCGCCCATGCGAAGCTCACCGGGATTTTCTTTGATGTATGCCATCATCCCAGCATAGTCATCAAAGGGTGCATCGGGGCCAGCAACGAGGATCGGAGTACCGCGTGCGAGGATCGAGACCGGTACGAAATCGGTGTAGTCCTTTTCGCCAAGACCCATTACTTTGTAGAGCAGCGGGTTCTCTGCGCCCATCAGAAGAGTATAGCCGTCTGCATCAGCATCAGCGACATAGTTCAGTGCGATTGCACCGACACCGCCGGTCATGTTCTGCATTACAACGGTACCACCAAGTGCTTTTTCAGCATGCGGAGTAACCGAACGCATAACAGTATCAGTCGAGCCGCCAGCTCCCCACTGAATGATGCCTTGGATTTCTTTGGTCGGGTAATCTTCGGCTACCGCTCCGGTAACACCAAGAACGAGCGCGGATACGGCGCCCAATACAAAACGCTTCATAAGTTTCCTCCCTATATGCGTCAGACGCACACTCCGTGCGACTTCAGCCATATTGGTGGAACAATTATGCATTTAACGTCAAATGCATTTTTGAAGCAAAGATTAACTTGAAGTTAACACCTCAATTCCAAACATTCCCCACGTCATTGAGTTCCTTGCGGAATTGTTGGATTGCATACTCTGCGAAGGAGGACAAAGTCCGCCCCTTTTTCGTCACTGCATAAATGTCGATATATGCTGTTTCCTTCAAAGGTCGCCGAACGATACCAGGCAGATATACTTCGGCTACCGAAAATTCATCAATCACCGCGACACCTAAACCATGCCGCACAAAACTCACGATTGTTTGGGCAAATCGACCTCGCATTGTATGGCGCAGATCAAGACCGGCTTCTCTAAATGGCTGGGTAACGATCTTGCCATAGGGGTCAGAAGGATCAATCCCAATCATCGGCTCTCTCACGAGATCAGTGACTGAGACGACCTCCTTTTCAGCTAGGGGATGGCCCTCGGGCAAGATGGCAATCACGCGCCCATGAGCGAGCCTTTCGCTTGAAATCCCTGGGTTCTGAACCGGCGACGACATAATTACGAACTCTCCTCGGTCGAGCAGAAGATATTCAGCCGTTTCCTCAATCTTGAGAATATTGAGGTCAATATAGAGGTCAGGATACCGCCCTCTGATCGACCGCATCGCTCGCGCCGCAATGAACTGCGCAACTGAAGGGGCCGACGCAAATGCAAGCTGCACCTCCTCGCCCTTTTTCAAAGAAACGAGCGCGTCCTGTAGGTTCTCGACCCCACGGTAAACCTCTCGAATTTGTTCAAAGACTTTACTTGCCTCGACCGAGGGCACAAAGAGACCCGCCTTTCGCTCAAAAAGGCGTAGCCCCAACATCTCTTCAGTGTGTTTAACTAGGCGCGAGATACCTGGAGCCGAGACACCAAGCAATTCCGCTGCACCATTGATCGTCCCGCGCAACATGACCGCACGAATGACCTCGACCTGACGAAGAGTGATTTCCCGCATCTAAACCTCCCGAACCACGAAATTAACATATTGTTATTCAGCCGAGCAAACAAGCATTTGACGTTATCCAGTCATCCCTGCCTATTTGAGTGGTGTGAGGATCTAATGACCAGTCTACCTAAGTTAAATTGCGATCTATTGGTCGTTGGCTCTGGCGCTGCGGGGCTTGCGGCGGCAATCACTGCTTCAAGCATGGGTCTCAAGGTCATCGTTGCAGAGAAAGCGCAAGAGATTGGAGGCACGACTGCATGGTCTGGTGGTTGGATTTGGGCGCCCTGCTCTGCCGTAGCAAAAAGGCATGGGTTTAACGAAGTTAAAAGCGCACCACGCGAATACCTTGCTGCTGTTCAGGGCAACAATTTCAACCCAATGTTGGTAGACGCTTTCTTGGACGCTGCACCAAAAATGATTGAGCTCCTCGAAGCTCATGGGTTCGAGTTCGAATGTGGCGCGGTTATTCCCGACACTTATGGCGATATGCCAAGTGCTGGCCAAGGCGGTCGCTCGGTTATCGCCGCACCTTTTGATGGTCGCAAACTTGGACCAGAAATCGCCCGACTACGTAGGCCACTGCCCGAGACAACCTTCAAGGGAATGACAATACAGTCCGGCCCTGACCTTCGAGCATTCATGACGATGCTTCGTTCGCCCCAATCCTTTGGCCACGTTACAAAAAGAGTTTTACGCCACTTTCGCGACCTCGCGGTTTATGGACGCGGTATGGACCTTCGCAACGGGCTCTCGCTCTCAGCACGTCTCATGCATATTGCACTGACCAATGGCGTTGAACTGCGTACAGGGCACGCGGTTCAAAACCTAATCGGAAGAGATGGCGCGATCGTCGGCGCCGAAGTCAGCTGCGACAAAGGCAAACTCACAATCGAAGCAAAACACGGCGTCGTGCTCGCCTCTGGCGGCTATCCCCATGATACTCAACGACGCCAAGCAACTTTTCCCCGCGCATCCACGCACCTACCTCTCGCGATAAAGGGCGCGACTGGCGACGGTCTTAAGATGGGCGAGGCCGTCGGCGGCTATCAGGCAACAAATCTAGCAGCCAACGGCGCATGGTGCCCGGTATCCGAAGTGACTTGGCCAGACGGCAGTAAGGGAACCTTTCCGCATATTATCGACCGCGGCAAACCGGGGGTCATCGGGGTTCTAAAGACTGGTAATAGGTTCTGTAACGAAGGTTTGGGTTATCACGACTATGTAAGTGCGATGTTTAACGCCATTCCCGCAGACGAAGCCATGGAAAGCTGGCTCATCTGTGACCACAATTTTCTCCGCCGCTATGGTTTGGGAATCGTAAGACCCGCCCCCGTTCCTTACGGAAGTTGGATTAGATCGGGATATCTTCGAAAAAGCTCCACAATCAAAGAGCTTGCGGAAGAATGCGGTCTAGACGCAACCAACCTTGATGCGACGATCACCCAATACAACAGGGACGCTAAGCTAGGCATCGACAGTGCATTCGGCCGTGGAACTACGCCCTATATGCGGCTGCAAGGCGATCCCAAAGTCTTGCCCAACCCATGCATGGCCCCAATTAAAGCGCCTCCGTTTTATGCGGTCAAAGTCATACCCGGCAGCTTTGGAACCTTTGCCGGTCTCCAAACCAACGGCCAAGCTCAAGTTCTGGCGCATGATGGTACACCCATCAAAGGCCTCTATGCCGCAGGCACCGATATGGCGAGCGTGATGGGCGGCCATTATCCCGCTGGTGGGATCAACCTTGGACCTGCTCTAACGTTCGGCTTTATCGCAGGAAAAGATGCAGCGGAGACAAGTAAATGACACGAAAGCTCTCGGTCGCACATCTCACAGCTATTGATCTTCCCCCGCCAGACTTCATCTCGCTCGCCGCAGACGTCGGTTTTGATGCGGTCGGGCTGCGCCTACTCCGAGTGACAGAGACAACGCCGGGCTACCCCCTATTCTCTGACGCCAAAATGATGCGAGAAACGAAAGCCGCACTGGATGACACAGGCATTACGGTTCATGATGTCGAGTTTATCAAAATCACGCCCGAGATTGAACTTGATACTCTGAATGGGTTTCTCGATGCGGCCGCCGAACTGCACGCCTCTGAGATGATCGTCTCTCCATATGATCCAAATCTCGCACGACTTGCCGACACATTAGGCGATCTATCTGAAAGAGCTCAACTTCGTGGGATTGGCGTGTCGCTTGAGTTTTTCCCTTGGACAGTGGTGCCCAACTTGAGTGTCGCTCTAGAGACAATCACTAAGGCGGGTCCAACTGTTGGTGTCCTTGTCGACAGTTTGCACTTCAACCGCTCCGATAGCTCACACTTACAACTGGCGTCGGCGCCAAGCGATCGCCTCCGCTTTGCGCATCTTTGCGATGCACCCGTGAAGTCGAGTTACACCGAGGAAGAGCTCCTTTTCACCGCACGCGAGGAACGCCTTCCCCCAGGCCAAGGCCAAATTGACTTGGTGAAGTTTCTTGCTGCACTACCAAAAGATCTGCCTCTCGGGCTTGAAGTCCCAATGACAAACGATTTGCGGACACACGGAGCTAAATACGTCTTAAAAAATATATATGAATCAGCAACTTCTCTAATCTTGGACTTACCATAATACTCATTGCTCGAGCCCAATATTCCTCGGAAGCAACGCACAACTCCGAGTCTTCGGCAGATATTTCCATCAAGCTTCGCTGATGAAGCCGAGTATGTTACGCCACTCAAAGAGTGATCCAAAAAACCTCGTCCGCCAAATTTAGTATTGGCCACATAGGACGTAGTTATCAACGTACTCATC
>JAYPUF010000089.1:0-9275 GCA_038133925.1 Marivivens sp. | reverse complement strand
AGATCAACGTGACTTCCCCGACGGGCATTCAAGAGCTTGAGCGTTTTGACGGAATCAACGTGGCGGAAAAGATTTGGCTCGCGATTGAAAAGCGTCGCAGCCTGTAAGACGTCTTAAATTTCCTTTGTGAATGCCAAACGATAACTGATCGCCTCGGAGACATGCCGAACACGTATGTGCTCTGAGGCGTCTAGATCCGCGATTGTTCGAGCAACTCGAAGAATTCGGTGGTAGCCCCGCGCTGAAAGGCCAAATCGTTCGGCAACCGTGTTGAGAAGTTCACGGCCTTCTGCATCGGGCTCTGCCAACATTTCAAGCTCGCCCCCCTCTAAGTCCGCATTTACCTTTGCATTGAGGCCTTTGGAATTTCGCTCGGTTTGGATCGCACGGGCGGATGAGACCCGTTCGCGAATTGTCTGCGAGGTCTCACCAGATGCAGGCAAGTCGAGATCGTGAAAGCTTACGGGCGGAACTTCGACCCTTAGATCAAATCTATCCATGAGTGGACCGGAAATGCGACCAAGGTAATCCTCGCCGCACACAGGCGCGCGAGAACAAGCGCGATTGCTTTCGGAGAGATAGCCGCATTTGCATGGGTTTGCCGCGGCAATGAGCATAAAGCGACAAGGATATCTGATATGTGCGTTGGCGCGAGCTACCATGACCTCGCCAGTTTCGATGGGCTGGCGGAGGGTTTCGAGCGTCGTGCGCGGAAACTCGGGGAATTCATCAAGGAACAGCACACCATTATGAGCAAGGCTGATCTCACCCGGTTGCGCACCGCGCCCTCCGCCAACAATAGCGGCCATCGAGGCAGTGTGATGCGGCTCTCGAAAAGGTCGAGTTCTACTGATTCCGCCTTCGTCCAGTAAGCCCGCCAGAGAATGGATCATTGACGTCTCCAAAGCTTCTTGAGGTGAAAGCGGTGGAAGGATCGAAGGCAACCTTGCGGCAAGCATGGATTTGCCTGAGCCGGGCGTTCCAACCATAAGCAAGTGATGCCGACCTGCGGCCGCGATTTCGAGCGCTCGCTTTGCCCTCTCCTGCCCTTTAACATCGGAAAAGTCGCGAAACGTCTCGGTGCCCTTCACCTCTTTCGGTGAACAAGGCGGAAGCGGGTTGGCAGAGGTCATGTGTTGAATGACTTGCGTAAGTGTTTCAGCGCCATAGACGGGCGTTGCTCCGACCCAAGCGGCCTCGGCGCCCGAGGCCCGCGGGCAGATGAGTTTGAAGCCTTCTTCGGCGGCTGACATCGCCGACGGCAAGGCGCCCACAACACTTACGAGTTTGCCATCAAGTGAGAGCTCACCAAGCGCCACGTATTCCGAGGCAATGTCCTGCGGAATAATCTCAAGGGAAGCGAGCAGGGCAATGGCAATCGGTAGATCAAAGTGTGATCCTTCTTTCGGCAAATCCGCCGGAGAGAGGTTCACGGTGATCTTTTGCGAGGGCAGCGCAATGCAGAGGGTCGCCAGAGCCGCGCGAACGCGTTCCTTTGCTTCAGAGACCGCTTTGTCCGGTAGTCCCACGATCGAGAACCCCGGTATTCCGGGGCTAAGGGCGCACTGTACCTCGGCAAGTCGAGCTTCGACGCCTTCAAAGGCGACTGTATGGGTGAAAGCGACCATTTTGATCCCGCCATTTGCCTGCAAGTACACTTGGCGAGATCATGGTTTAGGATTGGTTAATACGGCCAATCTGCTTTGCTGAAGGGAAGGTCATAAGGGAAGGGTTCGTGCACTTCTTTGAGTGCTTCGTTGCGCCATTCAAGGAAGGCCCGATCCGTTAGTGTGGCCTTGATATAGGTCTTTGCAAACTCGCTCTTGGGGAGACTGTACGTCGTCATGCGGCAGCAGATCGGGGCATAGAACACATCCGCAAGCGAGTAGTCACCGAAGAGCCATGGGCTATCGGCACGGCCATAGCGCGAATGGGCAAGGGCCCAAAGCTCTTCTATGCGCAAAAGATCCTTCTTTACGGCGTCAGAAACCTTAAAATCGCTCCAGACAAAGGCGATGTTATTGGGGCATTCGCTGCGAAGGGCGGAAAAGCTCGAGTGCATTTCAGCGATAAGGTTACGAGCGAGTGCGCGGGCGCCTGCATCTTTGGGCAAAAGCCCTACGCTGGGGTTCTCTTCGGCCAGCGTTTCGCCCATCGCAATGGAGTCTGACAGGATATGCCCCTTGACTGAACGCATTGCCGGAACGGTACGCGCTGGCTCCATCCCCTTGAGGTCATCGGCCATCGTGCCAGAGTAAAGGCCGACCATCGTTGTTTCATAAGGGATGCCGAATTTTTCGAGCATCAGCCAGCCGCGCAGTGACCAGCTAGAGAAAAGACGATCACCGATAAAAAGATTATAAGGCATGTGGATATCACTTTTGAGTTGTTATTCTCTCAATAGGGCCCAAGAAACTTTGCTTTGCCAGTCAGTAATTGTGCAGCAATCCATCACGGTTTGTGATCAATCATTTCAAGTGACCAATCCTCCGAACTCGCATTGATCTGAGTGACGGAGAGGTTAGAAATGCGATGCGAAAATGTCTCATAGGCAGTGATGCCCAAAGCACGCTGGACTTGTGTGAGGATCATCCCAAAATGGCCAACGAGAATTAGGTCGGGTAGACCTCGCGTCAGATAATGATCAACTGCTACTGAAACTCTCGAGGATGTGTCATTCCAACTCTCGCCGTTTGGCGGTGCGATATCTCCGGGTGTCTCCCAATACGCCCGAAGATGCGGATCATCTTGGTCGAAAGTTCGCATCTCCCAATCTCCAAAATTGATTTCACGCAGCGCAGGGTCGTGTTTCAGTCTGGGTCGGTTGAACTGTATCGCGTCGGCAGTCGCCACGGCGCGGATCAAATCCGAAGACACGATGGGCGCCGATGGGAGGAAATCGGAGAGGCGCGAGAGTGCGAGATGGTCTGAAAGATCGGCAGGAACATCGCTCCAGCCTACCATAGATTTGGCATGAGTTGGCCCGTGTCTGACTAACCAAAGACGTGTCATGCGGGTAGGGTGCCTTTGAGCACCATCGGAAGTCCCGCTGCGATAAAGATTACCGTTTCCGCTTCGGAGGCGATGGCCTGATTTAGGCGGCCTTGAGCGTTTCGAAAACGACGTGACAGTGCATTGTCGGGCACAATTCCGAGGCCTGTTTCGTTCGAGACAATCACAATTTGCGCGGGACAGGCGGCGAGTACTGCCAACAGACGCTCTTGCTCCGCTTCAAGATCATGTTCGGCAAGTAAATGGTTGGTCAGCCACAGAGTTGCGCAATCGATGAGAACGACGTCATCGGACGAAACCACCGACAAAGCTTTGCCCATATCCAAGGGCTCTTCAATCGTGTGCCAATCATCGCCGCGCTGGGCTTTGTGGTCTTGGACCTTCTTTAACATTTCGTCGTCAAAGATTTGGCTGGTCGCAATATAAATACGGTTCTTGCCAGTGCGCATAACCAATTGCTCTGCAAAGAAAGATTTCCCCGAAGCTGCGCCTCCAAGAACGAGCGTGCAATTTTTCAATGCGCGTTTCGAAACCATGAGTGATCCAGTCGAGTTGTCCTTGCGTATGACTTCACGACTACCACGAAAGAGCACCGCAACAATAGCGGGCCGAACAATTCACCGGGGGGTGAGCAAATGGCACTTGATGGAACATTAGACCGCGCTCTGTCTCGCAAGGCGATGAAGGCCGAGTTGTTGGATGCCGAAACCGAAGCAATGCTTGCCTATGCATGGCGCGACCATCGTGACGAGCAGGCGCTTCATCGGTTGATCACGGCATACATGCGTCTCGCCATCTCGATGGCGTCAAAGTTTCGCCGATACGGCGCCCCGATGAATGATCTTATCCAAGAGGCAAGCCTTGGACTCATGAAAGCGGCCGAAAAATTTGACCCTGACCGTGGTGTGCGTTTTTCGACCTATGCCGTGTGGTGGATCAAGGCATCGATTCAGGACTATGTGATGCGCAACTGGTCAATGGTGCGCACGGGGTCTACCTCTTCGCAAAAATCTCTGTTTTTCAACATGCGCCGCGTTCAGGCGCGGATCGAAAGAGAAGCAGCTGCGCGCGGCGAGCACCTTGATCCGGTGGCCCTTCGAGAAGCCGTCGCCGCTGAGATTGGTGTGCCGATTGCAGATGTCGAGATGATGGAAGGGCGTCTTTCGGGTTCAGACTTCTCACTTGATGCGACCCAATCTTCGGATGAAGAAGGCCGTTCGTGGGTCGAAGCACTGGCGGATGACAGCGAGCAGGCCGCCGAACGTGTGGAGCACAATCATGATACGCATACGCTTCGTCAGTGGCTTTATTCGGCCCTTAATGCACTGAATGAGCGTGAGCGTTTCATCGTCCGAGAGCGTAAGCTGCGAGAAGATCCGCGTACTTTAGAGTCGCTTGGCGAAGAGCTTGGTCTGTCCAAAGAACGGGTGCGTCAGCTTGAGGCTGCGGCCTTCGCAAAGATGCGTAAGAACCTCGAAAATCAGTCACGCGAAATCCGCCATTTCATCTAATAGCGAACTTGCGGCGCGGTGGATTGCTTGCTGCGTCTCAAGGCTTTACTGTGCCCTAAATTCCGAAGGGGGCACAAATGCTTGCTGGCAAACGGGTTCTATTGATTGTGGGTGGTGGCATTGCGGCGTTCAAGGCTGTTGATGTCATCCGAACTCTGCGGGCTCAAGGGGCAACTGTTACGCCTGTGCTCACCAAAGCAGGCGCCGAGTTTGTAACGCCGCTCACTCTTTCCGTGCTTTCAGCGAGTAAGGTCTACCAAGAGCTTTTCGATCTGACCGAAGAGCTCGATATGGGTCACATCGAGCTTTCTCGTTCGGCTGATCTTGTCGTGGTTGCACCCGCGACTGCGGACCTCTTGGGGAAGATGGCCAATGGCCTTGCGAATGATATTGCTTCGACGCTTTTGTTGGCAACGGACAAGCGCGTTCTGGTCGCGCCTGCGATGAACGTGCGGATGTGGGATCACCCTGCGACCCAGCGCAATGTAAAACAATTAAAGGCCGATGGTGTGCTTTTTTGTGGCCCAGTTGAGGGCAGCATGGCCTGCGGTGAATTTGGCTTTGGGCGCATGTCTGAACCAGATGCGATCGTTGCGTCTATCGCTGCCGCGCTGAGTAATGGTCCACTTAAAGGGAAGCATATTCTTGTTACCTCTGGGCCAACACATGAACCGATAGATCCTGTGCGCTATATCGCGAATAGATCTTCGGGCCAGCAAGGGACGGCTATTGCTTCGGCTCTTCTGGCTCTCGGCGCAAATGTCACTTTTGTGACCGGACCTGCCGATGCAGCCCCTCCGCAGGGCGCGAAACTTATCAAAGTCGAAACAGCGGCCCAGATGAAGGATGCCGTTGAAGCCGCTTTACCAGCTGACGCCGCTGTATTCGCCGCGGCCGTTGCGGACTGGCGCGTTGCCAGCGCGAGCGGGAGCAAAATCAAGAAAGAAGCGGGCAAACTACCGACGCTCGAATTTGCAGAGAACCCCGATATTCTGAGGACGATCAGTCATATGACGGCGGGGCGACCAGGGCTTGTCGTCGGCTTTGCCGCTGAAACCGATGATGTGATTGCACATGCGACAGCGAAACGCGCGCGCAAGGGGTGCGACTGGATTGTTGCCAACGATGTTTCACCGTCCACTGGGATCATGGGCGGCACCGAGAACGCTGTGACCTTGATCACCGAAACTGGTGCTGAAACGTGGGAGCGCATGGGCAAGACCGAAGTTGCGGAACGCCTTGCCCTTCGAATCGCGTCTGCTATCGCTTAGTCAAACTTTTCAAAGCCTGCGATCAGATGGCGAAGGCCGACATAAGCTCCGATCAACATGGAGCCGAGAGCAATCGGGGCCGACCATGCAAGGACCGACATTGCCGATAGACCTTGGCCGATAGAACAGCCCATTGCGACGACAGCGCCAACTCCCATCATCGCAGCGCCAAAGATCTGGCGGCGGAGTTCGCGCGGATCTTCGCAGGCTTCCCACCGGAAGTGGCCCTTGATCAGCGAGCCGATAAAAGCTCCGACCCAAACGCCTGCCGCTGACCCGATTCCGAAAGAAAGAGATTGGCCGCTCGCGGTCATAACCCAAAGAATGCTCTCTCCGAGAGGAGCGGAAAAGGTGTGAGATTCGACACGGACACCTTCAAAGCCGTTCGATGCGACCCATTGTGTCCCGCCCCAGCCTGTAACGACCGCAAGGCCGACAACTGTTCCCCAGAAGAGAGTTTCTTTGGAGGTGTGAATACGTTTTGGTGCGATTGTGAACAGAAGGATCGCAACACCGACGAGTATACCTACGAGGCTGGGCGACAGGCCTAAGAGTCCAGCAATATCATGAGCGATACCAGGAATTTCATTATTGGATCGGTCTTGGGGGAAAAGATAGATCCGCGCATAGGCAAGCGGTCCAGAAATGGTGGCGTAGGAACTTATGCCCATGACCACAACGATCACAAAGTTCCTTAGATCGCCGCCCCCAAGTCGTGCGAGCGCGCCATACCCGCAGTTCCCCGCGAGCGCCATGCCATAGCCGAACACAAGGCCGCCAAAAACCGCGCCGAGGATAGAGAGTTCGAAGCCCAGATAGATGGTCTGTGGAGCATCAAGAAGGCCAAGTCCCATCAGGGAAAATGTACCAATAACAGCAACACCGATAGCGACGCCCCACATCCGAATGCGTGTGTCGTTTTCGCCGTAGATCAAGTCTTCTATTGAGCCGAGCGTGCAAAACCGTCCTAGACGGGCGGCAAGGCCAAGCATTATTCCACCAAAAAGGCCGAAGATAGCAGCTAGGTTGCTATCACCGAGAGCATCAAGCATTCGATTCCTCCCTGCTGACCGTCTGCCTGTAGGTAGGCAAATGCGATCAGCGTGTTGCGCAGAACATGTCGTACACGAGATCGATTATTTGACGTGGACGCTCATCGGTCAAGCGATAGTAAATCGCTTTTCCATCCCGTCGTGGCGTCACAAGTCCTTCTAGACGTAGTCTGGCTAGTTGCTGGGATACTGCGGCTTGGCGCGCGGCAAGAAGTTCTTCGAGTTCGGTGACCGACTTTTCGCCGGACGCGAGATGACAAAGTATCATCAAGCGACCTTCATGGCTGATCGCCTTCAGGAAATTTGACGCTTCCGTGGCGCTGTCCATCATCTTATCGAGGTCGCCCTCGCAGATGCGGTCGTCGACAATCGGTATACCCATCTTATCTCATCCAATCCAACCTTGGCGCGTCTTGCCAGAATTTCGCCGAATGTTGAAGTCCTCAGAAGGTCTCAGCCAAAAGTTTAAGGTGCAGTGTGACACTTCAACTTCAGACTAGCTCTTTGGCATTGCCTCCATAAAACCTTGGCTTGTTAGCGCGTTTTCGATCAGGCCCCAGAAAAAATCTTCACCTGGGTAGCCTTCCACTCTCGTTACTTCGTTGCCGTCATCTAGGATGACGAATGTTGGAGTAAAGGTAATCGGTCGCTTGAGCGCAATTTCCTCGGGCATCGGTTGACGAATGTCTACTACCCAAAGAGGAGCGACGCTGCCTGCCTCGGTCTTTGGATAAATGGGACCAATTTCCTTGTGCCATCGTGCGCACCAAGCACAGCCCGCTTGTTCACCCATGAGGAGGCGAACTTCTGCGAAGGCTGAAACTGGAACAGTGAGCAGGGCGCTCAGTGTAAGAACTTTAAGAAACTTCATGGGTGCAATCCGAGGGAGATTGACAGAACTTTTGTTCATCTAACATAATTTGAATATGTGAATTTATCAAGGAATACTGAAATGGAGATAACGTTTGTCGGTGCAGCTCTGGCTGGACTGCTATCGTTTTTCACGCCGTGTATTTTACCGATGGTACCTTTTTACCTTTCTTACATGGCAGGAATTTCCATGTCAGAACTAAGGGATGAGGGTGGAATTGCACCGGGGGCGCAACGCCGTTTGATCATCTCGGCATTTGCATTTGCGATGGGTGTGACATCGATTTTCGTTATGCTCGGGATGGGTGCGACTGCACTTGGTCAGGCATTTGCGCAGTGGAAAGAGCCCCTTAGCTATGTGGCCGCGGTGATTCTCGCGCTCTTCGGGCTTCATTTCCTCGGCATCATGCGTATTCCACTTCTATATCGTGAAGCGCGCATGGAGAGCAAAGCAGAGCCAACCACCATCCTTGGCGCTTATGTCATGGGCCTCGCTT
Source organism: Marivivens sp. (assembly GCA_038133925.1). GTDB lineage: Bacteria > Pseudomonadota > Alphaproteobacteria > Rhodobacterales > Rhodobacteraceae > Marivivens. Next base: position 1,062 of record JAYPUF010000089.1, on the reverse strand, counting down.
TTGGCTTCGGTTGGACACCCTGTGTCGGTCCCGCGCTCGCTTCGATCTTGATGATCGCGAGCGGCATGGGGGACATAACCCAAGGCGGATTGCTGCTTTTTGTTTATGGGCTTGGAATGACCTCGCCCTTTATCATTGCCGCGTTCTTCGCCCGTCCCTTCTTGGGGTGGGCGCAAAGAAACCGAAAATATCTCGGCTACGTCGAGAAGATCATGGGTGCGATGCTTCTCGTTTTTGCGCTGCTTATCGCAACAGGCAGCGTCAACGTTATTGCCCAGTGGCTGATCGACGTCATGCCGTCGTTTGGCAGTCTTGGTTAACTCTTGGAGGAGAGAATGAAGCGTATTTTTAGTCTACTGGTGGCATTGTTGATCGCTGGTACAGCAACGGCAGCGACGATGGGGGATGATGGACTTCATAAGGCCCCGTGGATGCACGACACGTTCAAAGATCTGCGCGAGGACCTCGCCGAGGCGACCGCCGAAGGCAAGCGCCTTTTGGTGATCGTAGAGCAGCGCGGGTGTATCTATTGCACGAAGATGCATGAAGAGGTCTACCCTGAGCCGAAGATCGAAACATTGCTGAATGACGACTTCTTTGTCGTTCAGATCAACATGTTCGGGGACGTCGAAGTTACCGACTTTGATGGAACGATTCTGTCTGAAAAGGACATGGTTCAAAAATGGGGTCTGATGTTCACTCCGACCTTGATGTTCTATCCCAAAGAGGTGCCCGAAGGGGCATTTGGCCCTCAGGCGGCCGCCGCGGTCATGCCGGGTGCTTTCGGTAAATGGACGACTTTCAACATGTTCAATTGGGTGCTTGAAGAAGGCTACCTATCAGGCGAAAATTTCCAGAAATATCATGCACGTAAGATCGAAGAGGGTGGCCTCTTCGACTAATGAAATGGCCTGCAATTGCGGGCCTTTTTTCTTCGCCGCATCGCAGAATTATTCAAATCTTTGAATTTGTGATTGTCAGGGCGGGGGGATGTCGACTAAGGTATGCAATTAACCGCATATGATGATCTAGGGAGGGCTCATGAAGCGCATCATTCAAATC
>JAYPUF010000088.1:0-9471 GCA_038133925.1 Marivivens sp. | reverse complement strand
TAATTCTTCAATACATTCAGTACCTTGTAGCCCCGCCAACGGGGCTGTCGGCGTTTGCCCCATCGAAAGCTGCAGTAACGTGGCGAGGCCGCCTTTGAGGAACACAGATAGCTTACCAGTCTCTTGATCTGGCGTCAGAGTGATCCGATCAACAAGAGAACGGAGCACTTCTTTGGCTTCTAGGGCATCTCCTGAACGGCCGAGTTGAGCAATGAGCGCCTTAACCCGCAATTTGAAGGTCGCTGCCATCTTTGGATGAAACCGAATGGGATCAGGGGCAGGGGTGGCGCTGAGCGTACGTTCTAACTCTTTGCGTCGATCGTCGAGGCCGATCATTCGGTCTTTGATCTGCTCGGCCGGTACCCCAGCGATAATCGCCTCTACAAGTTTGGCATGGTCTCGAATGACTGTAGCCAGTTCCTTCTCGAGGGTGGATCGATTTTGGGAGGCTTCTTCGCGGATGCGGTTGCGTTCGCGCGTATAGTCTTCACAGAGCTGTGCTAAGGCTTCTTCGCTGACGAGGTTCTCCGCCAATGCGGTGAGAATGAGCGCCTCTAGGGCGGATTGGCTTATCGTGAGGCGGTTGGTGCAGAGCGCGGAACCCTTATTGCGGGCAGTTGAACAGCCAAACTGCGTTTGGCTTACCTTTGAGAACCCACCACCACAGCATCCACAGGTCATTAGTCCTGAGAACAGGGTCTTAGGCCGACGGCGATCCCAAACGGGGACGTCAGTATCCTTGGTCTTCAGGGCGCCTTGGCGAGATCGGGCAGCGTTCCAAAGATCGTCATCTAGGATGCGAAGATTGGGGACATCGGTGATCGTCCACTCAGTCTCTGGATTTGGGCGCGAGACACGTTTGCCTGTGTCTGGATCTTTTACATAGGTGAGCCGGTTCCAGATTTGGCGTCCGATATAGAGTTCATTATTGAGGATGCCTGTTCCACGCTCACGGTTCCCGTGGATCGTTGATTGTCCCCATGCGCGGCCCGTTGGACCGGGGACACGTTCTTTGTTGAGGTCCTCGGCGATCTTACGGGGCGAAATACCTGCAGCATAGTCTTTGAAAATGCGACGCACGATGGCCGCCTGTATTGGGTTGATCTTACGATCCCCTCGGATTGGTTCTCCTGTCTCATCATATTTGATGATGTTGTCGTAGCCGTAGGTCTTCCCGCCGGTGTTTTTACCCGCCATGGCGCGTCCTTTGAGGCCGCGTCGCGTCTTTGCTGCAAGGTCTTTGAGGAATAACGCGTTCATCGTGCCCTTAAAGCCGATCTGCATCTCAGAGATGGCGCCTTCCGAGGCGGTCTCGACCATGCATCCCAGAAATTGGAATCGTTGATAGAGTGAGGCGATATCGGCCTGATTGCGGGATAGGCGGTCGAGCGCTTCGGAAATGACGAGGTTGAACATCCCATTTTGTGCATTTCGGATAAGGGCTTGTATGCCTGGGCGCATGAGGCTCGCACCAGAGGTCGCGCGATCACTGTAGGTGCCGACGATCTCAATCCCTTGCCGGTGGGCATACTCACGGCACAGTCGGATCTGATCCTCAATCGATGCATCGCGTTGAAGGTCGCTGGAATAGCGTGCGTAAATAACAGCGCGGGGAGGGGTATTCATCTCAAACTTCCTTCTGAAAACTCAACGCTCTTCCTCAGCGTGGTCCTGTCGGGCAAGCTCAAGGGCGAGTGCTGTAATCAATCTACGGAAGTTGCTCTGAGCATCCTTTACTTGCGTGGAAGTTGCAAGCCCTGAACGAGGGGAAATCTGCGTCCCCCTCTCGTTCATTGTATGCCTGCCTGCTTCTGCCACGTTCAATTTACCTGATGCCTTTGCTCGATAGGCCTAAGGTAAAGGGTGCGCTGATGCCCGCGGAAGCCCTTCCGACATCGCTCCCCTCTCAGAATTGTGGATTGCTCCCCCTAAAATCCAGAAAACTCTTTGCGAACCGATAAAAATCCTAACGCGTTGATTTTGCTTGGATAACGATGCGTCGACTGAGGTGTCGTGGGCGACAGAAAATGTGGCCTCGCGAGACATCATAAACCGCGAGTATTATGGATTTTGTCGAGCTTAGATAAGGTAGGCTCCGCACAAAAAGGGACGACACAACGAAAAAGGCCCCCCGAAGGGAGCCAATCTTCATGCGAGTCCGCCTTACCGTGATATCCCGACCTCTAAGGGTGCGCTCGTAGCAGCGTCCAATAAAGAAGCCTCGCTGTCTGCTACCATAGGGAGACGTAAACGGGGTTAAGTGGAGAGGCATGGGGGCTTACGGCCCAAACCTGCCGTTCATATTATGCAAAGTGGATGACCTATCCCAGCCCATTAACATTTGCGCAAGAATTTGGGTTTGCTTTGACAATCCAACGAATTTCTCCATGGTCACGTGACGACAATGGGTGAGGTTGGGAGGCCAAGCCATGGGGACGAGAGATAAAGACGACGGGTCGGAACTGACCAAAGACCTCAAACAAGCCTGTATTCTTGTGGTCGATGATGAACCTGGAATGCGGAACTTCCTTGTTAAAACGCTGACCCCTCATTGCAAATTTGTGGCCGAGGCCGCGACCGTTTCTGCCGCAGAAGATCAGCTAAAAGAGCGCTATTTCGATATTGTCGTGCTCGACAACATGATGCCAGGTCAAAAGGGTATTGAGTGGCTCGCGAGCCGACATGCCTCGGGCGAATTTACCGATGCCATTATGGTAACAGCCTATGCCGATCTGGAAACGGCGATTGATGCGCTGCGAGCTGGCGCTTCGGATTTCATCCTCAAACCGTTTCGCTCCAATCAGTTGCTGAACGCGGTGCGCCGTTGTTTGCAGGTTACCCGACTACGCCGTGAAAACCTCCTCCTCAAACGCGAGTTGGAACAAGCGACGCAGACGCGTTTGGTCCGATCTGAATTGCTGGGTGATTCTGCGGCGCTGACCCAGATCAGAACGATTTTGGATCGTATCAAAAATCTTGCGACCCCCGTCCTCTTTGCTGGCGCGTCAGGCACAGGGAAAGAGGTCGCTGCGCGCTATCTTCACGCCATATCGGATCGACGCGACAACCCTTTTGTCCCAATCGGATGCGGATCGATCCCCGACGATATGGTCGAATACGAATTGTTCGGCCATCAGGATGGCGCGTTCCCAGGGGCTCGGTCAGGGCGTGAAGGTCTGCTAGCCTCAGCAAATGGAGGCACTGTCTTTTTCGACGAAATCACCGACCTGAGCCTGAGTGCGCAATCGAAACTGGTTCGCGTTCTTGAAGATGGCGCAATTCGTTCGGTGGGGTCCGAGCGAATGATTGATGTCGATCTGCGGTTCCTTTTCGCGACCAACAAATCCCTTGCCCAAGAGGTCGCGGCAGGGCGTTTCAGAGAAGACCTATATTTCCGCATCAATGTGCTCGACGTGAGTATGCCGCCTTTGCCGCAACGCGAAAACGATGTGGTCATCCTTGCCGAACATTTCATGGCAGAACTGGCCAAGCGCCTACGATTGGCGCCTCTCGAGATTGATAATGCGACCAAGAGCGCGCTTCTGCGCCATGACTGGCCCGGTAACATTCGGGAGCTTCGCAATATCATCGAACGCTCACTTATCCTCGGGCGGTTCGCGATTGAAACCCTCAGGCCCGTCCCAGCCAACAAAGCGATTGAACCGCTCGAAGATGTTGAACGCCGCACGATCCTAACGGCGCTAGAGGCCGTATCGGGCAATAAGACCGAAGCCGCACGCAAATTGGGTATCTCGCGCAAAACCATCGACCGCAAATGTGCGGCGTGGGGGCTTTGATGCCAGCGGTCATTCGCTCGGTTCGGGTTCGGCTCCTCGTTATCGCGCTTTTGCCGATGCTGGTGCTTTTACCCTTTCTGCTGAGCGCGACGATGATCCGTTGGTCAGGCAAGGTCGACGGTCTTTTGATTTCCAAAGTCACGGGCGATCTGACCATTGCGGATCAATACCTCGGACGTTTGTTGGAAACGCAGGGCGAACGTGTGAACGCTGTGGCGCAATCGGCGGCTCTCCAACAAGTCATCAATGATGAACAGGATCGGATCAGGTGGCTGGAACGAGAACGGCAGCGGCTCGGCCTCGACTTCCTTTATCTTACGTCTGGAGAGGACGGACCGAACGGGTTCAAAGCGCGTCATTGGCCTGTGATTGACGAGGCCTTTCGTGGAAACGGGCACAGCGCGATCGATATCATCAGCGGCGCAGACCTCGACCGTTTGTCGCTCGGTCTGGCTGAAAAGGCGTCGGTGCCTCTGGTCGAAACCGTTGCCGCAGTTCCTACGGAAAGAACCATTGAGGATCGCGGCATGATTCTCCATTCCGCCTCGCCCATTCGGTTCGAGAACCAGAACGGCGCGTTGGTCGGCGGTGTTTTGTTGAATAAGAACCTCGATTTCATCGATACGATCAACGCGCTGGTCTACCGTGAACAGAGCCTCCCCGAAGGGTCAAAAGGCACGGCGACGCTCTTCCTCGACGATGTCCGCATATCCACCAACGTGCGGCTCTTTGAAAATGTGCGCGCGCTGGGAACGCGCGTATCGGCCATCGTTCGAGACAGGGTGCTTGAGGACGGCAATCTCTGGCTCGACCGTGCGTTTGTGGTGAACGATTGGTATATTTCAGGCTACGAACCCATCGTTGATAGCTTTGGCAATCGCGTTGGGATGCTCTACGTCGGGTTTCTGGAAACCCCTTTCCGCACGGCCAAGATCGTGAGTGCGCTTACCATCTCGATCCTGTTCTTCCTAATTGCGCTCATTTCTGTGCCGATCTTCTTACGGTGGGCTGGTCGCATTTTCCTTCCTTTGGAACGCATGACCCAAACGATCGAACGTGTTGAGGCGGGTGATTTAACCGCCCGTAATCGGCTCGACGATCAAGCAGGGGAAATTGCCCAAGTCGCGGGGCACCTTGATCACCTCCTCGACCAACTTTCGGAACGTGACAAACAGCTACGCGAATGGGGCCAAAGCCTTGAGGTCAAAGTCGATGAACGCACAAGAGATCTGAGTGACGCCAACCAAAAGCTCGCGCAAACGACTGAACGCCTGATCATGTCGGAAAAACTCGCCGCCGTTGGTGAGATTACAGCGGGGATCGCACATGAGATCAATAATCCGATTGCGGTGATTCAAGGCAACTTAGAAGTCGCGCGGAGCCAGTTGGGTGACGCGGCCAAAGAGGTCAAAACAGAATTCGATCTGATTGATGATCAGGTCTATAGGATCGGATCGATTGTCTCGAAGCTCCTCCAATTTGCGCGGCCGAATGAATATTCTGGGGCGGCAAATCACATCACCCCGTCCAGCGTCGTGCGCGATTGTTTGGTTCTCACCCGCCATCAAATCGATGCGGCTGGTATCACTCCCATCACTGAGATTACCTCTGAGTCCGAAGTCGTCATGGCGCGAACAGAACTGCAGCAGGTTGTCGTGAACCTGATCCTGAATGCCATCCACGCGATGACGAAGGGCGGCAGTCTGTCTCTTTCGGTCTATGACCAAGACAGCTCTGTCGTGATCAAGGTGCAGGACAGTGGCGCGGGTATCCCCTCGGACATTGTCTCGCGCATCTTTGACCCGTTCTTTACCACCAAACAGGCGCAAGGTACGGGACTCGGTCTATCGATCAGCCAGACATTGGTCACACGTGCGGGCGGTCAAATTACCGTCGAATCCGAGGTCGGTGTCGGAAGTCGCTTTGAAATTCGCTTGCCTGCACTTTGAGGGTGTTTTGGACAAAATGTCCCGATTGAGTGGTTATTTGGGAAAGGCCCTAGACAGGATGTCCCGATAATCGAAAATTCGACCGCCCAACGTGGACAAAACTTCCAACTAAGTCATTGTTTTAATTATTAAAATTATTTGACAACAATAACTCCCTTGCGACAGGTTGCAACTGTGCATGCTGTCGCATGCCGAAACAAATCCGCCGATCTTTGGTTGAGGAGCCTTGGGTCGATCACGGAAAAAAGGGAGGAATATCATGTCTAATGCCCGTTCAGGCGGTGCGCTGTCGTTCCTGTATAAGGAACACATCGTCGCAGAACCCGGATATAACCGCTGGCGCGTTCCGCCAGCATCTATTGCAATTCACCTGTGCATCGGCTCGGTCTATGCGTGGTCCGTGTTTAACCCCGCGTTGACCCGCCAGCTTGGCGTTGCAGCGCCTGCGGCCGACGACTGGTCGCTGTCATCTGTCGTCTGGATTTTTTCTGTGGCGATCGTGTTCCTTGGCCTCGCGGCGGCTTTCGCGGGCAAGTGGCTCGAAGAAGTTGGCCCCCGCATGGTGGGTGTCGTGGCTGCGTTCCTCTGGGGCGGCGGCTTTATCATCGGGTCGGTCGGCATTTCGTCCCACCAGTTGTGGATGATCTACCTTGGCTACGGCGTGCTCGGTGGGTGCGGACTTGGCCTTGGCTATGTGTCGCCTGTATCAACCTTGATCCGTTGGTTCCCAGACCGTCGCGGTATGGCAACGGGTATGGCGATCATGGGCTTTGGTGGCGGTGCGATGATCGCGGCACCACTCAAAGGTTGGCTGCTGAAAACCTTTGCAACGGCACCAGAGTTCCTCGGCGCTGAAGGTGCTGTCGCGACCATGATCGAAGGTGGTCGCGTGTTCGCAGAAAACGCAGCAGGCAAAGTCGAAGTGGTCGTTGCGACCGCAAAACAAGCCGCATCGTTCGGTGGTGACGCAGGCGTATACGTGGTTGGCACTGGCGACACAGGCGCATCCAGCACCTTCATGGTCCTCGGTGTCGTCTATTTCATCGTCATGATGATCGCAGCTTTCCAATACCGCGTTCCTGCTAAGGACTGGAAACCCGCTGGTTGGGAACCAAAGCCTGTCATATCGTCGGGCCTCATTACCCAGAATAACGTTCACATTGACCAAGCGCTCAAGACACCGCAGTTCTGGCAGCTTTGGGTTATGCTATGCTTCAACGTGACTGCTGGTATCGGTGTGATCGGCGTCGCAAAAACCATGATGTCCGAGATCTTCGGCACCATGATGCCGCTCGTCGTCACCGCAGGCTTTGCGTCTACCTATGTTCTGATGATCTCGGTCTTCAACATGGTCGGTCGCTTCTTCTGGGCCTCTACGTCTGACTTCATCGGCCGCAAGGCGACCTACATGTGCTTCTTCTTGCTCGGCACGGTTCTCTACATGTCGATCCCATACTTTGCGAGCGCAGGTGCATCAGCCCCGTCGATGTTCTACCTGATGGGTTTCTACATCGCGACTATGGTGATCTTCTCCATGTATGGCGGTGGCTTTGCGACCATCCCTGCCTATCTGGCAGACATGTTCGGCACCATGCACGTCGGCGGTATCCATGGTCGTCTGCTGACCGCTTGGTCGACTGCAGGTGTCCTTGGCCCGCTTGCCATTACGTCGCTGCGTGAAATGTCGGTGAACAAAGCGATCTCTGCTCTGGTCGAGAAAATTGACCCAGCGGCCTTCACTGAAAAGTTTGGCGCACCTGTCGCTGACCTTGGCCAGCTGGTTGCCGCTAAAACCGTCACGATTGCAAAACTGATGGAGATCGCCCCTGAAGGCACAATCGACCCGACGCCAAGCCTATACAATACCACGATGTATTGCATGGCTGCCCTTCTGGTCGTCGCCTTCTTTGCGAACCTCTTCATGCGTCCGGTGAAAGAGCATCACCACCATGACGAACCGGAATTGGCCGCAATTCCGGTTGAGTAACCCCTGAAGATTTGGTGACGGCACTCCCACCAAATCATCCCTCAAAGGCGCCCTCCGGGGCGCCTTTTTTGCTTGGCTGAACGTTGAAAATTTCAAACTCGATAGGTCAACTTGATCTAACTGTCGGCCATCAGTCACCGAGCGGCATTCGATATTATGACGCGTGTCAGCATCGTGTTGTCGGTGGGGAGGGGAGGGTGTGGTAGATCCGAGAAACCGCTTTGGGCATAACAAACTTACCCGCCATTCGCGCATGTCGACGCGTGTAAAACAAGGGCCGCATTGTCGGTTAGATGAGGCTGCTAAAGCCCAAATACGTTTGGCCGATCAGGGTCAGGCTTGAGTTGGCAGAAAACCGTCGTGAGCTGGCGCTGTTCAATCTTGCCATCGATAGCAGGTTGCGCGGCAGCGATCTGGTCAAGATGAAGGTCGTCAATATCATAGCGTCGGGCCAGATCAAGGAACGGGTTTCGATGCTGCAAAGCAAGAGGAAAAAGCCCGTGCGTTTCGAGATATCGGAAGGCACTCGAAGTTCTCTCGAAAGATGAATGCGAGATCCTCTAATGATCGGTTCTTAGTATCAGTGGCCTGCACGCTTTAATGAACGGCTGCATATCTCGGGGTCCCAATAGGCACGGATCGTTTGCAACTGGGTGACATCGATCGGACTGGAAGATACGTTGACCCTCTCCGTAACCATAGAAAAATGACCAGTTGGGCCATCATGCCTGATGGCCCAGAGCGACTACTTCAGCGTCGAACAATAGATTGCTGCTTTGAGCAAGAACCGTTCATGCGATGCTGCGAGAGTTTTATCCGCCGTGACTGCCTGGAAGTGGGGCCGTGTTTGGTATGACTGTCTAACAGTAAGTTGCTGCGGATGTAGTGGGTGAAGTGTCTGAAGGGAACGCGATGCTAATTACAAACATGCCTGGACCAGTCGCGTGTTTGTACCGCTGTTTAAAGAGCAATACCGATATCGACCCCTGGTTTTGCATCGTCGATGTGCAAATCTGCGTCATGAATTCTGGCGATGGCAGTGACAAGGCTTAGACCAATACCAGAGCCCGCAGTGTTGCGGCTCTGGTCCAATCGGACAAACCGTTGGAGCACGCGGTCGCGCATGTTTTCGGGGATGCCTGGGCCGGTGTCGCGAACGCCAAATTTTGTCCCATCACAGTAGATGGTGATATCAGCGGGCGCGGGACAATGCCTGATCGCGTTGTCGACCATATTGATCAAGGCTTGCATTAGGAGGTCACGATCGGCTCGAACCGTGACTGTGGTGCCTTTGGTGAGTAGTAGGGTATGCCCTGCGTCCTCGGCGCTGGGAGTTAGAATTTCCTGAACCTCATCACAAAGCTCGCCCAGATCAACGTCTTTAAACGCTGGTGAAACGGCACCTGATTGCAATCGAGAGAGCCTCAGGATCGCATCGAAGGTCTCTGAAATTCCATCGATTTCGATCAGGGCACTTCCGAGGTCTTGTTTCGTCGCATCGGGCATTGCTGGGTCGAAGACTTGTTGTTCCAACCGAATGCGGAGCCGCGACAATGGCGCGCGTAGGTCGTGAGCAACGTCTGTTGAGACCTGCTGGATCGCATCGATCCCAGCCTCGATTTGGTCAAGGGTCTTGTTGATCCCCTCGGACAGGCGCGTCAGGTCATCAGCCCCGGTAACGGCAATGCGACGTTCGTGATTGCCCGACCCAACATCGGACAGAACCTCTTCGATCTGC
>JAYPUF010000087.1:0-9481 GCA_038133925.1 Marivivens sp. | reverse complement strand
GACGATTTGGCACTTCTGTCTGATAGGCCGCTCGAGCTCGCTACATTTAATTCCGAGGGCGAGATAATGAGCGCTCAAAACGGGCTCGACACGGTTTGGCAGCGCATTCCAGCAGACATTCCACTCGCAAAGCTGGGAGAGAGTCAACGCATTGCTTTTACTGCAAAAACTTTAACCGGAGAAGAGCGCGTCTTCGCGGTAATCCCCATCGTTGAGGGCACAATCTATGCGATCGGTAGCTGGCCGCGCGAACACTTCTTGTTTGCTGATCGTTGGAAGTGGATCAGCCCGCTCTTGCTTCCTGCATTGATGTGGGCGGCGTCACTCGCAGTTGCATATTTCGCGGTCCACCGAATGGTCATTCGACCAGTGCGTTGATTTAAACTTGAAATGAAGCACTTTGCTCTGAGTAGGCGTATGCCGTCCTATACACCGAACGCATCGATGCCTTTTGAAATCCGTCGGATTGGCGAAGTTTGGCATGATCTGGCAGATACCGTTATTCGCGATGAGGCCGAGCTCGAAGGCACAATTCATGACAAGACGGTACTTCTTAAGGAAGTGCATCATCGGGTTAAGAATAACCTTCAGCTCATCTCTTCGATCATTAACATGAAGATGCGCAAACTGCATGCGCCCGAAGCGAGGCGAGCGCTCAAGGATCTTCAGCTTCGCGTCATGTCGATCGCGTCGGTCCATCGGTCTCTTTATGAGTCTGAAGCACATGGCCAAGTCCGCGCAGATCAACTTATTCGCTACATTGTTCAGATGTCTTACGAGAACGGTCTTGAAAAATCGTCTGGAGTTATTCTTGATTACGACTTGGAAGAGGTCGGCCTCTACCCAGACCAAGCGCTTCCACTGTCTCTCTTAGCGGCAGAAGCAGCAACAAACGCAGTAAAGTACCTTGGGGTACCGAATGATGGCCCTGCTCGGGTTCGGGTGCATCTTGAACGAATGTCCGATGGCCGCGCTCAGTTCTTGCTTCAGAACACCAAGGGTAAACCGCTTTACGATGTGGAAACCGAAGGAAGTGGCCTTGGGACTTCTCTCATCAACGCATTTGCTGCTCAGATAGGAGGTAAGGTCGAGATAAGCGAAACTGAAGAAGCCTATCAAATCAGTATCGAATTCTCGATCCAAGAGTTCGAACCAGAGCATAGCAAACAACCGCCGAGAGATTATTAGGGACTTTGACCTGTTCTTCGTAGGCTGTATCAGCGCTCTAAGTTTCCTTGGAGCACTTCAAAATGTTTACTCGTAGGTCGTTTGTTTGTTCGGCGTTGGTTATTTTGTCAGCCTGCGGTTCTGGTGTGAATTCTTTTGCCAAAGGCACCTATAACCCGAGCCTCTTTCCAAATGAGACGAACGAGCTGCGCGAGCGCATCAACTATTGGGCGGACTATTATCAAATTCCCCGCACATTGGTTCATCGCGTCATCCAGCGCGAGAGTGACTATCGCCCTGGGGCGCGAAACGGTCCCTATTATGGTTTGATGCAGATCCTTCCTCAGACCGCGCGAACCATGGGTCATCGCGGCACCCCAGACGATCTCCTCAAGGCCGACGTAAATTTGCAGTACGCGGGGAAATACTTGCGTGGTGCGTGGCTCGTATCAGACGGTGACGAAAAGACTGCTGTTGGCTGGTATGCGCGCGGATATTATTATGAAGCCAAGCGACGCGGACTCTTGGTCGAAACGGGTTTGCGCTCAGCGTAGTTTCGAGAACTTGAACACCAACGGAGCCGCAGCGACGACTAGCAGAATTCTCACGATGTGCATCACCGAAACAAAGGCAACATCGAGGTGCATTGCCAGCACGAGCAGCGACATTTCAGTAAGACCGCCCGGTGAATACGCAAGAAATACGTTTGCCATCGGCACGTTGATCACCGCTGCGCTACCAACAGTGAAGATCGTTGCGAAAATCAGCATTGATACGCAGGAGCCCAAACCCAGCACGAGGTCCCTTCCGATGTCCCGCAGCTTTGAGCCAACGAACTGACACCCGATGTTGGAGCCGAGCACAATCTGGGCTGCAATCACGACCAAACTTGGCGGGGCAATTTCCACAAGGTGCAGCACATGCGCGATTGCACTCAGGAGCATTGGGCCAAGAAGTATGCCGGTTGGAAGGCGAAGCAATTTGCCAAGCGGGCTCCCAATCGCAGCACATCCGATCAGGATTATCCAGTCACTGTAGTCTAGCGCATTGATAGCAATCCAATTTGCCTTTGCGCCACTGTTTGATCGAACTCCAAAGACGAGACCGAAGACCAAGCCCACGATAATGATAGTCATCAAGACCCTAGACGCATGGGCAAGCGCAATTTTGCGTTCATCTCCGCCCCAGCTTCCGCCGATTAGGATCATATCGTTGAGCCCGCCGGGCATGGCCGAAAAATAGGCTGTGACTGTGTCATAGCGCCCAAGACGCTTGTAGATCAGGAATGAGCTGGCCGCCGCGACTGACAAGAATGCGGCCAAAATGGCAACTGCAAGTGACCACTCAAATAGCTGGCTGAGGACTTCGGCCGTGACAGATGCGCCAAGCATGACGCCAATGATCGGAATTACGATTGGGCGAAAGCGCTTGGGGGCCGAAACAGGGGCGCCGGTCAATGCGGCGATTGTGTTCAGGATCAGTGGGCCAAGCATCCAAGGAAGGGGCAGTCCAAGATTGTAAAAGCTGTATCCCGCCACCAAGCCGATCAAGAGCGCTAAGCCTTCAGACAACGGCTTGCGCATCGCCATGCTTATAAGCCCCCGAGGTGCTTTTCGCCGCGCTTCTTCGCGAGTTTGATCTGCTTTTGGCGCTCGCGGAAACGCACTTTGTCTTCCTCGGTCGTCTCATGGGCACAATGGTGGCACGAAACCCCCGCCTCGAATTCAGCTCGCTTCATATCTTCGGGCAGAATCGGGCGGCGACAAGCGTGACAAAGGTCATAAGGACCTTCGGCAAGGCCATGACCAACCGAGACGCGGCGGTCAAAGACAAAGCACTCTCCGTTCCACAGGCTCTTTTCCTGCGGCATTTCCTCAAGGTATTTCAGGATGCCGCCTTTGAGGTGATAAACTTCTTCTACGCCTTGCTGCCTCAGGAAGTTCGTCGATTTTTCGCAGCGAATACCGCCCGTACAGAACATGGCGATCCGCTTGTTGTGGAAGCGCTCTTTGTTCTCTTCCCACCATTGTGGAAACTCGCGGAACGTCTTTGTTTGTGGGTCTATCGCACCTTCGAAAGTTCCGATGGCAACCTCGTAGTCGTTACGCGTATCGATAATTGCGACATCTGGCGATGAAATCAGTTCATTCCAATCCTCAGGCGCAACGTACTGACCGACAACTGCACGCGGGTCGACATCAGGTTGCCCCATGGTCACGATCTCTTTCTTGAGACGGACTTTCATGCGAGCAAAGGGCTGGTCTGTTGCCGCGCTTTCTTTCCACTCAAAGTCGGCGCATCCCGGAAGAGCTTTGATATGTGCAATTACTGCGTCAATTCCAGCACGGTCGCCAGCAATAGTCCCATTGATCCCTTCTTTTGCTAAGAGAAGAGTTCCGGTGATCCCCTTCTCGATGCAGAGCGCCTCGAGCGGCCCTTGGAGCGCAGACGGGTTTTGAAAAGCGGTGAAATGATAGAGTGCAGCAACTGTATACATGAGATCGGCTTACGCCTCTCTGAATTTCCTATCAAGAGCACAACGTATGTTCACAGAGGAATTGACCCCAGAACTTGCCGCGCTAGGCTCGGTTCAAACAAGAGGGCCAGTGATGCATCCTGCAGACCATGCTTTGATTGTAATTGATGTGCAAAATGACTTCTGCCCAGGAGGCGCTCTTGCGGTGGCTGGAGGTGATGAAATCGTTGCACCTATCAACGCACTGATGGATGACTTCGCAAGTGTGATCCTAACCCAAGATTGGCATCCCGCGGGGCATTCCTCCTTTGCTTCATCTCATCGTGATGCGGCCCCGATGAGCATGATCGAGATGCCATACGGGCCTCAGGTGCTTTGGCCTGATCACTGCATTCAGATGACCGTCGGCGCAGAGTTTCACAGCGACCTTCGGACCGACGCTGATCTGATCATTCGCAAGGGGTTTAATCCCTTTATTGATAGCTATTCGGCATTCTTTGAGAATGACCATAAGTCTCCTACGGGGCTCGAAGGGTATCTGCGTACTCGAGGAATTGAGGTGCTGACGCTTGTTGGGCTCGCGACAGATTTTTGTGTTCATTATTCCGCAGTAGATGCCGCAAGGTTGGGTTTCAAAGTTCATGTTAGAACTGATCTTTGCCGAGCGATCGACTTTGATAATTCGCTTGATGCTGCCGTAGATGCGATGAAGTCGCACGGTGTGAACGTTGTCTAAGTAGGAAGATGAAGATGTCTAAAGTTCGTATAGCGGTCATGGGCGCTGGCCTAATTGGGCGACGTCATGTCATGCATATTGCGCAAAGCGAGAGAGCCGAAATCGCTGCAGTAATCGATCCGACCTCCGTGGGCGAGGTCGTCGCAAGAGAATTTGGCGCGCCGTGGTTCAAGAGCCTTGGAGATATGCTTGCCGTTGATCGGCCCGATGGAGTTCTGGTCGCGACGCCAAACCAGCTTCACAAAGCAAACGGGCTCGAGTGTATCGCCGCTGGTTTGCCAGTGCTTATAGAAAAGCCGCTATGCGACAAACTTGAAGATGCAATTGAGCTTGTGGAGGCCGCCGAAAAGGCAGGAGTTCCGCTTCTAACCGGACATCATCGTCGGCATAACTTGCTGATGCAAAAAGCAAAAGAAACGATTGAAAGAGGGGACATCGGCCGTCCCTTGGTTGCGAACGCGATGTTTTGGATCAAAAAGCCTGACGACTATTTCAATGTCGATTGGCGTCGCGAGAAAGGTGCGGGTCCTGTATTCCTCAACCTTATCCATGACGTAGATAACCTACGTTATCTGCTTGGAGATGTTGTCGCTGTTACCGCCTCTGAATCTAACGCTGTCCGCGGGAATGCGGTTGAAGAAACCGCAGTGATACTGCTTGAATTTGCTTCGGGTGCGCTTGCGACAGCTTCGGTCTGTGATGCAACGGTCTCGCCTTGGAGCTGGGAAATGACCACGGGCGAGAATCCGGCTTATCCCAAAGCAGATGGAGAACACTGTTATCTGATCGGCGGCACGGATGGTTCGCTTTCCCTTCCGCAGCTTGACCTGCGCCGCAACAATGGTGTCCAGAGCTGGTATGAACCTTTTGAGATGATCCGCCCTGCCATTGCGAACGAAGATCCACTCGCTCGTCAAATTACGCAATTCGCGAAAGTCATCCGAGCGGAAGAAGCTCCGTTAGTCTCGGGTCGAGAAGGACTTGAAACACTTCGCGTGATTGATGCCGTTAAGATGTCTGCCGCGACAGGTCAGCGTGTTTGTATCGCTTGATCTAAAGCACTTCACGTTCTTAATTGGCACCAAATTAAGGAGCCCAAGATGGTCGATCTCGCAACTCGCGTCTATAACCATAAGTGGAAGATCGATCCGATTATCCGCTCGCTCATCGATACCGATTTTTACAAGCTCCTCATGTGCCAGTCGGTGTTCCGCAACCGCCCTGACACCACCGTCACCTTCAGCCTGATCAACCGTGCCAAGCACATCCGCCTTGCCGACATGATCGACGAGGGCGAGCTGCGCGAACAACTCGACCACGTCCGCTCGCTGTCCCTGTCGCGCGGCGAATCCACATGGCTGCGAGGCAACACCTTCTACGGCAAGCGCCAGATGTTCCGCCCTGATTTCATGGAGTGGTTCGAGAACCTCCGCCTTCCGCCCTACCACCTCGAAAAGCGCGACGGTCAGTACGAGCTGACCTTCGAAGGCACCTGGCCCGAGGTTATGCTCTGGGAAATCCCCGCCCTCGCCATCCTGATGGAGCTGCGGTCCCGCGCCGTCCTCAACCAGATGGGCAAGTTCGAACTTCAGGTCCTCTATGCCCGCGCCATGACCAAGCTCTGGGAAAAGGTCGAAAGTCTGCGCACCATCCCCGACCTGAAACTGGCCGACTTCGGCACCCGCCGCCGCCACGGTTTCTTATGGCAGGACTGGTGCGTGCAGGCCCTGATCGAGGGGCTGGGCGACAAGTTCATCGGCACCTCGAACTGCCGCATCGCCATGAAGCGCGATATCGAGGCGATCGGCACCAACGCCCACGAACTGCCCATGGTCTACGCCGCCCTCGCCCAAACCGACGAGGACCTCCGCCGCGCGCCCTATGACGTGCTCGCCGATTGGCACGAGGAACACGACGGCAACCTGCGCATCATCCTGCCCGACACCTACGGGACCGAGGGCTTTTTGCACAACGCCCCCGACTGGCTTGCGGGCTGGACCGGCATCCGTATCGACTCGGGCGATCCCGCCACAGGGGCCGAGACCGCGATCCGCTGGTGGAAAGACCGCGGAGAGGACCCGACCCAAAAGCTCGTCATCTTTTCCGACGGTCTGGATGTGCAGAAAATCCACGAGCTGGCGGACCAGTTCCGCGGCCGCGTCAAAGCGTCCTTCGGTTGGGGCACCATGCTGACCAACGACTTCATCGGCCTGACCGCAAACGACGCCCTCGCCCCGTTCTCGCTGGTCTGCAAAGCGGTGTCAGCCAACGGCCACCCCACCGTGAAACTGAGCGACAACCCCAAGAAAGCCATGGGCCCTGAGGGGGAAGTCGCAAGGTACAAACGCGTGTTTGGCGTGGGCGATCAGGAGGCGATGGAGGTTAGGGTTTAGTAAAAATGAGCTTCGCAGAAAAACAGTTGAATGAAGGGGTATTTCAATCCTAGAGTGATTTATGTTGAAATAAGATCTTCTTAAGTTGTTAATATGGATTTGTTTGACGGTTCTTTCGTAGAGTTTAGCCCATACATTGCCATATTAGGTGCCATTTTTGCATTTATAGAGAAGCAATTGGGATACTTAAGACGTCTCAGTGTTTGGCTTAAAAATATTAGGACGCCCCGTGTCCGCGGGGATTTGGTGATTAAGCCCAACCCTGCGGAAATTCTTCGATACGGCCGCCCTCTAGCAGCTCCGATATTAATTCACGAAGAGGAGTTTCGCGACCGAATGTACGCGTATGACGAAGCGATAGCGTGGATTCAAAGGTATCGCCTTGAAATACAAAATCGCCGCATATCGGCGATTATGATGGTGCTGGTGTTCCAGTTTGCCGTGATCGCATTGTTCTTCATACTTGCAATGAACTGATTGTCTTGGGCCGCTTGCCAATAATTCTCTAACTGGAAAAATAATTTCAAAAATCTGATAATTTGAAGAGTTGTCAGAAATTATCAGCCTGTTCATCGGGTGCGAGAAGTATATTCTTGCTAAACCTTCCCCCTAAGCGCCTTAACCTCCCCCCGCTTTTTCTTCTCGTCCAGCCGCCGCCGCACGGACCCCTTGGTGGGTTTGGTGGCGATGCGGCGTTTGGGGACCACGGTGGCGGCGCGGATCATTTCGGCTAGGCGTTCGCGGGCAAGTTCGCGGTTCATGGCTTGGGAACGGGTGTCCTGCACGAACAGGACAATCGCGCCCTCGTTCGTCCACTTGCTGCCCGCGATCCGTTTCAGACGCCGCTTGACCGGCTCGGGCAGCGACGGGCTCCGCTCGGCCTCGAACCGCAGCTCGACCGCCGTTGACACTTTATTCACGTTCTGGCCACCCGGACCCGAGGCGCGCACGAATTGCTCCGTGAGTTCCCAGTCGTGAAGGCTAATCTGATCAGTGCAATAGAGCATGGTGTTCTTCTGACATGGAAAAGGGCCGCCTCGGCGAGGAAGCGACCCTTCGAAAGTCCAGGAGGTGGGATCGGTTAGGTTAGACCCACCTGAGTTCGGAGTTGACTAAGGGCTGCCCTAGTCGATCGTCCCCCAAGTTGTCCCGACACCTTTCTCCAATACCTTTCTCGACACTGGATCACCTCCTTTCAATGGGTTTCGCCTAAGGAAAGGGTGGCACAGATTTCGTATTTGTCAAAACAAAATCTACCAGTGCTTGCGTGAACTTTATGCGACAGCCTTTTTCGCAAGGATTTGCCCAACGATTACGCGGAAGGGCACCAATGCGATGAGAGCAACGGCAAGTTTCACACCGCCGTCGGCCAAAGCGAGGGTCACCCAGAGCGGGGCTTCGGGGCCGACGTTGAGGAGCGGAACAGCGTCGAGCGCCCAAGACACCTCGGCGTCAGCGTTTTCACCGAGCGAGATAAAGCCAGCGAAAGCGATGGAAAAGAAAAGCGCTGTGTCGACCGCCGAGGAGAGAATGCTCGAGACGAGCGGAGCTTTCCACCAGCCAGCATCGCGCAGACGGTTGAAAACGGCAACGTCGAGGAGCTGCGCGAGAAGGAAGGCGGTGCCTGATCCGATTGCTACACGAAGCGCAACTGCGGGATAGGTGTAACCATCGCCCTCGAGCATGATCTGGCTGCCGATGAGCGAGCAGATAATGCCAACGACAAAACCGACAAGGATTACACGGCGGGCATTAGCTGCGCCATAAACGCGGTTGGTAATGTCTGTAACAAGGAACGCGAGCGGGTAGGTGAAAGCGCCCCAGGTCAAAAGGCCATCGAGGATGAGGAATTGAACGAGGATGTTAGAGGCCACAACGATGGCGGCCATGGCGATTACGCCAGGAAGTATACGGGTCATGTCCGGTTTCCGTTTTTACAAGGGTGCGGTGACTTGGCCCTCAGGCTGAGGACGCGGCTCTTTAGCCTTGAAAAACGGTTGCGTCAATCGCTCAAACGGTACTCAACAACGCGCGTTGGAAGCCAATCGTACATGTTGTTGTCCGAGATCATAGTTGCACGAAGTTTACCTTGGTCGTCGCGCCAAACGCTGATGCCTTCGAGATTATCGTGGCTTATTTCGAGGATCGTTTTGGACGTTAAGTCAGGTGTGATCCGCCGAACTCGAGACCTGAACAGGATCCCCTGAAAGTCGCGTTCAAGGATGTAGAGGTTGCCGCGATCGTCAAAATCAGCTCCCACAGGTAGGAATGGGAGGATGCGGTCCAATTGGAAGCGGACCGACCAACCTCGTCCGTTCCATGCGTAAACCGGAAATGGGGTGCTGTGTCTTCCTGACCGTTCCGGAAGGGTTATGACCTCGCCCTTGGCATCAATTGCAAGCGCTTCAAGGCTTGAGTTTTCGCCGTAGTTTGCAAACTCTGCTGGAACCGAGATTTGCGTGGGGATCGCTGTTGCGGATGTGTAGTGCCAAACCCGAGCGGGTCCCTCAAGGCTCAGATAAAAACCGCCTTTTCCATCAAGCGCGAGGCCTTCTGAATCAAAATTGCGACCTGTGCTCGGGTTGCCCTGCGGGTCCTTGAGCATGAACGTTTGCGCAACGGTCAAGTCAGTCATTTGACCATTTTCGCGTACTACCGAGCCGATTGCGATTTGGCCTTTGTCTGAAACGGTTATGAACTTGGTGCCGT